>JANMHM010000021.1:0-5164 GCA_031375155.1 Candidatus Altimarinota bacterium
ATCCTGCGTATCGCCTATACGACACTGATCGACTCTCTCCGTCATGAGCGACCGATCGACTCACTCGATGACATCGAGTGGGAACCGAGTGAATCTGTGGATTTCGCAGAAATAGTCGACCATAAAGAGAAACTCACCGAAGTCCTCTCCTACATGGATACGCTTCCAGAACGAGATCGCATGATCGTCACACTTCGTATCTGGGATGATCTCTCATACGACGAGATATCTAGCATCACTGGAGAGTCGGTATCCAATAGTAAAAAAATCGTCTCTCGTTCTCTCGAAAAAATCGCTGCCAACGTCTCGCCCCTCGCACTTATCTCATTTATCACTGCTCATGTCTTCATACGCTAAAGACATCCTCGAAGAGCTCACACCACTCCTTTCGAAAAAAGGGGATCATGAGAAACTCTGAAATACTGTAATGCTCCTCGCATCTCATCGACCAAAAGTAGTCATGGATAGCTATTTTCGTGATACTCTCAAGAGTAGGCTCCTAGAATCATCTCAGGGAAAAACTACCAAATCAATTCCTTTCTCATGGAGAAGTCTCTTTCCTGTATTTGGCACAGCGTTTGCCTGTTTGCTTTTTGGTATAAGTTTTTGGAAAGTATTTTTTCCAAATGGAGAACTCTTGCTCGATCCGCATGATGAGTCACTTCGTACTCTACAAGAAAATAAGATGAGCAGTATTACTGGGGAAGTAACAAAATCCCAAACAAATACTCTTGCAGAAAATAAAATCCAAGAATTCCGAGCGGAAAAAACAAGTATAGACAAAGAGATTCAGGGTATAGTCGATGACATGAACTCTATGGATCTCTCGACGAGTCCTCTCGAAGACAGAGATAGTGCATCTGCAAATCGAGAAGTATCACCATATGCCGATGCCTCTCCTCCTCCGAGCGATGCTCCTACTATGGCTATGATGACGATGTCTACTCCAGAGCCATCATACATAATACCCGAATATGCGACTACTATGCGACTCTATGCGAAGTCTGATATGTGGGCGAGTGAAGAAATACTCACTCGGTCAGGAAGTGGGATAATAGTACGAGATACTCCCACAGAGAAACGCTCTATCATAGAATCAAAAGTAGCAAAACTCCTCGAAGGGAAAAATATCATTTCTGCTATAGTCGATTACCAATTGATGCAAAAAATCGCAGTAGATCCAGATAAGCTCTTCTATCTTTTGCCTGTCCTAGAATACACGACTGACACAGGAGAAAAAATCAGGATCTCACTCATTCGAGGATTTCGATAATCTCTACACTCTTCGAGAAATAGATTTGACTTCTATGATAAAAAGTATATAGATATATTACTTAACTGCAATTTTTATGAAATCTCTTTTCTCGAAAATCCTTATCATAGCTATCATTTTTTCGATTATTTCTCCGAGTGCATCAGCGCACTCTAGTAAAAATCATAAAAATAGGTATCAGCAATCCTATCAGACACCAACACCCCAATATAACTACAGTTATCAATCCCAACCCCAGTATCAATACTATACGAATCCTCCTGTTATCTCTTGTACCAACTTATCGAATGTCAGTGTCGGAGTAGGAAATCTCTCAAATGGAGTAAATATAGTCATCGACTCTAATAATGCTACACTCCAAAGCTGTATCAAGAATACATACTGGCTCAATTATTTCACACGATTTGGAAATAGTGTAAATGTAAATATCTCAAATACTACTCTCGGTGTGCAGATAATGGCTACGAGCAACGAAATCACTGCTATCACAAGCCTGCAAAATGCTGGATGGATCAGTCTTATCACTGGAGTATCGAGCTATAACTACAATAATAACTATAGTTATAATCAAAACTATAACTATCAGTATAACTATGCTCCTCAGCCATATACCTATATACCGAGCTATACCAATACTCCCTATCGCACAGGAACATCTGTATTTGGAAATACAAGTCAGATAGCTCGCTATGTGTATAATACTTCCAATGGAATACAAATGAACTTTACCAGTGGAGACTACAATACTATGAATTTTCTTCAATGATTTTCGTTCACCTATATTTTTGCTCATCTCTCATGAATATCGATAAGTAAATCAAATATACAAGGGTGAGTCCAAGTAACTGTTACAGCAGGAAGTACTTCTACGATACAAGAAATCCAAAATATCGGATATGCTCTCGTATACCAATAATTGGAAAAGACTCTAAAATAATACTTGTCTTGCTTTTGTCTTAGTAAAAATACAATTCCTATATACACTTTGTCA
This sequence comes from Candidatus Altimarinota bacterium, assembly GCA_031375155.1. Taxonomy (GTDB): domain Bacteria; phylum Patescibacteriota; class Gracilibacteria; order BD1-5; family UBA2023; genus JAGOMW01. The sequence continues at coordinate 2,265 of JANMHM010000021.1, forward strand.
GTAGCTGAAAATTCAGAAGCTACTCCCTAATCTTAGTGTACCTATATGGACTCATTTAACTCTCCCAGTACGAAGCCACTCTATCGTGGCACACAGGTTGTCTGGTATATTTTCGGCGTCATAGAAATTCTACTTGCATTTCGTATCGTTCTCAAGGTATTAGATGCCAATGCTGCAGCTGGCTTCACGAATTTTATCTATAGAATAACCGATGTTTTCGCTTCTCCATTTTTGAGAGTCTTCAGTGTTACAGAAATTCAGGGAAGTGTTTTTGAGTGGACAACGCTTTTAGCAATGTTTGTTTACTGGGTAATAGCTATTGGCGTTATTAAACTATTTCTCATAGGAAAAACCGTATCGACGCCAGAAGCTGCAGAAAAACTCAATGAGCAAGAAGTCTAAAATAAACTTTCCTATAAATTTCATAAAAAAACATTAGCATGACATGCTAATGTTTTTTTATATATGATATATATGGCAGCTCCACTCAGAATCGAACTGAGGTTCTCGGCTTTGGAGACCGATGTTCTAACCGCTGAACTATAGAGCTATGTGAGACGAAGATTTGAGGTGAGCTTATTACTTTTCCTCGATCTTCGTCTAAGACTATATGCTATATCGGTAAAATGCTACGATCGCATCTTTCCCGATAAATTCACCGACTTTCATATCAGGATTGACGACAAATGGCTGAGTGAGAAGCGCATTCTCTTCACGGAATTTTGTCATTTTTCCATCGATGATTTTTTCGAGGATTTCTGCAGGTTTAGTCGCATTTTTGGGATCTTGTTTCATGATCTCGAGTTGGATTTCTTTCTCCTTCGCGACGACCTCATCTGAGATATCCGTCGGAGAGGTGACCTGCGGAGCAGATGCCACGACATGCATCGCGACTTGCTTGAGTTTATCAGTATCAGTCCCCGATTTTGCGACGACGACAGCACCGTTCTTATAGTTCGAGTGCACATAGCTTGCTATGACATCTCCTTCGATCTTCGTCAGAGTACGGATCTGCATATTTTCACCGACCTTGAGTGTATACTCAGATGCCTTCAGCTCTTCTGCCTGAGCTATTGCCTCTGCATCAGTAGATGACGACTTACGGATGTCGATGAAGTGCCCGAGCATAGCTTCGAATGTCTCATTACGAGCGACGAAGTCTGTCTCGCAAGATACTACTGCTACATATGTAGCACCACCTTCTGTGACGATCTTGATTTTTCCTTCACTTGTCTCATTTCCAGCACGCTTAGCAGCCTTCGAGAGACCCTTCTTTCGAAGAAGGTCGATCGCCATATCCATATCGCCATTCGCTTCGACAAGAGCATTTTTACAGTCAGACATACCGACTCCTGTTCTTTCACGGAGTTCTTTTATCATTTGAGGGGTTACCATAAGTTGATACTAATTTAGAAATTAAAATTTGTCATTCTCCGCGAGGAGAATCTGTACCAGATTTTTTCTGAAAGAGATTCTCGAGAAAGCGAGAATGACAAAAACGGAAACTACTTCCCTGGAGTAAAGAGATTGGAAATACCGAGAGTTTGGATAAGTTTCTCTGCATTTTCGTAGAGAAGTCCTATCATATAGTCTTTCCCTGCAAAAGCCTGAAACGCGAGAAAAATAGATGTGATGAAGAGCGCCAGATTTACCAGTCCGAGTATCGGACTCAACATCCAGAGAAATGAAGCAACGAGAGAAATGAGAATTTCGACGACATTGATTGCAAATCCTTGCTTCATATATTTCACGACAAATGGAGTTTTTACATTCATCAGAAGTGGAACAAAGAAGAGGAACGATGCGAGCGCTGCTGCGAGCTTTTCTTGGCTAGACACGAGAGAAGAAGTAGGGGTTTCCATAAGAATAAAGGTAAAAAATAGAAATTAGACACAGAGTTTGTATTTCTTTTTACTATAGTGCGTATTACGCTTCTACAATCTCAGTTTTCTCTGGAGCTTCTTCTACAGCTTCTTCTGTCTTCGCAGTACGAGCCATAGGAGTCTTCGGAGCGAGCTTCTCAGTACGAGCTGGAGCAGATCCGAGAGGTTTTTTATCTTCAGATTTACGAGCCTTGATAGACGCCTTGAGTTCTCCGAGGACAAATGCAAGTGCCTTGATCGAGTTCACATTACAAGGAACAAAGTAGTCAGTCTTGTCGATATCTCCCGTAGAACCGAGGAGTGCGATAGTCGTGACACCCATAGTATGAGCCTCAGTAAGTGCGAGATCCTCATAGTGTCCATCGATGACGACGACGACATCTGGGGCACGCTTGAGATCCTTCACACCGATATATGCCGTCTTGAGTTTCTCGAGTTCCTTCATTTTTACTGATACTTCTTTTTTCGTGAGACCTTCGAGCATCCCATTTCCGAGTGATCCTTCGAGTTCATTATAGTAGGCGATTCGTTTTTTTATAGTAGCGAAGTTCGTGAGAAGTCCTGGCACCCATTTCGAGCTGACATAGAAATGTCCTGTAGCGATAGCGAGGGCTTCGACGAGATCTTTTGTCTGGATCTTGGTACCGACAAAAAGGATAGATTTCCCTTTCGAGCTGAGATCTTCGAGGACTGCCTTCACTTCTAGGAGTTTCTCTGCAGTTTTATAGAGATCGAATACATGGATCCCATTCTGGACACCATAGATATAGTCGCGCATTTTCGGAGACCAGTATTCACGCTTATGTCCGATGTGGACAGCGTTTTCGAGCATACTCTGTACGAGTTCTGCGTGTGCCATAGAGAGAAAAAATAAAAAAATAATCCTTACGAGATCTTAGGTCAGATACGTAGTCCTTCGTAGCTCGGAATGAGTGAAGAAGGAAGGAAGTATCCTTGAGCTCAGGAAAATATATCCCCGAAAAACAAAAAATCCCAACTCAAATCTTTCATTTTCCG
>JANMHM010000012.1:0-79548 GCA_031375155.1 Candidatus Altimarinota bacterium
GAGGGTAAATCGAGTGAAAAAAACTTGATAATTTCTCTTGTTTTCTTGTTTCAAATTCGGGATTTTTTTCGATACAGGTTTTTTCTCTCCATAGAGCCAGTATATTAGGTAAGTAAATACCGTCAACTGGGGAAGACCCAATATTATTTTGTCTATATAGTTTTCGCATTTTTCTTGTTCTGATACTTGACGTGGGGGGGTATGTGCTACTACTACTCTAGTATTTATTTCTCAGGATACTTTTTATGAAAAAATCTTTCCCCCTTTTCTTTTCTCGTCGTGAGAAGTTTCTCATGGCACTCCTCCCAGTGGTAGTAGTATTCTCTTTTTCTTTCTCCTATGCAGCAGTCTCTCAGTCCTCAATAAATGCTGTTAATGATATTGTTATGAAGGGAGCACTGTGACTCTCAGATACAGTAGTAGCATGAGAGAAAAAATCAGCTAAGGTGCTATACTATGAAGAGGTCTATAAGGGATTCTGAGATGCGATAGATATACTTATGGCATCGAGAAACATGATATGATCTATTCTTGGACTACCTCCTTCACGTATGGTAGAGGGTGTATCTGGGAATGCATCATTATGAGTCGTAGCTGCACCACCAGTCATTAGTGCTCGATGTCAAGATGATCCCAATGCTAAAGAAGTGCTTATCATGAATACTGTCATGAGCCCAAGCGGATGGAACCATTTCAATATGTACAATAAATGAGTATATGCTCTGCGTATCAATAATACACTCAATCTCTCCTGAAGCATATCCTTCTCAGACGTAAGTTCTTATAATTCTATGTTAAATGCAAAGGGCTCTATTTCTCCTTGTATCGGAGATTTCGACTCTGCTGAAGCTGTAACATTTACTTATGGTGGTGCAGCAGAGGGCGGTATACCAAAACTTATTATAGATGGAAAGTGACGCTATGGGACTAATACAAATTCGATTCAATCTCGTATGATAGATCCTATTCGAGCACAGAAACTCTATCTCAACTTTGGAAAAATGCAGAGAATCCCGACAGTTGCTAGTACTAATCCCATTCATCATGAACTGATTGTTAGTTTCGGATTCGATTTTAATACTCCTATCAAGAATGCTAGCGATGCTGAGAGGATCTGTGGTCCTACATTCTTATATAGTGATGAAAAATGAGATTGTAATTGGTCTAACCCGAATCGTAGTAGCACATTACAGGGAAGGAATGGCACAATCAGTACAACAAATCTTGGAAGTATCGGAGGGAGTAGTTATTGTGTATTTGCATGAAAGGATTCGGTAATAACCGAATATGGAGTTCATCCACGTATCGTATCCCTACGATATAATGCTCAAGAACTCGATGGATACGAACTCCCTCGGCTCAATCCGCTACTTCCGACCCCGGGTATGACTTGTAATTCAGATAGTTTTAAAAAATTATACCCAGTAGGATACAGGTGTATCATGGGGTATAAGATATGATATGCTTATCAGGCTATTGCTGAACCAGGGATCGCACGAGATAGTAGACAATCATTATTCTGATATGACTCTAACATGCCAGCAGCAGGGAGATGAGAGGTCTCATTCCAGTGATATGCGCCGATTAGTTCTTGAGATTCAGTAGCAATTATAGCACGTGATGGTATCCCAAAAATACAATTTAGAAGTGCAAAAAATGCAGGGAGTTCCACGAATAATAACGGAGCATTCTGGTCATGGAACGAAGGAAACACAAGCCAATGTAATGGAAAAGCAGATGGCACACTCTTCGATATCAATAATAATGTACTTCCAGATAATTGGAGTTCACTTTAGTATATTTGTAGTATTTCTTACTTATTAAGTCGAATTTTATAAAATAAAAAGTCTAGATATATTTTTCTAGACTTTTTATTTCTGATTCTGAAAATCTCATTGAATTTTTCCCATTTTTTCATATAATGCGCATATCTTAACCATTATATATATGAGACTTATCACCCTCCTTGCTGGATACGCCGCTGGACTCGCCGTAGCTATGAAGTTCCGAAAAGATGCAGGTACATCGAAGGGAGATCCGAAGAAATCGAAAATGGATAACATCATCGACGAGATCGTCGATATCCATAAGACTGCCTACACGGAAGTGAAAGGATTCGTCACGACACATTTCGATGACGTCGAAGACTTCGACTCACTCAAGGCAAAGGCATCTTCTCTCCTCGATAGTTTCACGACAGAGGCTGAGTCTCTCATCGCTTCTCTGAAAAATAAAGGAGCTGCCGAAGGAGAATCTGCTGTCGCAAAGGTAGAGGAGCTCTATGAAGAAAAAGCAGCGATCCTCGATAAGGCAAAAGAGAAAGGATCGAGCTTCGCTGACGTCGCTCATGATACACTCATGAGCTGGATCGACGAAGCAAAATCGAAACTCACGACCGCTCATACAGCGATCAAGTCGAAGCTCGACACTCCAGTCGCTGCGAAGCCAACTCCTGCGAAAAAAGCTCCCGCAAAGAAACCTGCTGCACCGAAAGTATAATCTCCTCTGACCGTTCCTGTCATTTCGACCGAAGCAAAGCGGAGCGGAGAAATCTTGCTCTGTTTTCTATTTTATATAATTTATTATATCCCCATGACCACACAAGATCCCAACAATACTGACCCAAAAACCGTCGAAGAAACTCTCGAAGAAATCGTCTCTGAGGAGGCAACACTCGACCCTAAGACTGATGCATCTGATGAAGTCACTCGACTTAAAGATGCCCTAGCGCGTGCTCAGGCGGATTACCAGAACTTCGTCATGCGTACCGAGCGAGATAAGGCAGATATGGTCCACTACCTCTCTGCGAAGATGCTCATGCCACTTCTGACCCAAGTAGATAATCTCGAACGTGCCGTGAAACTCAAAGCATGAACTGAAGGTGATACTTTCGTCGATGGAGTCCGCTCAGTGCTCTCAAGTATGGAGAAATATCTCGAATCTCAGGGAGTCGTCGCATTCACCTCTTTGGGTGCTGAGGTCGATCCTGACCGACACGATGTGATGACTGAGTGACCTGGTGAAGCTGGGAAGATCGTCACTGAGTTCGAGAAATGATATATGCTTCGCGATCGCGTTCTCCGACATGCGAAGGTAGTGGTTGGGAATGGTAACTAATCTTTTTTTATGAAAAAATATAGTATTCTTTTTTTAGTATTTCTCGGATGTATACCATCAGTTTTTGCTGGCACAGATACAGATGCGATATGTGCTGATGATATGCTTCAGGGACTCATCTACAGAAATATATCAGTAAAATATCCAAATGAGGAAGTAGAGGTAAGTAGAATATGGAAACAAATGCATTCTCTGGGCGTCATGGAAGGTCCTATCGATCCCAATGAGCACTATAGTCTCTACTATGTAGTAAATGTACGACAGGGCACTCATTATTCGCGGTCAGAGCTATACTCCTATAATTGTAAGTCAAAGGCAGTAAAAAAACTACTTTCTCTCCCTATTGATCACAAGAGTGTAGATTATTATCAGGTGGATTATATGAATGATTCTAACCTCATAGTCACAGGACGAGTACCCTGATTGACAGAGTGATCACCAGAAGTTACTGTAGGATATAATGTGGTGAAGAATAAGAAATTTTTTACTCTCAAAAATACTCCCGCCCTATTTCCTGATGGGGCTGTATCTGGATTTGTCTCGTGAAAAGAAGCATGGTATATCTATTTTGATAATTCGAACTACTCTGGTATATCATCCCTTTTTCGTATAGATAAAAAGACTAAAAAAATAACTAAACTCTAATATGCTCCCAAAACTTCTCGATAGCCGACTCCGTACCATCCTCGGTGAGGAGTATGATGGTGTGATGACTGCTTTTTCTCTGGAACGAAAATGATCTTTTCGTATCAATATGCTCAACTGAGATGGAAGCGCTGTCATGAAAGAGCTCGCAGAAAAGTGAATTGCAGTCGAGAAATTCACAGGATTCCTGCCTCCGCAGGAATGACGAGCGACTGAGGTATATCTTTTCGATAAGACTCACGAGTATGCTATGAAGGGAACACGAGCATTCTATGATGGACTTATCTATCTCCAGTCACTCTCCTCACTCCTTCCAGCGCTCGTCCTCGATCCAAAATCAGGAGAATCTATCCTCGATGTGTGTGCGGCTCCCGGATCCAAGACGACACAGATCGCTATGATGATGGAAAATACAGGAAAAATCGTCGCCCTCGAGCAAAACCAGATCCGCTATGATAAACTCATACATAACTGTAAGCTCCAGTGAGCGACGATCGTGGGATGACAGAAGCTCGATGCACGACACTATTTCGATCGTACTCCAGAAGAGGTTTTTGATCGTATCCTCTTCGACGCTCCATGTAGTGCTGAGGGCCGCATATCTCTGACGAATGAGAAGACCTATGGCTTCTGGTCGCTCGAGAACATACAGAAGAAAGCAGAACTCCAGTATGAGCTTCTCACCCTTGCATTCTCAGCATTGAAAAAATGAGGAACACTCGTCTACTCCACCTGTACCCTCGCTCCCGAGGAGAACGAGTGAGTCATCTCTGACTTCCTCGAGGAGACTCCGAGCGCTTCTCTCGAACCGATCGATATAGGACTTTCCGACAAGCCATGGTGGAAGCGCGGTATCCAGAAATTCGGAAAGACAGAGTACTCTGAAGAACTCCAGAAAGCCGTACGCATACTGCCTGGAGCGGAGACGGAGGGGTTTTTCGTGGTGAAGATCGTGAAAAAATAGATATGTTCCTTCGATTTATCACATCATTCATTGACGACGATGGAGAAAAGAAAATAGGAGTATTTCAGGCTATGTACTATTTGCGGAGTAAAGATGCTTTTCTTTATGGGGATGCAGAAAAAATCAATGAACTCAGAAACTGGTTTGATCAATATCTTGAACCACCGACACAATTTACTAAAAGAAGGACAAGCAAAGAGACTGGCACTGCAGTATCATGGTATCATGACAGTGCAAAAGAACACATCGCCAAAATGTATGAGATGTCTCGTATCCTTGAACGATACGGCATCATCGTCTCAGTCGTGAAACGGGAAGATCCTGGATATATCGTCTATGAAGATGAGTATCAGGTAGCGGCTATACCGTATCGAGAAGATCGAGAGAAGGTTATATAAATCCCCTATTTTTATAACAATTTAGGATCTAGACTAACACAAATTTTTCTATCCGAGATTCTCGAATATTTACAAAAATCATAAAAAATATATACTATGGAAGTTTTAATATAGAAGTTTTTTGAATACGTATTCTTTCTATATAGCTTACTATTTTTCTATATGCCTCGTCTTCTCATCACCTGTTTCCTCATCTCTGCAATTGGTATCGGGACTTTCTACTTTTTCACGCATACGACTATGACTTCTCCAGAATCTCTTACTCCCACTCTTTCACAGAGCGTTGCTCGGAATACCAGAACTATCGCTGTCAGTGGCTACGCCGAACTCCCCATCGAAAATGATACACTTCTCTCCTTTACCATCTACTATGGTGATAAAAAACAGGAAGATACTGGTCCTGCGAAGATCATAGAGCTCCAGAAAGCCCTCGCGCCATATTATCTTTCGGGAGTGACGCTCAGTATCGGAAAGATAGAGAAGCGTGGAGCGATACCGACATCGAGTACTCAAGTGTCAAAAAAAGAAGTGGTAGGAGATGTCGTATTCGAGCCAGAACCAAATACCATAGATACCCCAGATGGTACTATTCCGATAAGATGAGCTTGGTATCATGGGAATGGTGGTACTGGAGATCTGCAGTCAGTACAGGAGATTACCCTCCTCCTCCCTACAGAGTTCGATAGCGCAAAGAGAGGAGAAATAGAGGGAATTATAAAAAATATTTTTGCCTGAGCTGTCTCGACGGGAGTCTCTATCCGAGTCAAGAGTATCACGAGAAAAAACGATACTGTCAGTACGGCGCTTCGAGAAATAGCCCTTGCAGATGCTCGGAAAAATGCTGAAGGTATAGCACTTCTCCTCTGAGGAAGTCTAGGAGATGTCATCACATATGCTGAAGGAGGATCAGAGACAGCAGTATACCAGACGATAGCCTCACAGTATCCCAATCCTCTAGAACCACAGAAATACTTCCTCACAGTACAGATGGTCTATGAGCTCGCCTCAAAGTAGATATAAAATATATCTTAAATTTGCATCATAATAAAAAATATGATACCATATATTCACTTATTCTTTAACTTATATAAGTATATGGGACTTCTCGAAAAAAGAGCTTTTCAAGCATTTCTGGATACAGATGGAAAAAATCTCATGAATGAGATCAATACACTCGCAGGATTCACGGTCGAGTTCGATATCTTAGGGGATACTCTCATGAAAGATGATCGTATCGATCTTTATACTGAGGGATTCACGAAGGTATACTTCACTCCTATTATCGAAGCTCTGAAAGTCATCACTGTCGATGATATGGGAAAGAAGGCACTGAAAGACACACTCAAAAAAATAGTAATGAAGAATGAGAAGGATGTGACCTCGGGTGACTACGCTTATACATTCGCTGATGGGGTCCTTACAGTGGATCACAATCCATTTACGAATATCGATAACATTGATGTACGAACAAAGGCCCTCATAGCATGTCTCTCGAAAGGAATGTAATCTTTCTCTTTTATGCCAAATATCCCTTGCCAATCTTGCCTTACAGAATATCCCACTTCATGGAACTGGTATATCTGTGATACGTGTAGTTTCAGAGTATGTTCTCCTTGCCTCTCAAAGCATACAGGAAAATATGGGAATGGAGGATTCAAGTGCAGTCAGTGTATGTTTGGTCATATGCAGTCATCTCAAGGGCTCAAACCCCAGATTACTATGCCCCTAAAGGAAGAGTAAATCTCTCTCGATATACTATAAAAATATACCTCTAAATTTAGAGGTATATTTTTATCCAATCCTCCTTCCTCACCGCCTCTGCCCGCACTTTCTCATCGTACCCACATTCTGTGAGCCATTTTTTCACTTCCTCGATATCGTAGTGACTTCACTTCAGATTGGAGAGGAGTGTTTTGCGTGGGTGGGTGAATGCTACTCTCCAGAGGGCGAGGAGTTTTTCTTCCCCGATTCGGTCACGAGATTTCTTCACCGAGAACTTCACCACGATAGAGTCCACTTTCGGTGCTGGGTCAAACGAAGCTCGCCCTACATACCGCACGATCTCGATATCTTTGCACGCGAGCTCCATAGCGAGGGAGAGATAGGAGTAGTGCGGTTTTTTCGCGCGTCAGGCAAGGATTTTTTCTCCTACTTCCTCCTGCATCATGATCACCATGGCTTCAGGTGGTGTAAGCCTCCTTTGTAAAGGAGGTGCCGAGGTACGAGGCGGAGGATTTTGCTCAGAAATCAAATCCCCCCTTCCCCCCTTTACAAAGGGGGCTTCGGGATACAAAAAATGAAATAATATAGGACTCGTGATATAGTACGGGATATTCGCGATGACCGAGTAGTCGTCATATGGGGGAGTGAACTGGAGGATGTCCTCATGGTGGATGGCTATCGGAGTCGTCTTTACGAGATTATTTTCCTCTCCTTGTATCACTGGTGCGACTTCATCGCCCATATATCGTTCATCGAGGATCTCGATCATATCAGGATCGAGCTCGACGAGGTCGAGTGTGAGGGGATGATGCGAGAGGATATATTCGGTGAGTGCTCCATACCCAGGTCCGACTTCGATCACATGCCTACCTGCGAGCTCTATGGAGTGGGCGATATCTCTGAGCGCCTCCTCGTCGATGAGGAAGTTTTGTCCGAGGGATTTTTTGGCTTTTATAGTTTTTTGCATAGTTTTTATAAATTGTCTTGACAGAGAGAGAGTTTCGTGATAAACTCCTATTAGTTTATTTACTATATTTTACTATATGGTCTGAGATACAAATACTCCACCTTCAGATAATACATCCTATGGATATCCAGGGGAATGATGCGATACAGATACAAAACCGCCGACTCAAAAAACACTAACTTTAGGATGTTATACTGTAAATCAGGCACGAGCTATGTGCAGAGAATCTATAAGAGAAGCTGTACAGGGCTCATAGTAAGCTTAGACAACTGAACGGATCGCTTCGTGCGGGTCATTCTTTTATTATAGTATTCACGATTCTTTTTTTACCAAATCGAGAATTGTCTACATTTTTTATACGATTTTTCATCCTACATTCGACATTATCTCTATATCTAGAGAGACAATCTGAGTTTTTCTAAAAAACATTTTGACATTCATATACTCTTTCATATAATCCCGTCACTTTTGTATAGCTCTCCGCTTTTCTCCCCTGAGGGAAGCCAGATCCACTCATAGTGATGTTGCCGGGTAACCATTCGATTACGAATGCCTCCTGACAACCTCTCATTTTAATATCTCTCTCACCATCATCCTATGGCTGGTATAATCGGAAAAAAACTCGAAATGACTCGTGTCCTTCATAATGGCGCGTTCACTCCTGTCACTCTTATCAAGGTTCCTACTCTCACTGTTGCCCAAGTCAAAACTCTGGAAACTGATGGCTATACAGCTATCGTCATTTCTATGAAAGACGGGAAGCAAGAGACACTCCGAGAAGTATCTATCACAGGAAACTTCACGGATCTCGAGAAAGGATCTGAGATCACTCTCGATATGCTCGAAGGTGTCGTGAGTGTCAATGTAGTCTCTATATCTAAGGGTAAGGGTTTCCAAGGTGCTATGAAGCGCTGGAACTTCTCTGGAGGTCCTGGAGGACACGGACATAAATATACTCGTTCCCTCGGTTCTATCGGTACACGAAAACCTCGTCGTACAAAACTCGGAAAGAAGATGCACGGACATATGGGTCTCGATACGATCACCCTGAAAGATGTCCCACTTATCCTCGTGAATAAAGAACTCCGAGTGATCGCTGTAAAAGGTCCAGTCGCTGGCGCACGAAACTCACTCATCACTCTTACATTTTAGTTTTTACTTGCCTAAGACCTAAGACCTAAGACCTAAGACCTAAAACCTAAAACCTCTCTCTATGAAAGCTCCTCTCTTCGACACTCACGGAAAAAATAAAGGTACTATCGACCTTGAGGCTTCTCACTTTGGAGTCACTCCAAATGAAGGACTCATGCATCGACTCCTTATCCTTCAGCAGGCTAATGGCCGTATCGCTATAGCTCATACTAAGCATCGTGGTGAGATCCGAGGATCGACAAAGAAGCTTTTCAAGCAAAAAGGCACTGGTAGTGCTCGTATGGGTGATCGTCGTTCTCCTATGCGTCGTGGAGGAGGTGTCGTCTTTGGTCCTCGAAATGAGAGAAACTTCTCTGTTTCTATGAATGCCAAGGAACGCCGTCTAGCTCTCCTTTCTCTTCTATCGACAAAAGCTACAGCAGAAAATATAAAAGTCGTTGAATCATTCGGAAAGGATACTGCGAAGACAAAATGAATGGTAGCATTTCTCTCTACTATGGAGGCAAAAAAACCACTCATCGCTATTACTCGTGAAGAGAGATCAGAGATCGCAGGAGCGATGAATCTTCCAGAGCTCAAAGTCGTCAATATCGAATATCTCAATCCACACTCACTTCTCAAGTATACAGATCTCGTTCTCTCTGAAGCAGCTCTCAAGCACCTCTATACTCACTTTTCAAAATAAATCATAGAACTTAGAACTTAGACTTTAGAACTTAGGAAAAACTCCGTTCAAATTCTCAGACTCTAAGCTCTAAACTCTAAATCCTAAACTCTTCCTTATGAACTCTCTCTATTCCGTCATCAAGCGATTCGCTGTCACCAATAAATCTACCGATGGTGAAGTACGTGGTGTATATACATGTTTTATAGATCCAAGTGCTACGAAGATCGATGTAAAAAATGCATTTAAAACTCTCTACGGAGTCGAGGTCGAGAAAGTAAACGTTCTCATGACTCGCGAGAAATACCATAATACAAAAATCTGAGTGGCTCGAAAAAAAGGCTCAGAAAAGAAAGCTATGGTCACCCTGAAAAATGGTGCAAAAATCGTAAATTTCGACGTCATACAGTAATCCTTCATTTCTTCTCTTCTCACTTCCACTCCTATGTGAATCAAAAAGTATAAACCAACTACCCCATCTCGCCGTTTTATGACGGGACTCACCTATGAGGAGCTCACTACCAATGAGCCATACAAGCCACTTACGACTTTTAAGAAAGATCAAGCAGGCCGTAATCACGCTGGACGTATTTCTGTACGCCATCAGGGCGGAGGACACAAGAAGCTATACCGTATCGTAGATTTTATCCTCGATAAGTATGATATCCCAGCTCGTGTCGAGAGTGTCGAATATGATCCGTATCGATCTGCATTTATTTCTCTTATCTGCTACCGTGATGGAGAACGTCGATACGTCCTCGCTCATACAGAGACTAAGGTCGGAGATGAGATCATCACAGCAAAACTCGCAAAACCAGTCCCAGGAAATCGTATGGAAATCGGAAATATCCCGACAGGTCTTCTCGTGCATAATGTAGAAATGATTGTCGGACAGTGAGCTTCTACTATCCGTTCTGCTGGATCAAGTGCTCTTGTCCTCTCTCAGGAAGGTGAGTATACTCAGCTCAAGATGGCAAGTGGAGAAATCCGTCTTATCCATAAAAATTGCTTTGCTACTATCGGAACCGTATCGAATGCAGACTGGGATCAGATCACTATAGGTAAAGCAGGACGCAGTCGCTGGATGGGAAAGAGGCCTACAGTTCTCGGATCATCTATGAATCCTGTAGATCATCCACACGGAGGAGGTGAAGGTCACCAGTCAGTCGGTCAGAGAAAAGGTCCAAAGACTCCATGGGGAAAACTGGCTCGCGGTGTCAAGACTCGCTCTCGAAAATATACTGATCGTTGGATTCTGCGTACTCGTGCTGGAAAACTTCAAGGCTAATTCTCTCTAAAATCTAAATTTCTCTCCTATGACTCGTTCGCTCAAAAAATGACCATACATCGACCCGCGTGTGTCGAAAAAAATCGATGCACTCAATGCGAGTGGAAGAAAAAATGTCATCAAGACATGGTCTCGAGCCTGTATGATTGCTCCTGAATTCGTCGGACATACCTTCGGTGTGCATAACGGAAAACAACATGTTCCTGTCTTCGTTACAGAAGATATGGTAGGACACAAGCTCGGAGAGTTTTCATTTACTCGAAGATTCCAAGGTCATTCCGGAAATAAATAATTACCTAAGAACTTAGAACTGAGATTTTAGAACTTAGGTACTCCTATGATTCGATCTCAGCTCTAAATCTCAAGTCCTAAGTCCCAAGATCTAAAACCTAAAATCTACTTTCTATGAAAGCTTCCGTACAAAATGTCCGCATCTCACCTAAAAAACTCAATGTGATTGCGTTCATTATCAGAAACATGACAGCAAAAGATGCTCTCGATACTCTCCGATTTATGCCAAAAAAAGGAGCTGATATCATGCTAAAGGTCCTCTCAAGTGCTGTGGCAAATGCGACTCATAATGATAGTCAAGTTCTCACTGATCTGACGATCTCTTCTGTGAGTGTCACACAGGGTATCGTCTATAAGCGTATCAATCCAGTTTCTCGAGGACGCGCTCACCGTATCCTCAAGCGTACATCTCATGTCGATCTCTCCCTTTCTGTAAAATAATTTTTTCTCTTACTCACCTATGTGACACAAAGTCTCACCTCTTGCATTCCGCATCGGATACATCAAAACATGGCGTACTACAGGGTACTATGACCGTAATGATTATGCTCTCCATACAGCTCAAGATGTAGCTATCCGTGCACTGGTCATGAAGCACTTCAAGAATCTTCCTCTTGCAAATGTATTTATGAATCATAACGGAAATAGTCTCCTTTCTATTATCCTCTTTACTTCTCGTCCTGCGGTGATCCTCGGAACGAATGATGATAATATAAATGGTCTCAAGGATATCCTCGCAAAGAGATTTCCTGGATATACATTTTCTCTCGAAGTGAAGGAAGTGAAAAAACCGGAGCTCTCAGCTCAGATAGTAGCAGACTCTATCGCTCGTCAGATCGAGAAAAAGATGCCATATCGTCGAGTGATCAAAAATGCTATCGCAAAAACTATGGAGAAGGGAGGTCTCGGTATCAAAGTAAAACTCGGAGGTCGACTCAATGGAGCAGAAATCGCTCGTCGTGAAACCTATAAAGATGGAAGCATCCCATCTCAGACTATCCGGGCTGACGTAGAATTTGCTTACGAAAGAGCAGAAACTCCATCAGGTACGATCGGACTCAAGGTCTGGATCTATAAAGGTGATGTTTTCAAAAAATAAACTTGCAATTCCGAATTTTTATCTATAATCTTAACGATTCTTCTCATGCTACAACCGAGCAGAACAAAATATCGAAAGGCGCAACGTGGAGTCATCAAGGGTCTTGCCACTCGTGGTTCAGACATATCCTTTGGTGAATTTGCCCTTAAGACAACCGAATCTGGTTACATTACATCTCGACAGATCGAGAGTGCCCGCAAGGCTATCGTCCGCTTTCTCAAGAAGGGAGGACAACTCTGGATCCGTATATTTCCTGATAAACCATATACAACTCACGCTGCAGAAGCTCCAATGGGTGGTGGTAAAGGAAGTGTCGAAATGTATCGTGCCCCTGTAAAACCTGGACGTATTCTCTTTGAAATGGGAGATATCTCTCCAGAAATTGCTAGGGAAGCATTTACGATTGCATCGCATAAGCTTCCGGTAAAAACAAAGATTCTCATGTCAAAGAACGAATTCTAATATTCATCTGCGACCATCATTACACTCTCTCTTTATGGCAAAAGCAAAAAAAACATCTAAGACTCCAAAAGACTTCAAATCTCTCGATAGAGCCGAGCTTACTACAGAGCTTATGGCTTCGAGAAAAGAACTCTTCTCGCTCCGTATGAAGCACTCACTCGGTGAGCTCAAGCAGCCTCATCTTGTCCGTGTCGCACGCCGAAGTGTGGCTCAGATTTCTACGGCTCTCAGTTCCTCAATCTAATTTCTTTACTTCAATTTCCTATGCGTACTAAGACCGGTGTCGTCACAAGTACTAAGATGCAGAAAACTATCGTCGTCACTGTCGATACGTATAAAACGCATCCAAAGTATCAAAAGCGCTACAAATCTTCTGTAAAATTTTATGCTCATGATGAGAATGGACTCGCAAAACTCGGTGACACTGTCACAGTGAGTGAGACTCGTCCTCTCTCTCGTCTTAAGCGCTGGTCTCTTATAGAAGATTCTATCGTCTCTACCTCTAGTAAATAATTTTCTCACTTTATGATTCAGGCAGAAAGCAGACTCGTAGTCGTGGATAATACAGGTGCTAAAGAAGTACTCTGTATCAAAGTCCTCAAAGGATCAAAGCGTCGTTATGCGAGCGTCGGTGATATCATCGTCGTCTCTGTGAAGCGTGCACTTCCTAATGGAAACATCAAAAAGAAAGCCGTATGTAAGGCCGTCATAGTCCGTGTTTCGAAAGAAGTACGTCGTGACGATGGTACTTATGTACGATCAGATGATAATGCATGTGTGATTATCGACGATAAGCTCGAACCAAAAGGAACTCGTATTTTTGGACCTGTCTTCCGCGAACTCAAGGCGAGAGGATACCAGAAGATCGTGTCTCTTGCTCCAGAAGTTGTATAATTTGCCCATAAAAAGTCTCTAAAAATATTTCTATTCACTCTATGAAAATCCACAAAGATGATCAGGTCATCGTCATTTCCGGAAAAGATAAAGGAAAAAAAGCAAAAGTCCTTCGAGCTATTCCTGATAGTAGTACTCTCGTCGTCGAAGGTGTAGGAGTCGTCACTCGTCACATGAAGCGTCAGGGATCTACTCCTGGACAGAAAGTCACTTTTGAAAAACCGATCAGTGCTTCCAACGTCATGCTTCTCGATCCAAAATCAGGAGAGCCCACTCGTATCGGATACAAGATCGAAAATGGAAAAAAAGTCCGATTTGCAAAAAAATCAGGAACGACTCTCTAAAAAAACACTCATCGTATTATTTACTCTATAGTACACCCTTAATCCTCTTCTCATGACTTTCAAAGAACAATACATCAAAAAAATCCTTCCTGAACTTGCAAAAGAACTGGGTATAGAAAATGCTATGCAGATTCCTCATATCGAAAAAATCGTTCTCAATATGGGTATCGGTACCTATGTGGCTGCTGGGAATAAAGATTTCTCTAGTCTTCGCAATGATCTCGCACTTATCTCAGGACAACTTCCACGTATTAATCATGCACGTATCGCAATCTCGAACTTCAAACTTCGCGAAGGTATGCCTGTCGGAATGATGGTCACTCTCCGCGGTGAGCGTATGTTTGCTTTTCTCGAAAAACTTATCGCTATCGTCCTCCCTCGTGTCCGTGACTTTCGTGGTGTTTCTGCTCGTGGTTTTGACCAAGAGGGGAACTTCAATTTTGGAATCAGAGAACATACGATCTTCCCAGAAGTTCCTCAGCTTGACGTCGTCAAGTCACACGGACTTCAGGTGACGATCAAAATGAAATCATGAACTCCAGCTCACTCGAAGGCTCTTCTGGAAAAAATGAGTTTCCCCTTCAGTAAATAATCTTCCCTCTAAAACCTAAATTCCTCTCTATGGCTCGAACAGCTCTCGTCAATAAATGTAGAAATGCTCAAAATGCAGCATCTCGCGCTCATGACCTCGGTAAAGAACCAAAATTCTCTACTCGACTCTACCACCGTTGCTCACACTGTGGTCGATCGAACGGATATATCGGAAAATTCGATCTTTGTCGAATCTGTGTCCGCGAGAAGGCAAATGCCTGAGAACTTATGGGTGTTCGTAAGTCAAGCTGGTAATAGTCGAACCTGGATATACTTTTTACTTCCGTTTTCTCTCTCTTTTTATGATCATCGATCCTATCGCAGATCTTCTCACTCGTATCAGAAATGGCTACCTTGCTCGTCTTTCGAGTATCGAGGCACCATATTCAAAAATCAAGGCTGAAATCCTCCGAATTCTCAAGAAGAATGGGCATATTGTAGAGTTTACTCTTTCTGAGGAGACTCATACATTTGTGATCACACTTCATGATGTTCGTAAGACAAAATATGTTCCATCATTTCGTCGAATCTCTCGACCAGGACAGCGTATCTACGTTCGCTCTACAGAGATCAAAAAATCACGAAATGGAGTCGGTATATTTATCCTCTCTACCCCCAAAGGAATCGTCACAGGATATGAGGCACACTCTCTTGGAGTAGGCGGAGAACTTCTCTGTGAGGTGTTCTAGAATGATAAACCTTAAAAACTTTTAACTCAAATTTTATGTCTCGAATCGGAAAACAACCCGTCAAACTTCCTGCAGGAGTTTCTGTAGAGATCACTGCTACGGAAATACAGATCAAAGGATCTAAGGGGAATCTCATGTTTAATATCCTCGAATGAGTAGCTGTAACGCAAGAAGGAGAAACTCTTCTCGTATCAGTACAAAATCCTGAGAATAAACAACAGCGTGCCTACTGGGGCCTTACTCGTGCCATGCTTCAAAATATGGTCGTAGGAGTTTCAGATGGATATACGAAGAGTCTCGAAATCATCGGAGTAGGGTATAAATTCGATGTGAAAGGTCCACGAAAGATTGAGCTTGCTATAGGATTTTCCCATAAAGTAAATGTCGATGCTCCTGAAGGTATCACTATCGAGGCAGATAAGGAAGAAAAAAATAAAATCCACCTTCGTTCTCATGATAAGCAACTTCTCGGATACTTCGCTGCTTATATCCGTTCTTTGAAAAAACCAGAACCGTATAAAGGAAAAGGTATTAGATACGTCGGTGAATATGTCCGCAGAAAGGCAGGTAAGACTGCTGGTAAATAATTATAGATTCTATTATAAATTATAAAATTACGTTTTATGTTACAGAAAGTCCAAAATCGTCTTCGCCGAGCCAATCGTGTACGTGCTCGTATCGAATGAACTGCTTCGAAGCCTCGCCTCAGTGTATTTCGTAGTAATACGCATATCACAGCCCAGGCTATCGATGATAGTACAGGAGCTACTCTCTGCAGTGCTCATGATATCGCAGCGAAAAAAGGCACAAAATCGGAACGCGCACGTGAAGTCTGAGCTACTATCGCAAAGACTATGCTCGAAAAAGGGATCACGGCATGTATATTCGACCGAGGTGGATATCTCTATCACGGACGAGTCAAGGCTCTTGCTGAAGGTGCTCGTGAAGCTGGACTCACTTTCTAATACGATCTATTCTCTTCTCTTAATAACTCTCTTTCTATGTCAGATACCCAGAACCAAACACTTCCTGAAAACCCAGAAACTTCTGTAGTAGAGACTCCTGTCGACACTCCTGTAGTCGCTGAAAAATCATCTTCAGAACGTCCATCTCGTGATGGAGATCGAAAAGATCGTGGTGGTGATCGTCCTCGTGGACCTCGCCGTGATGGTATGCGTGAAGAGGAAAAAGAATTTAAAGAAGAGATGCTCGAGATCGCTCGTGTGACACGTGTCACGGCTGGAGGTCGTCAGATCCGATTCCGTGCGTCTATCGTCATCGGTGATGGAAAAGGTCGTATCGGACTCGGTGTCGGAAAGGCAGGAGAAGTCCAGATGGCTATAGAGAAGGCGATCCGTGATGCGAAGAAAAACCTCATTACCTTCCAGATCGTGAACGGTACTATCGCTCATGAAGTGACTGTAGAGTATAAGGCATCAAGTCTCCATATCCACCCAGCTCATCCAGGTACTGGTATCATCGCTGGAGGTGCCGTACGAAAAATATTCTCCGTCTCAGGTATCAAGGACATCATCGCCAAACAGCATGGAGCTCCCAATAAGATCACCAATGCTCGTGTCGCCATGAAGGCACTCGCATCTCTGAAACCTACAGGACTTATCATGAAATTCGCTTCGAAGAATGAAGGAAAGGAAGGAGGAGAAAAAATAGCCAAAACTCCAGAAGCAAAAAAAGAAAAAGTCACTGTAGCAAAAAAGGCTCCAGAAGCAAAAAAATCTACTCCAGTAAAAGCAGAAAAACCAGTAGCTAAGAAGACTCCAGCGAAAGCTAAGGCAGCATAATCCAAAGAATAAAAATCTAAAATCTACTTTCTATGACAACTCTCACTACACTCAAGCCTACTCCAGGTTCTCTGACTCGTCCACGTCGCGTCGCTCGCGGTGTGAGCTCTGGTCTCTGAGGGACATGCGGACGCGGTATGAATGGTCAAAACTCTCGTACAGGAAAAGGAAAGCGCTATCCTACATTCGAAGGAGGACAGACTCGACTCTTTATCCGTACTCCGAAAAAGAGAGGATTCACTGCATACGCTCCGAAGGACTTCGTCACGATCAATCTCGATCAAATCCAGAAGCTCGCTGATGCTGGTATCACGACTGTGGACTACGCAGTCCTCTACGAGCGTCGTATGATCCGAGAGAAAGGAAAGCTCCTGAAAGTCCTCGGACGAGGTACTCTCACATCGAAGATCGAGCTCATGGCTGACTCCGTCTCTGCTGGTGCTCGTACTATGATCGAGAAGGCAGGAGGTAGCGTGACCGTCGCATAAATCAGATATATAAGAAATCCCTCACGAAAGTGGGGGATTATTTTAGATAATAGCATTTATATTAGTTCGATGAGATTTTACTGCTTTCTCTGCTTGCAATTCCTTCCTAAGATCTCAGGATACAGCATTTGCCAAATATATGCCTAAATCACACTTTCAGTATCCTAGAGCACCGCTACTATTCTTAAACTGGAATTGCACTATCCTATTAGTTTTATTGATCGCTATATCAAAAATCCAAAGTGGATATATTGTCTCTGTGCGTGTATCTGTATCGAATAATGGAATAGGAGATATAAAAGTAGCATTATCGATTTTTTGACGCTTCCATTCGCTACTTTCGATATCTAAAAGTAAATGTGATTCTTTACTATCAAATATCTCGGGCAAGATTTCAGAGGTATCGGGCGTATCAGCAAGAGTAGTCATATAATTAATTTTAAAATTAAAATGTATACTTAGACTACCACTCTCTCTCTCTCTTGTCAAATTTCTCCGTACTTTCCTTTGCATTTTCTCATTTTTTCCCTAGAATACGCGAGAATTTCTATTTTATTCTACTCACTATGATCGCTAATATCCAAAAAGTCTGGGCAACAGAACATATCCGCAAGAAGATACTCTTCACGCTCGGTATCGTTATCGTCTATAAGCTCCTCGCGACTATCCCTGTTCCATGAGTCAATATCGCTCTTCTCGATGCTTTTACTGAGCAACTCCGGGCCAATACTCAGCTCGCGTTTTTCGGCTCTATTATGGGAGGTGGACTCGAGCAATTCTCCATCATTCTCATGGGTCTAGCACCGTATATCAATGCGACTATCATCATCCAGCTTCTTACTGTGATCATCCCTTCACTTGAGGCACTGAAAAAAGAAGGTGAACAAGGACAGAAAAAAATCAATAACTATACTCGCTATCTCACCGTCCCTCTCGCTCTCGCTCAGAGCTATGGTATGATCTACCTTCTCAATACTATCATCGGTACAGGAGAAGCTGGAGCGAGTATCATCGATACGACGAACTTCATGGGAGTCGTACTTCCAGCTATGCTCGCGATCACTGCAGGTACTATGGTACTTCTCTGGCTCGGTGATCTCATCACAGAGTCTGGTATAGGAAATGGGAGCTCGATCATCATCTTCGCCTGAGTCCTCGCAGGAGTGCCACAGCATATCTTGAATTATATCAGTACACAAAACTATGGACTCCTTCTCGTGCTGGCTATCCTTACGATAGCAGTGATATTTATCATCGTGAAGTTCACAGAAGGATATCGTAAAGTGCCACTTATCTATACTCGTACAGGACGTGATGAGCGATCCTACTTTCCTATCCGAGTCAATCAAGCGGGTATGGTGCCGATCATCTTCGCGGTCTCTCTCATAACATTCCCTTCACTGATCGGGCAGATCCTCGCGAAACGTGGTACTGGTATGAGTGCTACAGTGGGTGAGTGGCTCGCGACCAATCTCTCTATGCAAAATCCTGGATGGGTATATATCGCAGTCTACGCTCTTCTAGTTCTTGGATTTGCATTTTTCTATGTATCTATCACGTTCAACACGACTGAAGTCGCAGAAAATATCCAGAAACGCGGAGGATATATCCCAGGAGTACGTCCAGGAAAGGAAACAGCCACGTACTTACAGAAAGTCTCTGACAGACTCAACCTTTTCTGAGGAGGGTTTCTCGCACTTATCGCAGTATTTCCCTATCTCGCGACCAAGCTTGCTCCGATACTCGGATTTCCCTCTCTCGGAGCGACACAGATCGACTTCCTGATCTCTGGTGCTGGACTGATCATCGTCGTCGGAGTGATCCTCGATATTATCCGTCGTATCGATACAGATATGAAGAGTTTTGATTATAAGAAATTCCACTAAAAATCCCTGAAAAACTTCGAATTTCGTTGTCAGAAAAAAGTTTTCTTGATCATTTACAGCTTAGTAAACTCACTTCGAAAACTTTTTTCTTCCTTGAATTTCTTGTTTTTTAGGAATTTTCATTTCCATAAACTCACTAAATATATATGAAAATCTGCGTGTGGGATACAGAGACTACAGGATTCGCGACAAAATGAGGAGACCTCGCTCGACAGCCATATATCATCCAGTTTGCAGCGATCGAGTGAGAACTCGAGGGTGATGTATATCGTGAGATCGCACGTCACGATATCATGATCAAGCCATTTATATCGATCCCTTTCTGAGCTTCCCAAGTCAATGGTATCTATGATAAAGATGTCGCTGACTGTGAACCGATGAATGTACATATAGATACCATACTACGTATACTCAATAATGCTGATCTCGTCTCAGGGCATAATATCGAATATGATGAAGATATCCTCTCCTACGAGCTCGCAAGACTCGGAAAAAGTGGAGAGTACTCTCCACAGAAGACGGTCTGTACTATGAGATCATCGACAGATTACTGTAAGCTCCAAGGGAGAGGATTTGCCTATAAGCCGCCGAAACTTTCCGAGCTTCACAAACATCTTTTTTGAGAGTTTTTCGAATGAGCTCATGATGCTCTCATCGATGTAGAGGCGACTATGCGATGCTTCGTCGAGCTTGTCCGTAGATGAGTGATCGTCCCAGAGACATCGAATGTGATGCGATTGTTCTAGGAAAATTCTTCTATAATTCCACTTCCTATGACGACGTCTTTATCGTAGATCACGCAGATCTGTCCTGGACTAATCGCGCGTTGGGGAACTGTAAACTGTAAACTGTAAATTATAGATTCAGCACCATTATCATTTATAATTCATCATTTATAATTCATCATTACTTCCTGATCCTCCTGACGATACCGTATTTTCGCTCCATATCTTTTTCCTTCTTCTGGTAGAGTTCCTACCCAATCTGTGAGAGTGCATTCACTTCCATAAAGCTCGAGCTCGTTCTCATTTCCTACGGTGATAGTGTTATTTTTCACATCCTTCGCTATTACGAAGAGTGCTGGTCATCATCCTACTTGTATACCCTTTCTTTGCCCGATAGTATAGGAATAGGCTCACTCGTGTTCCCCGATGACTATTCCAGATGTATCGAGGATGTTTCCTAGTTTTTTCGGGATCCTACGTTCGAGAAATTCTTTCATGCTCACTTTTCCGATAAAGCAGAGTCACTGTGAGTCTTTTCTTTCTGCATTGGGCAGTCATGCTTTTTTTGCTATGGCTCTGACTTCTGACTTGAGGAGGTGCCCTATCGGGAAGAGCGCATGTGAGATCTGGAATGGGGATAGTCGCGAGAGAAAGTATGATTGGTCTTTGTTTGGATCGACTCACTTCAGAAGTTGTATTTTTCTGTCATTTCGAGCTTGCGAGAAATCTTGCTCATGTATTCAGAGCAGGATGTCTCCTTTGTCGACATGACAGGTACGAGCATAGTGACCCATCGCGATACCATCATATCCGAGCGAGAGTGCTTCCTCGAGGAAGAGATCGAATTTTACGAGATTGTTACAGAAAACGTCAGGATTGGGCGTCCTTCCCGCCTCATATTCACTATAGATGTATTCGATGATGCGTTTCTCATACTCTTCTCGATAATCGAAGGTGTAGAGAGGAAGATCGAGGTACTTTGCGACTTTTTTTGCCTCTTCGAGGTCTGCGAGCGTCGGACATGATTGTGGAAATTCCTCATCGAGATAATTGATCATGAATCCACACGTCACTTCATGCCCATCTTGCTTGAGAAGATAGGCTGATACGGCAGAGTCTACTCATCATGAGAGTCATACGAGGATTTTCATAGTTATTTTTGGAGTGAGGCTATTATTTCTTCCCAATCCTTTACCCGATAAAGAAGTGGATGTTCGAAGTGTTCATTCCTATTCCAGGGCTTTTCCAGAAGTATACAGGCGATACCATGTTCTATGAGATCGAGAGCATTTTCTATATGGTCATCGATCATCATACTGATCCCGAAACTTTTACAGATATCTGATTTTGGCCTCGCATCTTTCGAGAAATGATTCACGAAATATACATTTTTTATCGTAGGAAGGTGTGTATGAACCCAATGTATGGTACGAGGTTTTTTCCAATCTTGGTCATCAGATCGAGCCGTGATAATAGACAGTTCTATCCCTCGTTTTTCGAGAAGTTGTACTCCATTCTTTGCGTTTTGCATGAGGGGGATACTCTGTGGATCGAGAGTTTTTTGCCCATAGGATTCCCAGACGAAACTGCTATCAGCTTCCGTGAGGGTCGGATCGAGCCCGAGAAAATCATACTTGGTGATATCTTCGAGAGATCTGATACCGAGAAGCTTTCCGTGCGAGTGAGCCTCATCGAGCATCCCCATGACTGTACTCGCGAGCGTCTCATCGAGATCGAGACCGATATGGTTATGTTGTGCCCAGTCGAGGCGTGTGAGAGACATGCCGAGAGTATAGGGAAAAATAAGAGAAAGTAAAAAAATTGATTTCCTGAGATTTTTTCTCATAATACGTTCATGCGCAAACACCAGTATCGAGACATCATCTGTTCTACTTGTGAGTGCCGGCATCTCTCCGCTGAGGATATCTATGAAGAAGTGAAACGAAAAAGTCCAGATATCGGGCGCGCGACGGTATACCGCAATATCGAAGCCATGGCAGAAGAGGGTATGCTCAGGCGATTTCCAGGAATCCACGGGAAGACCTACTACGAGTGCAACCCTGCGACTCACGCTCACCTCGTCGATGAGGCAACAGGGATTTTCTGTGATTTCCCGATCGAGAATGTTTCTATACGAGAACTCCCACAAGGCTACAAAATATCAGAAATCCGTATCCAGATAACCCGCGAATAACATGCGACACGCTCTCGAGATCCATCACCTTACCAAAAAAATCTGAAAGGCGATATTGCTCCAAGATATTCACTTCTTTCTCGCGAAGGGGGAAGTGTTTTGATTTCTCGGGCCCAATGGCGCTGGAAAGACCACCACGATGAAGTGTATCCTCGGTATCATGCGACCGACATCAGGCGAAGTCAAAATTCTCTGAGGTTCTATCGATGATGCAAATATTCGCAATAAGTTAGGATTCATGCCAGAGAATACGTATCTCTACAAGTACCTCACAGGAGATGAGTTTCTCGACTTCAATGCTTCCTTCTACCATCTCACATGAGAAAAACTCGAAAAGAGAAAGACCGAGGTTCTCGAAAAAGTCGGACTCACTCATGCTCGTGGGAAACGACTCCAGACCTACTCCAAGGGGATGCTCCAGCGTATCGGACTTGCTCAAGCGATCCTGCATGATCCAGAGGTTGTATTCCTGGATGAGCCTATGAGTGGGCTCGACCCTGTCGGTCGCAAGATGGTGAAAGACCTCATGCTGGAACTGAAGTCTCAGGGAAAAACCCTATTTTTCAATACCCATATCCTCTCTGATGTCGAGGCGATCTGTGACCGATTTGCTATCATATCCCGCGGAGTCATCGTAGCCAATATGAGAGTATCAGAACTCGATAAGCCTATAGAAGACTTCTTCATGGAACGTATCATGAGTCATCAAGGAGAGGATTTCCGAGGAGAATAGTGAGAACTATTCTCATTTAGACTTGATTTTCTCAGTAAAATGGAAATACTGTCTTTATTATTTCTTTGTGATTTTTGCTAAAATCTATAAAAATACTACCTACCCCTAACCCCCTATTTCTATGAATACCAAAAATCCTTCGCTCGATGTGCTGAATCATCTCATCGCTGCCTATACTATCGCTTCGCAAAATGCTCGATTTTGTCACTGGAATGTCGTCGGTCCTCACTTCGAAGATGATCATGAGCTCTTCGGGGAACTCTATGATGAGCTCTCAGAAGAGGTAGATCTCTTTGCTGAGCGTATCCGTGCACTCAGGCTCAATCCACTTTCTCGACTCGTCGATCTTCTCGCAGAAACCAAACTCCAGGAATACGAACTTCCTATGACGGCTCGTCAGATGCAGAAAAATATGCTCAAAGACTACGAACATATCTCAGCTGAGATGACAAAATTCATCCAAGAGACAGATCATGATGCTGTGACCCAGGATATCATCACGGGTTCTCAGAGACAGATCGATAAGCGTGCCTGGATGATGCGGTCGATGCTCGGAGAATAAGAAATAGTTATTATGAGAATAGTTCTCATTTTGATTTGATTTTACATTAGATTTTCATATACTTTTTTTGTTCTATTTCTCTGTTTTGTCATTTCGTAGTGACCCGTCCTCCGCAGAAGCCCTGCTTCGGAGGATGGAAACGGAGAAATCCCTTTTAAAGTCATCTTATAAGAAATATATAAAAATATCTCTTGAGAGAAAAATATAGGGATGCCTACGGCATGACAAAATGGTACCTGCCCAATAACTAATTACTATTTTCTAATCTACTACTTTTATGTCTTGCTGACACGACCACGAATACATGTTCGAACAGGTAAAAATCGATACTCCTGCACCAAATTTCGACCTTCCTGCCTATGACCCGGTGAAAGATGACACTACCAATGTCTCTCTCGCTGATCAGAAAGGGAAGTGGACAGTACTCTTCTACTATCCTGCTGACTTCACTTTCGTCTGTCCGACAGAACTCAAGGATATGGCAGATGCGAAGGCAGAGTTCGACGCACTCGCAGTCGATGTCCTCGCGGTCTCGACTGATACCGTCTTCTCTCATCGTGCATGGGTGAAGCACGAGGGGCTTATGAAAAATTTCCCATACCTCATGCTCGCGGATCATAGTACAGAGGTCGCCGACTCGTATAATATCCTCGACGAGAAGTCTGGGATCGCTGGACGAGGAACATTTATCATCGATCCTGAGGGAGTCTGCCGTGGTATCGAAGTGACCTCTGGTCCACTCGGCCGCAATAGTGAAGAGCTCCTTCGCAAGATCGAAGCCCTCCAGTTCATGACGGCTCATCCTGGGACTGCATGTCCTGCGAAGTGGAAAGCTGGTGCGAAGACCCTTACTCCATCGATCAAGATCGCGGGGGAGGTCGAAGGACAACTACGGTAGTATTTCAATTTCTAAAAAATCCTCTTTCACCTGAGAGAGGATTTTTTAATAGTATTGAGAAACTTATTGTCGAGTCTCTTTCTTATCCATACTGAGCATAACTGCTCGTAACAGAGCATTATGCGAAGCAATACTTCTTTCAGAATCTTTCCCAAGCATATGTTTCACATTTTCTAGACTAAATCATGACTTATCCAGCGTTTCTTTATTAATATTTGTATTATAGGTGTCGTCCGCATTAAATATGAGAGGACGAAGCTGGTCTCCCATTGCTTCGATAACATCACCAAGCACAGCACTTTCTTTGGTTAAAGGAAGAACGAAAGCTCGTAGCAGATAGTCGTCGAGCGCTATGAGATATGATGCATAATTACCAGATTTTTCTCATTCCATCCAGAGTTCCTCTACTTTTCCAAATTCGTTACGGCTTTTCTCAGGGGTATTGACTCATATTGCTTCAGACATAAGTAGGTTATATTAAGAAATATGTAGATATTATATTTTAAATACTTAATTTGTCAATTAATTAATTCACCCTTTTCTTATTTGATTATCTCTTTGTCTTACTTTTGTCTTTTCATAGAGAAGAATATTTTTTATACTATCGTAAGAAGTCTACTATTTCTGATAAATAATCGAAAATGGTCTTCCTTCATTTTTTTATATTCTTAACCATACATATATGGTCACTCAAGAGACAGTTGCAATTCGGGATGGCGATTCAGGAACGAATAGCATCCTTATAATTCTTATAGTTCTTATCATTGTAGGACTCGGGATTTGGTGGTATTCGGTAAATGGAGGGAATCTGTCCAAATCACCATGAAGTTCTAACTATAATATAGATGTAAAACTCCCAACTACTCCGAATCCTACACCAGCACCGGCTTCCCCAAGCCCTACACCTGCTCCCACTACGAATCCGTAATTGATACAGCATTATAGAGGCTTTTACCTTATGGGCAAAAGACAACAAAAACCTCCTGAAGCTTCAGGGGGTTTTTGTTTTTTGACATTTCCCGACTTTTCTATACTATCTCCTCACATTTTCGTATGAGTTCTTACGAGCTCTCGTATTTCTTATTGTCGAAATACGAGATTTTCGCGAAGTGAGAAAGCCAAGAACGTTATGACTTCGAAGCCCTCATATATAACCCCTTTTCCATGACTCCTCCAGCAAATCAAGATGACTACTACGCTCAGGTAAAAGCCGCAGGTGCATCTGGTACCGATGATAAAAAACCACTCAAACTCAAGCTCAAGGCTGTCGTGAAAAAACCGATAGAAGAAGAAATTCCACAAAAAGAGGAAGATATTTCCCCGCGTGAAGTCGTACAAGAGGAACGTCCGAAAGCACGTCTCGTGGAGCGTGAGCATGCGAGCTCTGGACTCATGCGAAGCGTGATGAAAGGAGGTGATGATAAAAAATGAGACCAGAGAGATAGTCGAGAGAGAAGTACATTTCCGAAGATATCTTTCGCGAAAGCAGAACACAAGGTAAAAATCCTCGAAAATCGTCCTGTCATGCAAATTCCGGATGAAGTCCCGAAGAGGCGCACTGACGGAACTGCTCCAGTCGGTGCAGGAGCAAAACGTCTTCGCGATGACTCGAAGCCAATGTTCCAGAGAAATATCGCCTTTGCAACACCGCAGAAAGATGGTACCGCGAAAAAATGAGGAAAATGAAAGTGAGGAAAGGACTATGTCATGGAAGATGGAAAGAGAAAAAGTGTGAAGACGATCGGAGGAGTGGCAGACGATGGATCATTTCGCCGATCAGGAAAACTCGGAAAGAAAAAGTGAGAAAAAAATATCGAAGATCTCAAACAAATTCTCGTCGACCGTACGGGACAAGAGGTCTCTGTCGGTGATGTGATATCCGTGAAAGAGTTCTCAGATAAGATCGGTATACCAGCGGTGAAGGTGATCGGAGAGCTCATGAAAAACGGAGTCCTCGTCAATCTCAATGCTCCTATCGACTATGATACGTGTTTCCTTATCGGAGAAGCATTTGGTATCAAGATCACCAAAGAAATCTCAGAAAATGCATCAGTATCAGACCTCATGGATGGGAACATCGACGAGATGATAAAAGAAGAAGATAGCTCCCGCCTCGTCTCTCGCTCACCGATCATCTCCGTCATGGGACACGTCGACCATGGAAAGACCTCGATCCTCGACTACATCCGGAAGGCATCGGTCGTATCAGGAGAAGCATGAGGTATCACTCAGAAGATCGGAGCGTATCAGGTCGAGAAAAATGGAGGGAAGATCACCTTTCTCGATACTCCAGGACATGAGGCCTTCACTATCATGCGAGCTCGCGGAGCCAAACTCACAGATATTGCTGTCATCGTCATCGCCGCAGACGAGGGGATGAAACCACAGACCATAGAGTCGATCAACCACGCGAAAGCTGCAGAAGTCCCGATGATCATCGCGATCAATAAGATGGACAAGCCAGGAGCTAATATCGACCTCATCAAATGACAAATGGCAGAGCAAGGACTCCAGCCAGAAGATTGGGGAGGCAATACCGTCGTCGTACCTGTCTCAGCGCATACAGGACTCGGTATGGACTCTCTCCTCGAGATGATCCTCCTCCAGGCTGAGATGCTCGAACTGCGAGCCAATCCTGACCGTGGTGCTATCGCAACGGTCGTCGAAGCGCATCTCGATCAGAAGCTCGGATCGGTCGCTACTATCCTAATCAACACGGGAACTATTCGCAAAACAGACAACATCGTCTGTGCAGGAGCATATGGAAAAGTCCGTACACTGAAAGACTACAAGGGGAAAAATATCGACTCAGCAGGTCCAGGAGTACCAGTGCAGATCACGGGTCTCTCTGATGTCGTCCAGGGTGGAGATATCCTCCAGGTCCTCTCGACTCCAGAGCTCGCGACGACTCGTGCGAAGGAGTACTCTCTCGCGAAAAATAAAAAATCGATCCACGCCTTCGAATGAGCCTCTCTCGGTATGCTCATGAGTCGACTGAAGTCTGGAGCCCTCAAACAGCTCAAGATCGTCCTCAAGACGGATACCGGAGGATCACTCGAAGCGCTCAAGGCTTCTCTCACGAAGCTCTCGACTCCTGAGACACAAGTCGTGTTTATCCACTCGGCAGTCGGAGATGTGAACCAGTCTGATGTCATGATGGCAGGGACTTCACAGGCGCTCCTCATCGCGTACAATGTCGGAGTCAATCCTGCTGCGAAGTCAGCACTGTCTCAGTCGAAAATAGAATTTATCGATAAAAAAGTCATCTATCACGTCATCGAGAAAGTCGAATCTATCATCACCGGTATGATCGACATCCGCTACGAAGACCTCGAGCTCGGTGCGTCTCTCGTGAAAGCGATCTTCTTCACTGGCAAGAACAACTCTATGATGATCGTCGGTATGGGAGTCACTTCAGGAAAGATCGAGAACCGAGCAAAAGTCCGTGTCATCCGCGCAGGGTCCAAGGTCGGAAGTGGTGAAGTCGTGAATCTGAAGATGGGTCCACTCGATGTGAACGAAGTCGAAGAAGGAAATGACTGTGGTATCAACTTCAAGGGAGACGTGCAGATCATGGAAGGTGATGTGCTCGAGTTCTATAAGATGGTACAGAGGAAATAGAGATTAAATCTAACCCCTACTAAATATGACTAAATATTTCATTATTTTCATTACATGTTTTTTTCTATTTGCTTGCTCAAATAAGGATATTCTTATAGATCAAGATTCTCATACTTCCTCATGAAAAGAGATGAATATATCTAGTACGTGAACTATATCAGGAGAAATTTTGATAAAACGTATTATCCCAGTGGGAACAGATATTGAATATGATAACATATTTGAGCAGTTTGATGATGTAGCACAAAAATACCAAGATGCTCGTGAGAGACAGGATTATACGTTTTCGAGACAAAAACAGGATGCAGATATTATAGAAAAAAATAAAAATACCTTTATACGACTTTTTCAAGAAAATAAACTGCCTATTCTACATACTCTAAAAATAGGAGATAAAAAAGTATTTATATCAGCGCCATATGGTAATCATCCAGTAGAAATGTATCCAGAATGATATGTTTCTTGTTGATTTTACTTTAGTCCGTGAGGATCTTCCACGCATAACATCTGTATGGCATTTACAGATTCAATCGATACAAAACTCACTACAGAAATGGTGTTTAGTAGTAGTAACGTAAATTATAATATAATTGCTACGGGCTCTTTCTTTATAAACCATTACTCAGATGGTGATATGTGTGCGAGCTGAGGTAATTACGCATTATTCGATGAAAATCTAGTAACCATAAGAAACTTAAATTATGTTAACAGTTCATGTAATTTTGTGAGGACATCCTTTTCAAAAAATGGATATACTATAGAGTTTCTCGATTCTCACGCAGAAAATCCTTTCGCGACCAGCTCATGAGTCTATATTCCTCGCGCTTCCCATATGAGGATACTCAGTGGTAGTTTATTCACGGAAAGAGTACTCTATGAGTATGTCTCTCATAGAGTTTGATTCACTTTTGATCCTATAGAGAATACTTTGAATGGTGACACTTTTGATTTTACTTTTTGATGAAAAAACTTTTCCCTTACTAGAAAAGATATAGAATCTTTCGCGCCATCTTTTATTACCGATGCAAACAAACTTCGTTATCAATTTACTCTTTCGGGAGAAGAATGAATTGATGAGGAAATATATGGTCGCTTAATGTGATCTATAACAACCCCAGAAAATAATCGTTATTATGATATTATTTCGAATATTTCTGTACTATCCTGCCAAAAGAACTCATCACAATACGACGATGAGCCTTATACGCTCTTAACTTATACATGAGGTGAAGTATTTCGATATAAAATTGATACAAAATTTTGAAATAAGTGTCCTATTCCATATAATTTTTCTTTTAAAAGTAGTTCGGGAAATACATTTAATACAGCAGTAAAAATAGTCAGATAATTATAGACAGATAAACTTGCATGAAATATGTAATTTATGATATAAAAAGTTTGATTTCTCGGAAAATCTGATATAATAATCTCGTCTTCCAAGATAAAGGAAATATATCTCCTTTGAAAAATCCCTCTGTCACGAGGGATTTTTCTTTGTTGATCTTAGCGTTTCCGCTTCACAACTCGCTCATAGATACCAGATATTTCTATCCGTATCAAGCGATGCTTCCAGTAGGGAAGTTCCAAGATAAACTTCTTCATAAGAAGAAATGGTTAGGAGATATATCTCCTTGCTCCTTCTGGAAGCAAGGAGCTTCGAAATTATATATTTTTCTTCGAAAAATCAACTTTACCAAAATACATCATTCTGACCACAAAATTTGCTCACACTTTTCCCTTCAGGAAGCCATAGCATACAAGTATCTAGTGTTCCTGTCATTTCGAGCGGAGATGATAAGTGAAGTCGAGAAATCCTTCTCTCAAAAAACTCCTCTTTCCTCGGTTTATTATTTTAACTGCTCGAGTCAATAGTTAGTTTAGGGTGCGTTTTTTATCACGAGCTCTATGGCAGATATATAATCTTCTATAAAACTGTTTTCAAATAAGTCTAAAGATTGTGCCTCAGACACATAAATCTCTATAACTCCTATAGGATTTTCAGCTCTACCAAGAGGTATAATCATCACGCCATATATATTGTGATGAGACTTGATAGATGAAAATTGTTCGAATTCACCATGTTTTTCAGGCTCAACTATTTTGATACTTTTCCCTTGGTTGATAGTATATTCTGTAGCGCTTCCACTATATTTTTTCTTTGTGCCAGTAGGGAGTATTTGTATTTTTCCCATAGCACCATCGAGAGTCATATTTCATTTCGTATCGCACTTCCAGAGCTGTACGAGTTCACTATCTGAGATAAAAAGGATCGATCGAAGAATGAAGTCATAAAAATTCATACGAGACCAGTACTGCCCTCGTCAGAACTTTATAATATCCTGTATATAGTCAAGCTGTCTTTGTAGCAGTCCTATCTGAGTATAGGCATCGCGTATCTTCACACAGTGCTTATCAATTTGCTCTTCGATCTTGATCTGTCTAGTGATATCTCGACCGATGAATAGGTATTCATGATCCTCCTCGTCTGTACTCATAGATGTGATAGCTCCAGAAATCATGAGAGCATTCCCAGTCTTATCTACAGCATGAAATCGTATCTGACTGAAGTTATCTATGGGATGTGTGAAATTTTCGAGAGATTCTTCTGGAAATAGCAAGCTAATACCAGAAGCCTCTAGTTCAGAGAGTTTATATCAGAAGATTGTTTTTGCACCCTTATTCCATGAGGTTATTTTTCCATTTTGGGAATAAGAAAAAATACAATCACTTGCCATACCGACAGCTTGTGATATGGCTTTTTCTTTTTTCTGGAGTTTTTTATATTCCCTGAGATCTGTCATAATCCCTACAGTTCACCCTCCTGGTATAGGTGACCCGCTTAGAAGTACAGGTATCTTCTTTCTTGACTTACTAAGTAATATGCCCTCATAGTTCGATCTGACTCATTGCTTTCTTTTCGTGGTGTTTGTATTTCGTACTGTTGTAGCACTCTCTTTATCCCAGAAATCATATGACTCTCTTCCTATCATCTCATCGAGAGTATACTCCATAATTTCACAGAATTTCGGATTTGCAAAGATGGTTCGTTCGTGCTCATCTCATACCCACACTGCTTCATTCATCGTATCGATGAGATCACGGAAAAAATGTTCAGGAACTTTTTCTAAATGAGGCATAATATAATGATATGTGAAGATACTCTATGGAAAAATGCGAAGAAGTAAAAAGTTTTCTTACCCTCATTTCATTCGGAGAGTTTCTGGCTTCCTCCGCCCCTTTCATCATACTTGTGAGCGTTCGAGGGGAGCCTCAAGTATAGCCATCGCACTCTTAAGAGGAAGCAATTTTCCATCATGGGCCTTTATGCTACGATCAACAAGCCTCTGGATATGTGCTGTGATCTTGGCTATATCTGGAGGAGACTGGGCATTTTTTACAGAGAGATGGACGAGTATTCGTACGATCATACTCGCACTTCAGAGCGACCCATGGATACTCTCATCTATGATCTCATGTACTCTACTATCGAAGTTCTCTGGACCTATCTGGTCACGTACATACTGTCGAGCTTGATTGCGTCGATGGTACTGGTATCATGCCAGTACACCATTTCTTGTAGTTACAGTATTACGTTGCTTATTGATATGAGCTTTCTTAGAGTCTTTCTCTATCTCGGTGAGAGAGTATCATGGTGTGAGCTCTGCACGCAAAAAATCGGCTACACGGAGATCTCTCTCTTCATCATGAGATTTCTTATAGATGACTATCGATATGACTTCATATTCGAGATTGCATACTATCCAGAGCTGAAATGATGAGTCCTCTAGTAACTCGAGCTTATCTGAGTCCAGGCGAAGCACTCGAGTATATGACTGACGTATGCCATCACTGATGTAGACTCATCAAGCTTTAAGTGTTTTTGCGGTATCGGAGAGTCACTGGTAAAAATCAGCATCATCTTGATGTGAGGTGGATCGTTTTGAAACGATCATATCGAAGCTATCATTTTTGTATATTTGCGGTATATCACGGAAATCTCACCAGGTAAAATGAAAAGGATAACCTCCATAAGGAAGAAGTTCTGTAATATTTACATTTCCGAAAGCACGCACAAACTCATTACTATTCAAGATTATTGCATCTGCACCTTGATTCTCCCTTAAGAGTGCATCCATAAAATCTCTATCAGCATCTCACTCGAATTCACCATGTGTATCTATACGGAGAGGTTTTGTATTGAGACTCATCTTTTTACACGCCGAGTTGATCTTTCTTACGATATCCATGATCGTGGGTGGATCGAGAGACATATTCGTCGGGCGAACGTCGATACTCCCATACTGGTTGGCATTATCGTGGCGATACTTCTGACGAAGCGCATCTATGATATGATATGCTATATACTCTCGCAGATAGTTTTTTCACTTTATTTTCGGTATTATTTCTCCTATTTTTACTGAAAATACCCGTACCATATCTATGTAGAGATTATCACCGATTCATTCTACGTGGCACTGAGGAAAAGTTTCTCAGGCAAGGGCTGATTGGTTATTCCCAGATCATTTTACGAGTATTTTTATAGAATCTGTACTTTCAGTATGATTATCAAGAAAACTTTGTAGACCATTCGGAATAAAACCGAGCGATTTATCGAGCTTCCCACTTCATACAGACCAGTCTGGAGCCAGGTTTGGCGTGAGAAATCCAGCATCATTGAGCGCCTGTATACATGTGGATGTCAGATTTCTATTATCAATATTTTCGAGCCATTTCTGATACTGAGCTGGCGTATCTATATTATCTTGTTGAAGTTTCATATACCACTCTAGAAACCCTACAGTATTCATGATATCCATATGCGTGAGAACTTGTCATTGCTCTCTTTTTGTACGTTTCCTCGGGAGTGTTCTCGCCTTTCGAAACGGTATAGCATCCTCTTCACTCTTGTCGATTCTTGGATTCCTGCTTTTATGTAGATCACCAGCTACATATACTCTCTCTCAATCCGGTGTAGAGATTTCCTGACCAGAAAATCCGAGCGTCATATGGAGGAATGCTTTATGAGTATCTTTTCCTATGGGGAAGGCTATCTCGTTACCATGCCTCATGTGTTGTGTTCATCCTGGAGTATGTAGTGATGTCGGAACGAAGATGCACATACCTGGCAATTCTGCAGCTCCACTATCATCCCCCGTGATACTTACTACTCCTGTTTGCGCCTTGATTCCAGAAAAATCTAGGTGATATCATTTGTACTTCTGGTTTATTGTTTCTATCTGTGCCGTTATAAGAGAGTCAGTCGTGAGGCCATAGTCTACCATACTTGTCGCATTGACGCATGTCACTGTATACTGTATCTTTGGATTATTCTCTAACGATACTCGAACGAGAGTATTGGTAAACATATCTTTTAGCTCGTCATCAGTCATGCTGCATATTTCTAGTGGTCGATACTGTTTACCAACATTCTTATGTAACATCAGAGTTATTACTGCAAGTGCGTACTCTTCAGGAATCACCATTCCTATATAGGGCGTGCCAGTATTATTTTTCCACTTCTTGCTTCGCAGGCGCTCTACCCGGAGTGGAAGTGGTTTATTTATGATTGCAAGAAGTTGTCATTCAGATTGATACTTCTGAGAGAACGTCTCTATTTTGCTTTCGACTACTTGTCTTACTTGAGTACGGCGTTCGGACAACATACGTAAATATTTTTGTGCTCACGAAGAAAGAGATAGTGACTGCAGTGGTCACATTGCTTGTGGTTCAGGACGTGCAGAAGACGATGATAATGACACTTAAAAATATTTATAAGAGAGAATATCAGTATATATTACATTTAAATTTTATTTGTCAATATTATTTTCACACTCTTCCGAGAAAGACGTACAGAAAGCCACACTTCTGACCACAAAATTTGCTCACACTTTTCCCTTCAGGAAGCCATAGTCAGAGTATACAGAAGAGAGCGCAAGAGATTTTTCGAAATTGATTTGCATTTACCCCTCTTTTTTATATACTACACGAGCTTATTTTTGTATTTTACTCACCTTTTCAGCATCAGTATGCCGAAAGACGACAAGATCGAAGTTGAGGGAAAAGTACTAAAAGCCCTCCCATGAGCCATTTTTGAAGTAGAGCTCCCTGAAGCTTTCTCAAATATGGTGATACGTGCGTATGTCGGTGGAAAAATGCAGAAAAATAGGATCCGTCTCATCCCCTGAGATACTGTCACTGTCGAGCTCACTCCGTATGATCTTACCCGTGGTCGTATCACATTCCGCAAGCCAAATGCGAATGCCCCAGTGAGAGTCCCAGGAACCAATAGCAACAATCGTCGATAATTCTTTCCTCTAAATACTTACTTCTATGAAAGTCCGTCCATCTGTCAAAAAAATCTGTGAAAAGTGTACTGTTATACGCCGTAAAGGTGTAGTACGAGTGATCTGCCAAGAACCAAAACATAAACAACGCCAAGGGTAATCCAATAATTGTAAATGATAAATGTTAAATGATAAATTCATATACCATTCCTCATTTATAATTTATAACTTATAATTTATAATTTCTGAAATATTATGGCTCGTATCGCCGGTGTCAATCTCCCAGACGGGAAACATGCTGAAATCTCTCTTATGTATATATATGGAGTAGGACGTTCTCTCGCACAGAAGATACTTACGAAAGTAGGAATCGCCTGGAATAAAAAAATGGGTGAACTCACAGAAGCTGAGCTCGACCTTATCCGTGAAGAGCTCAAGGGCTTCATCATCGAAGGTGATCTCAGACGAGAAGTCTCATCGAATATCAAACGTCTCCAAGATATCGGATGTTACCGAGGATCCCGCCACAAGAAGCGACTCCCAGTCCGTGGTCAGCGTACGAAAACGAATGCTCGTACTCGAAAAGGAAAGGTTATGACCATCATGAATAAGAAAAAGTAGTCAAAATCACAAGAAGTCGAAAAACTCTTACAGGCATGTTTCCTAAAAAGAAATCTCGCCGAAGCGAGATTATGGGTACTTCCCAAGAACAATACAATACTTCTCTATAAATTTATAATCACTCTCTATGGCAAAAGCTACACTCCGCCGCTCAAAAAAAACTCGTAAAAATGTCCCTGAAGCTGTCATCAGCATCACGGCAACTCTCAATAATACGCACGTCGTCGTCTCTGACCTCTCAGGACAAGTCCTCACATGGTCTACAGGTGGTACTGCAGGATTCAAAGGAGCACGAGAAGCGACTCCCTATGCAGCTCAGATCACGAGCGAGCAGGCAGTCGGAAAAGCAAAGACTCTCCATAATGTAGAAAAAGCTCATGTCTACGTGAAGGGTATCGGTGCTGGTCGTGAGCAAGCTATCCGTGGCATCATCAATGCCGGAGTCGAACTCATCGGTATCTATGATATCACTCCTGTTCCTCATAACGGATGCCGTAAGCGAAAAGCTCGAAAACTCTAGTCCCAATCCTTCAATTCTACATATTAATCTCCCCCTATGCGATATACTGGACCTAAAATGAAACTCTGCCGCCGTGAAGGATACAACCTCTTCGGTGTAGAAAAGTATAATCTCGAAAATAATCACCGTAAAGTAAAACGTGCTGGAAAGCTTTCCGAGTTCGGTGTCCAGCTTCGAAAGAAGCAGGCTGCAAAACGTCAGTTCGGACTGACAGAAAAGCAGTTTTCTCGATATTATTCTCGAGCTGCAAAGACCAATGAGATCACTGGTGATGCTATGCTTCGTCTTCTCGAAACACGCTTCGATACTGTAGTTCTCAGAGCCAATTTTGCTCGTACGATCATGCAGGCTCGCCAGTGTGTCGGACATGCTCACTTTCTCGTCAACGGAAAAAAAGTAAATATCCCTTCATATGAACTCAGCGTCGGTGATGTCATCACTCTCAAGGAGCGTATGAAAGAATCAGGACTTTATAAGTCTCTCGTCGAAGAATTCCAAGCTTTTGCTACTAAAAATGCTACTGCTCAGGTAAGCGCATCTCGTTGGCTTGCAGTAGATCCAAAGAAACTTTCTATCACGGTCACGGCACTTCCTGAAAAAGGTGATTTTGATCAGATGATCGATGTCCAGCGTATTGTGGAGTTTTACTCGAAATAATCCCGATATTACTCTTTTCAGAGAGTATCATTTGTCTTTACTCCCTTATTTCCCCTTCGAACTATGCATATTCTTCACAACACTATCGGAGTTCCAAAAATTCGACGAGAAATCGTCTCTGCTACAGAAGAGCGTTTTATCATCGAACCACTTCCGAGTGGATATGGTGTCACTCTCGGTAACTCTCTCCGACGTGTCATGCTCTCATCTATACCAGGAGCACGTGTCACAGGGATCAAGGTCGCAGGTGTTTCTCATGAGTACTCGACCCTTCCTGGAGTCCGGGAGTCTATCCTCGATGTGATGCTCAATATGAAAGCTCTTATCGTATCAAAGGACTCTCTCGAGATCGAATGGCTCTCTCTTTCGAAGAAAAAGGGTGGAGTCGTCACTGGTGCTGATGTGAAGTGTCCTACAGGTGTCACTATCCTCAATCCTGACTGCTATATCACGACGGTCGATGCTGGATTCGACTTCGCTATGCAGATACGAGTCGAGAAAAATGTCGGGTACGCATCTATCGAAGATCTCAAGAAGCGTGAAGATGATGTCGAAGTTCTCGTACTCGATGCGAGCTTCTCTCCGGTACAAAATGTAAAATACGAAGTCAAGACAACTCGCTACGGTGAGATCACGTCTCTCGACTCTCTCGAGATCACTGTCCGTACAAACGGAGTCATGTCTCCTTCTGAAGTTATGAAGTTCTCTTCGAAGATGCTCGAGTCATACTTCTCACTCTTCAATGAAGATCGTCTTCAGGTGGGTGGTGAATTTATCTCTGATATCCGTGAAGTGATCGAGCGTGAGAAACAGGAAGTGAAGGCTGATCTCGAAAAGGAGACCTACACTCCGATCGAAATCATGGGACTTTCTCCTCGTACACTTAATGCTCTTGTCAACGGAGATATCCTTTCTATAGAACAGCTCACAAAATGTACAGAAGCAAAGCTCTCTTCTATAAAAGGATTTGGAAAAAAAGCGATGACAGAAGTCCGTGATTGCCTCAAGACACGAGGACTCAAACTTCTCTGAGATGACTAGTCATTCTCACGTAACTCCCTAAAAAACTAACAATTCCCCCTTATGCGACACCGAGTCAAAAAACATCTCCACCTCAATGGAAAAGATACAAACCACCGAAATGCTGTGGTCAGAAACCTCCTTACGAGTCTTTTTACTCATAAGAGTATCGAGACAACTGAGAAGAAAGCTCTTGCTATGGAAGGAAGCGCACATAAACTCATCGAAATAGCGAAGTCTGAACAGACTGACTATAATAAGATCCGAGCTATCAGTGCTGAGCTCTTCACGAAAGAGGCTGGAGTGTCACTCATGACTCTCGCACAAAACTATAAGAATGTACACGGAGGATATACTCGTATCACTCCTATCAAGCTTCGTGATGGAGATGCAGCAAAACTCGTAAAAATCGAACTCATATAAATATAAAAGATTCTGAGAAATCCCCATTTCTGCCTTCACAGAAATAAAAAAATCTAAAACTCTAAAAAACTCCTTATGAAAACTCTCGTCGCAAAACAAGTCCTCGGTCACGATAGAAAATGGTTTATCGTCGATGCTGCTGGAAAAAATCTCGGACGTCTCGCTACTGGGATCGCTCGACTGATCGCTGGTCGAAATCGAGTCGACTATACTCCACACCTTGATAACGGTGCCTATGTCGTGGTACTTAATGCTGAGAAAGTGACAGTGACAGGAGCGAAGGAAGCCGTGAAGATGTATCGTACTCACTCACAGTATATGGGTGGACTCAAGGAAACTCCTCTGGCAAAAATGCGTGTAAAAAAACCAACTCACGCTCTCGCTCATGCGATCGAAGGAATGCTCCCAAAGAATAAGCTTCAATCAAACATGTCGAAGAGACTCAGGCTTGTTATCGGTACAAATCATGAATATGAAGCCCAGAAGCCAGAAACGATCACTCTCTAATTCTACACTTAATACCTACCTTTTATGTCAGAGAAAAATTATACATACGCTGTCGGTCGTCGTAAGACGGCAGTCGCTCAAGTCCGACTCTATAGTGGGAAATGAATGAATACAGCAAACGGAATGCCACTTGAGACATACGTAAAACGAGCAGATCTTTTTGCTACGATATACGCCCCACTCAAGACTGCAGGAGTCTATGAATGATTTCACTTTGATGTAAAAGTAGAAGGTTCTGGAGAATCTGCGCAAGCAGAAGCTATCCGACATGCTATCACTCGTGCCCTCGTCGAATCTGATGAAAATCTGAAAAAAGCACTTAAAGGAGCAGGATTTCTCACTCGTGATCCACGACAAGTCGAGCGTAAGAAGCCAGGTCGTCCAAAAGCACGTAAAGGTCCATCTTGGTCAAAGCGTTAAAACTCGTTATAAAAATTTCAATTATTTTCTCTCATGCCTACTATCAATCAGCTCGTCCGCAGAAAGCGTAAAGATCCGTCTCGAAAGAGTAAGTCTCCAGCGCTCCAATTCACACGAAACTCTCTCAAAAAAGAGATGTTCCCCCTCTCTGCACCGCAGAGACGAGGAGTATGTCTAAAGGTGTATACTTCGACTCCGAAGAAGCCAAACTCTGCTCTCCGAAAGGTAGCAAAAGTACGTCTGACTAATGGGTATGAAGTCATCTCCTATATCGGAGGAGAAGGACATAACCTCCAGGAGCACTCAGTCGTGATGATCCGTGGTGGACGTGTGAAAGATC
This sequence comes from Candidatus Altimarinota bacterium, assembly GCA_031375155.1. Taxonomy (GTDB): domain Bacteria; phylum Patescibacteriota; class Gracilibacteria; order BD1-5; family UBA2023; genus JAGOMW01. Next base: position 38,989 of record JANMHM010000012.1, read on the forward strand.
TTCCAGGTGTACGTTATCATATCGTACGAGGTCTTCTCGACTGTCAGGGTGTCGATAAGCGTGGACAGAGTCGATCTCTCTATGGAGCAAAGAGACCAAAAGTAAAAAAATAATAACCTCCCGAATCAGAATCAAGAAGTGTAAGGTGTGAGTATAACATAGCTGTCATAATCTTCCTTCAAATATCTTAATCTTTATTCTAAATTTCCCATTCTATGAGTACTAAAGGAAGCGTATCATTCGCGACACAAAACGAAAGACTAAAAAAGTTTGTAAACTATGTTATGAAAGAGGGTAAAAAAACTCTTGCTCATAAAATCATCAATGCAACTTTTGATATTCTCAGACAAAAAGGTTATACTAATCCTGAAGAAGTCTTCGATAAGGCCCTCGATAATGTCATGCCAAAGATCGAATGTAGGCCAAAACGTGTAGGTGGATCTATCTACCAAGTACCTACTGAAGTTCCTCCAGGACGTTCATTTGCCCTTGCTTCTCGCTGGATCCTCGCTGCAGCTCGCGGAAAGAGTGGAAAAGACTTCTCAGTCTTCCTTGCTCAAGAGATCATAGACGCAGCTACAGAAACGTGAGTAGCAGTCAAAAAGAAGCTCGATGTCTATAAAATGGCAGAAGCGAATAAAGCATTCGCTCGATATGCAAACAATAAATAGAAATTTCATTCTATTAATAATTAACTAACAATTACAGGATATGGCACATAAAAAAGCGATGTGATCGACCTCGAACGGTCGTGATAGTCAAGCCAAAAGACTTGGTGTAAAAATCTACGGATGACGTCCAGCAATCTCTGGAAATATCATCATCAGACAAAAGGGAAATGCCTTCTGGCCTGGTGCTGGTGTGGAACAAGGAACTGACTTCACTCTTTTCGCTGTACGCGATGGTGTCGTCAACTTTCAGGAGAAGCGTCGTGTCCGATTCGATGGACGTGTCTACCGTGATATGTACGTATCAGTAGTATAATCCAGAACTTAGTATTTAGGACTTGGAGCTTAGAAATATTACTTTCAGTTCTTCCTAATTCCTAAAACCTAAATTATGACTTTCTCACCTCAACAGCAACTCTCAAAAGTTCGTAGTAAAAAGCGATATTCTGCATGGGTCCGTCTCAATGCAAAACGTCTCAAAAATCTCGTCTCTCTTCAATATAATGATAAGGGTGAGGCTACTGGACTTTCTCACTTTGCCTCTCCGGTCACTGGACAATATAAAGGACGACAAGTCTTTTCTGTCCGTACAGGAAAAGGAGCTACGCCGACCAAAATTCGTGCATAGTATTTTTTCTAGGAGCCCTCTTGGGCTTCTTTTTGTTGACAGAAATACTATTGTAAATACTCTTTTTATTAGCCTTTATCTATCATATCATGATCTCTCGCCGTCGTACTCGTGAATTTCTTCTCCAGTCTCTCTACTCTCGGCATGAGCTCGGAGATGCATTTGTTCGCGAGAGCTTCATAGAGTCATATTTCGATGAGGAGAATGTCGCTCAAATCGACATGACGTATATCGATACCATGGAGAAAGCTATCCTGGCCCATGAAGCTGAGCTTATCGGTATCGTCTCGACACTTGCTCCGAAGTTCGAGCTCTCGACTATCCCTGTCATGCATATCATGATCATTATGATTGCCCTCACAGAGATGCTCTATGCATCATCTGCAGATACTCCCGAGGCAGTCTCGGTGAATGAGGCGATCGAGCTCGCTAAGCGCTTTTCTGATGATCAGGGAAGGATGTTTATAAATTGAGCACTTTCTGCCTTCCTGAAGTGAAAAGAGAAAGTCATCGCAGAGAAAAAAGAAGTGGAGTTTCGGGTGTTTTCGAAGTAAGAAATACATAAGCAAAATCCTTCATGCAAGTGGAGGATTTTTTTTATTTTGGAAAAAGAGAAGGTTTCGATAGAATAATCAGGATATGTCTAAGTATTCGAAATTCACTCCTAAAAATCATCAGAAACTCATCTCTGATCTCGAAAAAACTACGACCGAAGAAGAAGTAAAACTCTACTTTTCGAAATTTTTCGATGTGAAGATAAATACCTGAGATCGTCATGATCTCTATACGAGAGAAGCGCTTTTTGAATTCAAGTGGGATAAAAATTTCGAAAAAATAGCTGAGCGCTCAAAAATCCTTGCTCAAGCTCTCTACTATATCCGTGAGATTAAGTATTCTACAGGAGATATATCGTCGGATAAGACGATACCACCTCACATCGTCCTCATCGACCGTAATGAAGCTATCATCGAGATTACAGCAAATTGGAAGACGTTCTATGATGATTCAAAGTATGACTGGACGCGTACACCTTCGAGTCCAGATCCTCAACTTGTCGTCGATATTTCCCGCGATAATACGATCGTGACAGCACACATCTATGATCTTATAGAAATAGAGGATTTCCGTATATTCACTGAGAAGCTCGATGATATCTATGATCCCCAGATACGACTTGATCTCGATAATACTGATAAGAAACTCATTACCGAAGAGAATTTTGAATCCGTCTATTTCTACTGGAAAGACCAGATATTCGGAGATCGAAAGACTCATACCAAACTCCCGAATCTTTTCCTCGCGGATATCCAGGAAGGGAAAGCTATGCTCAGTCGTGAGACGGGGGATCTCTACTTCAACCTTGGCAATACGAAGAGTGAAGTCATAAATATCACTCCAAGTGACTATGAATACTTCTGGTCACTCTATGCTCGTGTCCGCAACACGGTAACTATTAAGGGCATTATCGCAAAGATCGACCGACTCTCCGAAGACAATATCCGTCGTCGAGAAGGAGAGTTCTTCACCCCGATCCGATTCGCCACACGGTGACTTCACTATCTCGCAGAAGTACTCTGAACTGACTGGCACAAGGAATACAAAATCTGGGATATGGCAGCAGGAACAGGGAATCTGGAACTCAATATCCCCGCAGAATCTTATCATAATCTCTATCTCTCGACCCTTCATCATGAAGAAGTAGATTATCTGGAGAGGATATTCCATGGAGCGAACTGCTTCCAGTATGACTACTTGAATGATGACGTCGATCTCCTCTTCCGTCCTGAGAATCAAGAAAGTCTCATGAGTGATAAATGGAAACTCCCACAGAAGCTCCGAGATGATCTCGCGAATCCCGCGAATAAGTGGGTCGTGCTGATCAATCCACCATTTGCTACGAGTCAAGAAGCGGGTTCAACCAGTATGAGTAAGGAATGAGTCAGCGATACCCGAGTACGAAAATATATGCATGATCTCGACCTTGGAGAAGTCTCGCGAGAACTTTTCGTCCAATTCATCTTCCGTATCCAGAAAGAGATTCCCAAGGCACATCTTGGACTATTTTCGAAAATTAAATACCTGAATGCTACAAATGATGAAAAGTTTCGAAGTAAAATTTTCGAGTTTGCATTTCAAAAATGATTTATTTTCTCGTCAGAAAACTTTAGTTGAACAAGGGGTAAATTTCCTGTTTGATTTCTCGTATGGAATTTAGGTATCCAAAGTAATTTACATAGTCAAAAGGTTTGCATAGATATATTTAATAATTCAGTTCAAAAAATTGGCTATAAGAAGATACAAACGACACTCAAATCTTGATTTTTAAGTACATGGATTGAGAGACCAAAAAATACGAAGCTATTCCCACCAATCAAATCTGCTATAAATTTTTGATTTGAAAATAAAGATGTCCGAGATCGTATTTCAGAAAACTATATCGGTTCTCTCATGTGTCTTTGAAATGATGTACTTTCGCAGAACGCTGTAGCAGTTTTATCAGCTCCATATGCAAGTGCTTGAGCACATTCAATAGAACAAAATATTTTTGAAAAGAGTATGATCGTGCATGCGGTTCGTCGTATCCCAAAAGCGACTTGGATTAATGATCGAGATCAGTTCCTCCAACCAAATCGAGAGCTCTCTGATGAATTTATTTCTGATTGTGTGGTATGGTCACTCTTTGCAGACTCAAATCAGACGAGCTCTATGCGAGATGTGGAATACAAGTGAGAGATATATCAGATCGTGAATCAGTTTTTCCCATTTTCGAAGCGTGAGGTAGAGGAGTGGGATTGTCCGAATCCAGATATATTTCTCGAAAACTCGGGAGATAGGTATATTGCAGAGTGGCTCAGATGAACGACTCTTTCACCTGAATCAAGTGCTCTATTGAATGCAGGAAGAGAGATTTATAAAGTATTTTTCCGAGAGTGGACACACCTCGATCGACATAGCTGGAAGATCTCGAACTGGGATGCAGGGTGGTATCAGATCCGCAATGCCCTGAAGGAAAAATACGGTATGGATGAGATGAAGATACTGAAAGACGCGCACAGGAAACTCAGAGAGAAACTCCTCCCGCAGATATATGAGTATGGATTTTTGCCAGAGGAGATGGTGGAAAATAGATAAAATATCGTTATAATAATCTCAATGCTTACCGATCCACTTATATTTCTCGATACAATCCTCTGAAAGCCAGAAAATGAGCTTGTGGAATTTAAGCTTGCTGAGAGATGATTTAGTGAGAGAAAACTCTGGGATTACTTCTCTGCACTCTCAAATGAAGCAAATCTTCATAACAAAGAATCAGCATATTTCATACTCGGCATAGATCAGAAATCTCATCTCCCTGTTGATACTACAGCATGGTCGGGAAAGAATGCTCTCAGAGATCTAAAAAATCAAACGCATAAAGATCTCGGCATAGGATTTAGAGAAATTTATGAGCTTAGAAAAGATAAAAAAAGGATTCTGATATTCGAAATTCCCGCTTGCCCACACTGAAATCCGGTGGCATCGAATGGATTCTATTATGCACGAGCCTGAGAGAGTCTTGTTGCATTAGACCTGAGAAAACTCGATGAAATACGAGGACAGAAAAATACTGATTGGTCAGCACTTCCATGCGTATGAAGTAGTGTCGATGATTTAGATGAAGAGGCGATTAGATTTATCAGGTGATTACTTTCCAGAGAGTATTTTGATGCCACATGGACTACAGATTCTATAGAAAAAATATTGAATCGCTTATCCCTTATGAGTAAGGAATGAGTACTCAATAATACTGCAGTTTTATTTTTATGAAAACATGAAAGCGCTATCAAATACTTACATACAGATATTTGTAAGATTACATGGAGATATCAGGATATCAAAAATAATATTGAAGAGCGACTACATGGTCCATTATATCCCCCATTTATACTGGCGATACCAATCATTATCCAATCTATAAATCGGTTTAATGTTACTATTGGCGACTTATCCTTGTTTCGCGAAGATATTCGCCAGTATGATGAAAAATGAATAGAGGAAATGGTGGTCAATTCATTAGCACATAGAGACTGGGAAATACCTATGTGGAATGAAATTATACAAACGCCAGATCAATTAGAAATTAGAAATCCCGGAAAATTCCGAGCTCAACTTGATAGTGTGCTGCTCAAAAACTATGTAAGAGAATATGCATATCCCAACTTATGTGAATTTCTTACAAAAATAAAACTTATGGAGCGTGAGCGTCGAGGATTAGAAAAAGTATATAATGCTCAATTGAGAAAATGACTTCCAATTGGTAATGATTTCCTTCCGGAAAGGACGACTTTTATATTATCATGAAAAATAAAAAATATTGATTTTGCAAAAGCCCTTCTGAATAGCACAGATATATCTTTAGAACAAATTATTATATTAGATAAGCTGATAATTTGACCAGCTGAATTAACGGATATCGAATCGAGCAAGGTACATCTCTATGTAGAACAACAAAAACGAACAAACAGATATATTATTCGACGATCCTTTTTACAGGGCAATAATATGCTCGATGAACATTTCCTTGATTGATATTCATCTTTAAAAACCAAAGAACAAGTATTTCTAGATTTTGCTAAGAAAAATCAAGGAAAAATAACTCCACGAAATGGGTATATCATCTTTCCGAATGATCCAAAATCTTCAGTAAGAGTTATTATTATGAATATGGAAAAAAATTGAGTTCTTGAAAAAATCAAAAGATGAGAATATCGAATAGTTAAAAAGAAAAAAGATTAACAATTTATAACAATAAAAGTTTGGTTTCTTGAAAAAAAGCATTTCTCTTGGCTCTAATAAGAGAAAAAAGACTAACAATTTATAACAATTTATTTACCATGACACGCACATCACTCCGCTACGATCGTAGAGAGTTTGAAGAAAAGGTAGGAATCCTCCTCTCTTCTCTCCAGATTCTCCCGAAAAATCCTGCTCTCTACACACTTGCCTGTATCCACAGAAGCGTCCTCAATGAGGCGCATATCGGCTATAGCGAATCTAACGAGCGTCTCGAATACCTCGGTGATGCTGTCCTCGAGCTCATCGTGACAGAAGAGCTCTATCATGACTTCCCGAAAAAATCAGAAGGAGAGCTCACTGATATCCGCTCTGCTCTCGTGCGAGGACGAAACCTCGCAGAAATATCGAAAAAACTCGGATTTGCTCATGCGATCCAGCTCTCTCGAGGTGAGTCCATAGCGAGCGGCCATGATAATCCGTATATCCTCGCGAATACCCTCGAAGCGATCGTCGGTGCACTGTATCTCGATCAGGGATTCACGGTCACTCAGGCATTTATCCGTACGCATATCTACTCCACCCTCCCGACGATACTCGATCAGGGACTCTATGTGGATCCGAAGTCATACCTCCAGGAGTATACTCAGGCAGTCTGGGGCATCACGCCCACCTATACGGTCGTCAGTGAGGAGTGAGCCGATCACAATAAGATATATATCATCATCGCCTCTCTCGGAGATCATCTCCTCGGTGAAGGGAAAGGATCGAGTAAGAAAAAATGAGAGCAAGATGCGGCAGAAAATGCGATCTCGAGGAAGAAAGAGTGGGAAGGGGAAGTGGGACTGCCGAAGAAGATATTGTAGGTATTTATATTTTTACAGTGCCTTCTAGATTCTCATAAGAACCATGAATAATCTTAACTCTTTCCAAAAGTTCATTTAAAGCCGAAGGTTTCTCTTCTCAGTGGAAATATCGAGCTGCAGGACATCCGACTCTTGGTGAAATCTGCGTTCCAGGGGTTCTGATATTTATAGCATCAGGTTTATTTCTTTCTAAAAACTCAATAGCACGAAATACCTCTAAAGGAAGCATAGCAAGCATACGAGTGATTTTTTTCCCTCAATTTTCTCCAACAGTCATCCTAGCAATCCGTACACCAGTTTTCCATCCTGCTCGCATACGTTGAGGTACATCAGCTATGAGAAATTGTTTAGTTTCTTCAGAAGCCTTCATATTGTCCAGTGTCCATGTGCGGTCAATAACTCAATATCCCCAATTGATGAGATCGTTATAGACAAGATCTTGGGTTCCCTATTCTCATCCTTGATATTTTTTTGCGTAAACTGTATCCCATTGACTCCAAACCTCAGGCGTAAAGATTTGTTTCAGAAAATCAGAGATTTCTATGTATGCTTTATATTTTTCCCCATCGCTTTTGAGAGGCCAATGTCTCAATAGCTCGGATAAATCTCTTGGCAGTTCATGATGAAATGTGGCGCTAAGCATAATATTTATTATGATCAATAATTATATTTGTCAATCTTATTTCCCACTTTCCTTCCACTTTTCTCTGGAGTTATGCTATACTCCCTCTATGATCCACCTCGAACCAAAAGACTATCCTCTCGATTTCTACTACCATCGTACTGCCTCAGCGACCTATAGAGAGTATCTCCATAGCTGTAAGCTCACGACATTCGATATCGACCACCCACCACAGTTTGCCTGGAAAAAACGTCTTTTCGGTGATGCATTTGGTATTATCAAGTATGAGCGTATCGACGTCGAGCCGGATATCGAGTATCTAAAAAAAGTGACAGGACTCCGTCATGCCTTCGTCGTGTGGATACCGTACTCTCGTGTGGATATCAGTCGACCATGGAGATGACTTTGGCTGACGGATCACTTCGAAGAGACAGGATATGCGAAACTAGATTCTAGAGCACAGATTAGAGATTCTAGAATGGAACCACAGAGCATGGATTGCCACGTGCCTCGCAATGACGGTACCAAAGAATCGTACCTCTCTTCTTGGAATGATCGGGCGAAACGTGCTCGTAAAAAATTCCTCGCATCAGGCTCGAGGATCGAGAGTGTGAAACCAGAGGTATTTGTCGAGGCATTTCGAACGACGAAAGTGAAACACTGGTACAAGAGTGCGTATATCAGCTACTATAAGCGCATGGTTGCCATAGATGCGACGAAGATCCGTCAGTGGATCGCCTATGATAATACTGGAAAGGTGAGTGGAGGACTCGCGGTACATGATTTCGTAGAGGATCACTCCGTTCACCTTGTTGCTTTTACCGACCAGAAAAGCTATCACTCTCAGCCAGGCACTGGACTCATAGATGAGTGGTTTCGGGAGTCGTATGAGCGTGGCTATAAATACCTCTCTTTCGATCAGTTACGAAATAAAAATGGTCCCAAAGATCAGAAGGGATACAGTGAATTTAAAGAAAGTTTTCTCACGGCACGACTCTCATTTCCGAAGGCATATTTCCGGTTTTTCTAAGAGAAATATTTAGTGCTTTTTTCATCCTGTAAAGATCCTTATCAAATTCACCTTATAAGAAATATATGATTTCTTCCTTATAAGTATAAGTAAAAGAGATTCCTCCGCTTCGCTACGGAATGACAAAAAATCACCTTAGGTTCCGTTATTTTTCGGGACTTTATAGTATTCGAGGAGATACTGTGCGATCTCAGCGAAGAGTGCTGAAGATGTCGTCTCAGAGTATATATCTGACCGAGGACGATTGATCGAGACGATAAGGACAAACTTGGGATTATTGGCTGGCGCATATCCCCCATATGAGGTGATCGTGTGACCGAGATCACTTCCGAGGATGCGGTTCTCGTATCATCCCTTCATAGGTATTTGCGATGTTCCTGTCTTTCCAGCGATCGTGTAGCCTGCGACTCATCATTTTTTCGCAAAACCATTTCGTACGCTATCGATGAGCATCGCAGTGACTTCTTTTGAGGTTTCTTCTTTTATCACTCTTCGAATCGGGGTCGGGATGGTATCGATTTTTTTGCCATCTGGATAGATGAGTGACTCGACGATATAGGGCTCCATATACACGCCGCCATTCGCGATCACAGAGTAGGCTGCAGCCATCTGGAGCATAGTGATATTGATCCCTTGGCCGAACGACATCGTGAAAAACTGTGTCCGAGACCATTTCTCATATGGGCTGATCTTTGCATAGTGCTCACCATCGAGAGTGATATTGCTCTTCGTCCCGAGACCGAAATCAGAGAGATATTTACTAAAGAGGGAAGGACCTATTTTTTGGATAATATCGATCATACCGACATTACATGACCAGTCGAGAGCATGGATATACGTATGCCTTCCTGAACATGTTGAAGATACATTTGATATTCTCCCCTTTTGTCATCAGCCATAGTCGAGCTCGACATATCACTTATCGTAGTAGGTATCATTGGGAGATATTTCTCCTGTATCTATACCTATAGCGACAGTAAGTGCCTTAAATACTGATCCAGGTTCGTAGAGTGCCGTGATGATATCGTTGGTATAGACTCAGGCACCATATTTATTTTTGTACTTATACTTCGGTATTGCGAATGTCGCGATCTCATCATCACTCGCCTCTCGAAGCTTCAGTCGCTGTCCATCGATATTCGAGAAGAGTGTCCCGCTCTGCGTATCGATGACAAAAAGCGGGATACCAAAAAGCTCAAAACTGGGATTTCCATATGTAGCATAGTTTACCTTTTCCATATCATAGACATCGGTAAAGCTATTGGGATCAAAATCTGGATAATTGACCATAGAAATGATCGCTCCTGTTTTTGGATCCATGACTATCACACTTCATTTATTTCCTCGAAATTTTTCTACAGCTCGCGCGAGGCGAGTCGATATTTCCTTTTGGATATTTCGATCTATTGTCAGCGCGACATCTACTCCACTTTTGAGCGAGACGAGCTCTTTCGATACGTATCATCCTATCGGTCTCCCGGCACTATCTTTGGTCACTCTTTGTGTCGGACTTTCTGCCTGGAGTGTATCCTGGAAGTAGCCCTCTATCCCATACTTTCCATCACCTATACCATCGACAAATCCAGTGATCTGTCCTGTTACTTGGCGTTCTGGGTAGAATCGTACGAGGTTATCCTCGATTTTTATATAGGGAACAATAGAATTTTCCATCTGAAGCTGACCTCCTTTGATAGCGGTTCTTTCAGAGGTAAGCCTTTTTATCACCGCGTCACGCGTACTCACGCTCATTTTTCGGATGATTTCTAGGTGTTGCTTTTTTCGTATTTCGAGTTTCGGACTCACTGTCTTTATATCTACACCGAGTACGTCTGAGAGCTTCAGTGCGAGAGCAGGTCTATCTATTATTTTTGTAGGATTTACATAGAGATTATTCACGACAAAAAAGAGTGACTCGTCTTGCCATGCTATGATCCGCTCGATCTTATCTTCACTCAGGTTTTGGGAGATTTCGACACTCTCTATAGGTGATTCTATCTTTCCAGTGAGATAGATTTTGATCCTATTTTTGAGCTCAGTGACGGTGATATCTTTCTCACTCGTGAGATCAGTACGGAGATAGGTACTCATATTTTCCAGACAAGGAGTCGTCGAATAGGTACAAAACTCTTCGAAAACGATATCAGAGAGAAATATAAGGAGCTTATCTCGGGATCACGTCTGTGATGGATCGATCGCGAGATTTCCGAGGTTGGTCGATACAGCGAGGGCTCACTTTAGCGATGCTTCTGATGAGTAGATCGTCCCTCGTGAGACAGGATTTCTCAGTATCATCGTCTGCTGATCGTAGGCGATCTTCTGATAAAAATCTCCATGGATCATCGTATAGTTAAATGTCGTAACCAAGAGAAAGAAAGCATAGAGAATTCCTATATACCAGGCCATCCCGATACGATCTAGCCGTTTGAAGTGATTATAGATGAGAGTGAGAATGTGTTCGAGTGAGATTTTCATGAGAAGTTGGACTCTTATTTTCGGATCGGCGTGATACTAAAATCACGAAAATTCGCAAGAAGAGAAAGTGTCGGTGAAGACGAGATGACGGTGATATCGAAATGATGAGAATCTGCTATATATCTGAGAATATCGAGATTTTTGATCCGTGTCGGGTACTGGTAGTATTCCATACCAAAGGCATCTTCTATATATATGATTTTTTTGTATCCTGAGAGATTATAGTAAAGAAGTCGTCGAGTTCAAACTATAATTCTGTATTTCCCCTCATAGATATCGATCCATGACTGAGATCTGCGAGTTGGAGTAGCCTCAGCATAGAGGATGATGGAAGAGAGAGATGGATTTTCTTTCTTTTTCTTTTCGATATTCTTCTCGATAGCACTTTCGAAGGAAGAGAGAAATATATCATCAGGGAAGATGATCACTGTACCTTCCTCGAGAAATTCTCCTATATCAGATGGACTCATGATCGTATCGACGAAATTGAGTATTTCTTGTTTTGGATTTTGCTGTCGTTCTTTCTTGATTATACATCACTCTAGGAGGTAGTTCCTCTTATCGAGACGAGACTGAAGAGGCACTGAGAAAAATAGTGAAAGTGCCTTATGGATCGGGAGAGCGTAGCGCTCTGCGATCGTGACTATCATAGTGAGTACGTAGGGTGCGAGTACGCTCACCCCAGAGATGACTGCGATGATCGGACGTATCGAGTCGAGTGGGATATCGGAAGGAGGAGTCTCTTCGATCGAAGCTATGATTCACTTCTCTGTATACACGCCGATAGCGATCTCGACGATACCTCAGGGTACCACTTGCTCTTCCCAGATCGGAGCAACGAAGTAGGTGTATGGACGCGGATGGAGTGATCGTGCGAGAGGGATGACAGAGATATACATGAGGATAAGTATACAGAAATAGATATGAATACGAAACAAAAATAGAGTAGGGTATCGGTCACAACACATATAATATAATAATCAATACCTTTTCTCGAAAATCTTTGTGAGGAATTGATTTATCTTCGCTGATAAGATATACTTTTCCTAGTATCATTTTTATTATTCATATATCTCCCATGAAACTCTCTCTCAAAAAACGAATGTGGATCCGATATGGGATCATCAGTATACTCTCAGCAATGGTAGGGTGTGGTGTATCGTACATCTTCGCGAGTATGTCAGTATCTGAAAGTATCACTGCTATCAATAAGATCATCTCTGATAATGCTCCGACTACCGAGCCTGATAGAGCAAACTACTTCCGAGAGGTCGCTGATGGACTCGACTCAGCTGCAGCAACTCTGAAAGCTGCAGCAGTAGAAACACGGAAGTCTAGTAGTATAGTAATAGTTTCACCCCCGACCAGTGTAAGCTGACCTTGAGAATTTAGTACCCTGTCTACCTCGATGTGAGGTGGACTAAAGAGCGCTCCTACAACATACAGTATTGAGATGAGTACGACATCCATGAGTGTAGCAACTATTACGTTTTCTGAAAATATAGTAACAAGTGAGATTTCTATAAATGGCAATAAATTTACGGTCATGGCGCCATCTGGTCAAAATGAAAAGGGTATCGGTGGAGATATAAAGAATCAGCAGATCATAGGACTCTATACGAACCAACTTATGGTTGGACGTCTTGATATACGCACTGTACCTGTGAGTAATAGGGATGCCTATATGACTCTCTACTGTCCTCCGACAAATCGTACTTGAATCTCCACAGTGAGTACGGGAGTATCTGGAAACAAGTATACGTATGCTATCGCTATACTAGGATGTCCAGGTGCTACGACATCTAATCCACCACTAGTCACTCCTCCTCCCGTTCCTACTGTAGGTGGTACTCCTACCACCAGAGCAGATGGTACGCTTATCCCTACGATCACGATCAATGGAAGGACGATCTATCCTGGACTCGGTATCTGGCAAGAGTCTTTCGCAGAGCCGATTATCAGAACGAAGAATGGTAGCAGTATCGTATTCGCAGAAGAGTATCATTATGCTGAGGCAGCAAAATGTCAGAGTACTGAAGTATCGTGAAATGACTGTGATGCAAAGCTGAATACGCTCTGTTTCTATAACTCAGGAATATTTCGTACTCGGACATATCAAGATTATACAGGGAAGATGGTAACTGTTTCGGAAGATGAGAAAGTGAGAAAGTGTGTCAGCTATCCTGTCCTTATAGGAAAGCTCATCCAAGCAGAAACGAGTGGTGATGTCGGAGATCCATTCACGCCCTATACGTATAAGCCTGTCGTATGAGCAAGACTCGATGTGAATGCTCGAGGAATCCTCGGAACTTGGTGTGATAAAAAAAACTTTGGAAGCTCTACGCAGTATGGATATTTCGGAGTGACCTTTGCTCAGAGAAATACTCAGGGAATGATGCCAGATGGAGTTCTCTGAAATCTTGTAAAAGATCCCTGTGCTGGAACATCAGGCTATCCTGTCATGGCATTCTTCAATATCACAGCTACATCTGGAAGTGAGTCGGTCACAGTATGATATACTGATAAGGCAAATGATCAGTATGCGAATGCGACGTACCATGAGAAGACCTATCTCTTCAAAACAAAAATCACTGATACTACGAAAGTGCTCTCTACCAGCCTCTACTGTGATAGTGCGAAGAATCAGGTATGGGATAAAATCACGATGAAAGATGGTTCTCTCAAATATAAATATACAGGATATAAATGCGGAGAAGTTTTCTATAACTAACTCTTAGTATTCTCTATAATAAAAATCCCTCCGAATTGGAGGGATTTTTAGAAATTTTTCTAGAGTCCGAGAGATTTCTTCAGATCTTCTGCTTTCTGTGCATCGGCATTAGCGACGACTTGAGCTTTCTGCTCTTCTATATAGATATCTTTGAGTTGTTCCCATTCATTTTGCGCTTTCACGACAAGCCCCTTAATGATCTCTCCTTCTGTCGGCATGAGCTTACGGAACTCGATACGCTCGTCTTCGAATACCTTCACAAGCTCGTCAATCTGGAACTGAGAAAGTGTCGGGATAGCATCGATGACACGCTTCTTTTCGAAAGTGGAAAGAGAGAGCGAGTGTTCGAGGAGATTCACGAAGCTGGTCTCGTCGAATGTCGTGAGAGGGTGGACCAAAAACCTCTGAAAAATATCATCGTTCGCTGTCTTCGGTCGTGGGGGAGGAGGCGGAGGCATCGGAGGTCCTACTTGATCAGCTGGAGGAGTAGGAGGATTTGGCACTGGAGTAGTATCGTCTGACATGAGTAGAGAAGTTAATTGTTCGTATTATATACTAGAGAAGAATATACGCAAATGATTTTCTATGTCCGAAACCGACTCGCTTCTACTTTTTCTCTGCACTTTTCCCAGAGAGCATCAGAGATATCTGCGTTGTTCCATACAGATTCGACATCTTCATCTCACTCGAATTCTTCGAGCATTTTATAGATTTTGAGAGCATTCTCCTCATCGGTGACTTCGATATAGGCTTTCGGTATATACTCAAAACTCCCTTTTGCTATAGCGTACCCAGCTTTTTCGAGTGATTTTCGTACCTCGGCGAACTTCGTCCTATCGGTCAGGATCTCTGCGTCACTTCACTCGATCGTATAGTCCTCTGCGGGAGTCTCCATGATCGCCATTTCGAGCTGTTCTGTATTCGAAGATTCAGAAACCATGATCACTCCGCGATACTCGAAAGCGAAGCTCGACACTGTCCCTGTCTCTCCGAGAGAGCCTCCGAATGCAGAGAAGATATGCCGCATACTCGGTGCGGTGCGGTTGCGATTATCTGAGAGGGCTCGGACGATCACACCGACTCCACCAGGAGCATATCCCTCATAGATAATCTCTTCGACTTTCGCAGATTCCTTATCCAGTCAGGCTCACCTGCGAATAGCACGATCGATCACATCGATATTCACTCCTGCTTTTTTTGCGGTGGTGATGGCATCAGCGAGAGCATGATTTTGCCCTGGATCAGCCCCTCGTTCTGCGGCTATGGCTATGATCTTCGAGTGGATGGCATAGATCTTCGATTTTTCTTTTGCACCGGCTTCTTTCTGAGCGGCGACAGTAGGTCAGCGTCACATAAATTTGAGAACTTAGGTTTTAGGATTGAGAACTTAGGATATGGAAAAATGGAGGGAAGGCAAGAGGAGAAAAGTAGAAAAAATGCAAAAAGTGAAAAAGTAGAAAAATATGGGGTGGGGCATACTGGAAAATAAAAACTGCGATTCTTGTATACAAAAATTTCTAACAAATTTCTAACATTTCGGGTAGATTTTTCTAAAATACTTTGACTCTACTCTCTCTCTCGATACTATTCGAAACGCTTCTGGAAATCTTTCTAGTGAGCCAGGAGAACATCCTGACTTCATCATACCAAAATATATAGGAATAGCTTCAAATGAAAGCGTTTTTCACTAAAACTGTGACTGCGGCAGTCCTCGCAGGTATTTCTTCGGCATCCTTTGCTTTTGGCACTGGCAATATGCCAGCTGTTCCGAGCGGATGGACACTGAAGGAATCATATACGTCAGGTGCACTGAACAATATTCTCGTCTACCAAAAGACAGGCGAATCTACGTATATGCAGGTTGTGGACATCAAGAATGGGGGAAGACTTTCTTTCTTCAATCAGTCCAAGACGGGCGTAAGTCCTTTTCAATTCGGCATTGATACCATGAATAATTGGTGGAACATGCTCCTTGACAAGAAAACCATGGTCAATGGACAGTTCTTTGCCTACGTGAATGCGTTCTACGTGCCACTAAACCCAACAACACTCTCATTTGGTGTCAAAGCCAATGGAAGTCTGTTGACGCCGGGAGCAGATAACTCTGCATATCCTGTAAGCTCAATGAGGCAAATCGAAATAACAAGCGGTGTTGGTGCAACTGTCCTCGCATGGAATCAGGCTCGCCTGAGTCCAGGGGGGTCTTCAGCCCAAAACATCATGGTTGGACTTCATCCATCACCTTCCGTTGTTACGAATAAGAGTCCTACTTCGAACATCGGTCGTATGCTGATCTGTACAAAGCCTCAAAGCGGTGCTGCATGGGTATATATCCTGTCCGCAGGAAGTCTCCAGCAACAAACGGCTCTCAACTATGGTGTCTCTTGGGGTTGTACTGAACCCTCAACTGTTGATGATGGATGGATCTGGTTCAGCTCAACTGAAGACGGTGAACTCAGGCACACTGCTCGCAGGCGATCGCTCACTCCCGCAAGTGATTGCTGTCTACAACCAATAAACTCAAGGGGGGACTAGTCCCCCCACTTTTTTAATCAAATCAAATTATGACATCCTACTTTATGACGCCAGTAATTGAACCTTCAAGTTTCTGATGAGTTATACTCTCATATGCTTATTCTTTGCAATATCATATTTATTGGTGGATAGATACTTTCTTTTTTGAATGACCATTTCCATGGTATTGACTATATCTAGGCTCTCTTTTTGCCATTCTCATCGGTATAATTATATATTCTGTTATTTATAGTATCCTATATTTTTTCTTCTCGAAGAAAATCCCTCAATCATCTCTTTCTAAGAAGTTAAAGTATAATAATTGGATAAATATCTTTATCCGTCTCATTCCATTGGGGTATATCATAACCAGTATCCATAGTATATCTTCTTGAAAATCATTTAAAGTAGGTTTATTGTACGAGGTAATCTATACTATCAGCACTGGAATTATTTATTTTATAGGATACACGATTTACTACTACTATTTTCTTTAAAAACCTATGAAGTCTTCCTGTATTTTCACCACATTGACATTTGCCACTGGAGTATGACTCCTGGCATATCACTCAAATACCTCCAAACAAGAGATAACATCTACTGAAATAGCACCAGTATCTGCGAGAGTACAACATACAGTTGTAAAGTCACTTTCATGAAATTTCCTTTCTGGAAGTCGACCAGATATGGCGTATTTTACAGATCAAGAATTACTTAGGACTATAGTATCAAAATCCTGGAATGCACAATACTATGAAGACTACGGAGCAAATGGTAAGACAAATATCGATATAGAAAGATATCGTGTAAGTATCGAAGGAATCGAAGAACTTCTCAGGGATAATCCATGACTTCTCGATCGTATAGCTCACGAAATATGGTGGCAAAAATATCTCGCATGAGAGCTTGCACCAGAATATGTCCTTTTGATAGAAATGAGATCATTTCTCGCTGTGGAGAAATTTGCCTCCGAGGAGCCAGAGATATATGTAAGTATTTTAACAAAGAGCCCGAGATGGGAGACAGAATGAAGGGAAAGTGCTCAAGCACGAGAAAATATCCTCAACCAAACTCTTATAAAAGTGAATATGACAGAAAGCAATCCATGAGTTGTGGAACGCATGACCGCATATGGCTATAACTATGATGATATATACAGAGTAGCTTCTATAGAAGAAAGAAATTTCTATGATACACTCGATACTATACAAGCACTCGAAGATCCGAATCTTGGATATCCTGAAGTACGAGAGCAATTCTTTGCTTCAGATACTGGAAAAGCATATCTTGCCGGAAAAATAGATCCTCTTTATGCTTATCAATACTTCAATGAACTCATGATCAAGTATACTGAAAATATACACTAAATTATGAAGATTTCACATTCTCTTCTAAAAACCATCTGTTTTTTTACTTTTCTAATAGCAATTTTAGTATGATTCTGTTGGTATAAATGTCTCACAAAAGAAACATCCTATATCACGAATATACGACCTTCTGTAGTTGATACTTACCCTACGACCACATGGTGAGAAGTATGAGCTAATCCAGAGTCTACTCGATATACTCGGGAGATGATCAAAAAAGATCCGTACTGGATTTTCTCAAGCCCTTCTGAGAATGAAATCCGTATCAATATCCCAAGATTTCTCGAACAGACTACCACTGAGAGACGCGAATTCATAGAGAAAATTGCCCACATGGACAGGTATGACCTCACGCTCCATATATCCTGATCTGAACCTATAGATATAGCAAAGTTTATTCATTTCATGGAAGATATAGATAGATATAAGTCGATCACATTTATATTTTATGATATTCCTGAGAATTATTATGATATATTCGACCGATTCCACTCGAACTTCGATATGAAAAATATCTCTTTTATTTTCTATGGTCAAATGTTCCCAGATGGTTTTCACCTCAATGCTTTTATAAAACATCTTTCCGAGATGGTGATGAGATCCCTCCTAGAAAATCAGAAACTTGATACACTTTCTTTAAGTTTTGAAGAGACCGCAGATTTCGCATTTATTCTCGATGAAGAAGCAGAAAATGCATTGAAAAAGATACTTATAAAAAATCTCATCTTGGAACGTATAACAATAAATGCATCGCCAATGTGACTATGAGATGATTCCAAATGAAAGGCTCGAGTAGAAAAATTCTTTCGAGAAGCTCGAGCAGAAACTATAGAAATAGACAGAGTTGGGCAAAAGAAAGACGGAAGTATTATACTTTATGGATTTTAACTATGATTTCTGTACAGAGTACATCCACTCCTCATTCCCCGCCTCCCCAATGACACTCGATTTCTCTTTTTGCAAAATTTCGCAATTATGTAGTTCGAGAAAATCTTCCCACTCTTTTTGCCTTTTCTGTACGATTTTCTCATTTTTCACGACTCAGGTTTTCCGGAGATGTTCTCGTCCGACCTCGAACTGCGGTTTCCAGAGAAGGATGATATGAGTCTGAGTATCTGCGAATCTCAGTATGCTTGGCAAGATTCCCTGGAGTGATATAAATGAAGCATCACAGACGATGATGTCGTAGTGTGTACTGCTCTCGAACTCTCGTATATCAGTCTGCTCATAGCTGGTAACTCGAATATCGTTTCTGATGCTTTCATGAAGTTGGGCGGTTCCTACATCCACTGCATCTACATGACTCGCTCATCGATCCAGGAGGACCTGCGTGAATCATCCTGTCGACGATCCGACATCGAGACAATACATTCATTCGATCTGCAATGATTCCTGTCATTTCGAAGTATGAGAAAGCTTCCTCTGTGTACCTTCTAGCAAGATGTCTTCATCCTTCGTAGTACTACGGAGAACAGGTCCTATCATCGATACGACAGGCACTAATAATTCTCATTGTTGAATTCACAATTGCTCAAGAAATCCATCGAGCTTCCCTGCACTGCGAGAGACCCAATGAAGACTCTTGTCTTCAATTAAATTCACAATATCTGATTCACTCACACCGAACGATACTTTAGTGATATTGTTTCCGTTCACTTCTGCGAGTCCAGATTCGATATATTGCTTCGCTTTGTTTCTTGTGAAGCCATATTTCTCACTAATGAAGAGATCAAGTCGCATATATTAGGATTCGATATTTTCTAAAACTTTTCCAAAAATGTCTTTTTCGAGAATTTCCCTTTCTTCTTTCGTGAACTTCGAGAGCACCCAGTCAGAGACTTCGTATTTCTCGTGTCGTCCGATCCCGATCTTGATACGCGTGAATTCATCGGTTCCGAGCTTTGCTATGATATCGCGAAGCCCATTTTGTCCACCATGGCTTCACTTGTCGCGTTTCCGTACCTTGCCGAACTCCATATCGATATCATCTGAGATCACGATGAGGTCATTTTTCGTATCGAGTTTATAGAAGTGTATGAGACTCGCGACGGCATCTCAGGAGAGATTCATAAATGTTGTCGGCTTGAAGATAAGAATATCATTTCCAGCCTTTTTAGAAATAGTTCACTTATGCTTCGAGTCTTCCCATTCGCCGAAATCTCATGATTTCTGGAGGAGATCCACCATCATAAATCCGACATTGTGTCGAGTATTTTCATATTTTTTTCCTGGATTTCCGAGTCAGACTATGATCTTCATATTTTGTCTGTATTTATAATGATATATTCTCATCATCCAAATGTTTTTTTCTGATCTGAAGGGAATACTTTCAAATAGTTCATATCTACGACTAGTATGAGAGAGTGTACTCTTTCTCTTTCCTGTATTTCGAAGAAGCGTAAGAGTTTTGTGCGATATCCTCGACTATTTCCACTGAGAGAAGACTCTTCACGCACTGCATACTCTACTCATAGTATGCTGCGAATGGCAGATGCAGTAGATATACAGTTTTTCGCAGGGCTACTGTAGATACGACCGCTATATCGAGACTCAGCACTAATGTCTTCCCTTCGAAGCTGAGAGAGTAATCTTTGTTGTCGAGGATTCCAGGGAGAAAAGAGGGCTACAAGCATAATAACAATATACTTATTTATAATATTTTGTCTATATATTTTCTTGCATAAATCTCTCTTATAATTATGAGAGACTCTTAAAACATGATAGCCTATATTGGTAATCCTTATTATTGCACTTATGAGATATTTTACTTTTTTGCTTTTTCTCGCCAGTATTTTTTCCTCCTCTTTGTTATTTGCATCGTCGGATACTTCAGTATATATACCAATACAAAACTCTTGGTCTTGTCTCATGACAAAATGGCTTATAGATGGTCAAGGTAAAATCGGGATTGATGTCTTACATAACTACCTATCGAACATCGATACCGCATGTCGAAGTGATGGGGAAACGTCTCTTGTGCCAGATATATATCATCAAGAAGTTCCAGTAGGGGAAGTGAGATATCCTGGATGTGACCAGGATAATATTACTCTCTGAAATGGTCAAGTATGGTCTTCGTGTGATGTGGGAGCTACAAAGTCGTATATATGATTATCGGCGAGTGGAGTATTCATCCCAGCTGTGAGTCAGGAACAAGTATGATATTATTTTCAGTGGGGACAAATGATAGGATGGTTATCGAGTAGCGGAAAACTATCAGGTCAAAGTATCTCGTATCCTTCCCTTAATAGCTCTTACTGAACTCCTCCGAATATAAATACTACCTTGACAGTAGCAAATAACTGGTCTAATGGATTCTCACCCCAAGGTCCGTGTATGGGTGGGTATCATGTACCTTCGTCAGATGAATGGGATAGCGCCTATGCTAGCCAATGATTGAATCAAAATACTTTTAATAATACTCTGAGACTCACTTATGACTCAGGAACAACTATTCCAGTGATTTGAACTCATTACTGGTCATCTTCATGGGATACCCTTAACCCTGGATGGGTAGTATGACAGGTCGTTTCTGCTAATCCTTCTATGTATGGTAATGCCTACAGCAACAGTACATCTGATCCACAACTCTATGGGAGAGTGCGATGTATAAAAAATAACTAATACTATATTCTTTCTCTATGGAAATCGAACGCTTTCTCACACTCATCGACGATATCATCAAAAACCATATCTCCGATCTCCACTTCACGACTGATGAGTTTCCCTATATCCGAAATGGTGTCGGAGATATGACTCCTATAGCGGCTTTCGGAAAACTCACAGAGACAGATATAGCCACGATGATCATGCACCTTGTTGGGAGGCCATTTACTGACAGGACTATGGATCTCTCCTATGAGCGTGGTGTGACGCGATTTCGTGTCAATATTTCTCGTACGATCCATGGCGTCTCTCTGGCATTTCGTATGATCCCTTCCACGATACCAGAGCCAGAGTCGATCGGATTTCCGAAGCATCTCCTCGATCTCACTCTCGCAGAAAAGGGTATCATCCTCGTGACTGGTCCGACAGGAAGTGGAAAGTCGACGACGATGGCGGTCATGCTCGAGCATATCAATCGTACGAGTCAGAGACATATCATCACGCTCGAAGATCCCGTAGAGTTCGTCTACCAGAATAAAAAGTCTCTGATCCATCAGCGAGAACTCGGAAAGCAATTCGATAATTTTCCGGATGGTATCAGATCTATCCTCCGAGAAGATCCTGATGTCATCGTCGTCGGAGAGATGCGTGATCTTGCTACGATCAGTGCAGCCGTCACACTTGCTGAGACAGGGCATCTCGTATTCTCGACTCTCCATACCAATGACACTGTCCAGACCGTCGATCGTATCATCCAATCATTTCCTCCTGATGAGCAGAGTCAAATCCGTATGCAGTTCTCACTCGCACTGAAGGCGATTATCTCACAGGTACTCCTTCCGAAGATGGATGGTACTGGGCGTGTCGTCGCTCGTGAGGTCATGCTCAATAATGACTCCATCCGAAATCTCATCATCCGTGGAGAGACTCATCATATGTACTCGGTCCTCGAGATCGGAAAACAAGAAGGGATGAGCCTTATGGACGACTCTATCATCGATCTCTATAAGCGAAAATATGTATCTCGTTCGACGATAGAGAAATATGTCCATGATCCTGACCGTATTTCTATGTTCACGGAAGAATAGTTATACTTACTCTTATGCTTAAAAATAGTCTTTTTACATCTATTCTCTCTCTCTGCGAGAAACATGAGGTTCCTAAGAAATCTTTTCTCAAGTGAGAAATCGTACTCGATCATGAGTCTAATCATAGTCTCTACGTCTTCTCTTCTGGATGGTATAGTGTCTGGACGGTGAGTCCTTTCGGTGGACTCCATGAGGTCTGAGAGATCGACGCACCGAGTACGCTCGGAGAGGGAGTATTTTTCTGATCATTTCGAAAGCCGGTAAAAGTCATCACAGAAGCAGCAGGAGAAGTCTATATCCTCGATGAGAAAAACATTGCTAAACTCGCTCGTCTTTATCCGACATTCCATGAGCTTCTCATGCGAGCCTGTCTCTCGACGACCAATGAGCGTGTACGAGAAGCCAATACAGAACGATCAATCGGCTACGCTCTCGTCGATGCACTCGAAACACATACATTTGGAAATATACCGACACTCCTTTCGACGCTCAAAAATACATTTTCTCTCACTGATGCCCTCTGGATAGAACGACATGAAGTCCTCCATGACCTCTTTGCTCTGAAATATCAGGAATCTCGTGGAAATATCCCAGTGAATGAGCGTATCGATATGCAAAAATACGGAGATCACTATCTCGTAGTACAAGACTTCCCACATCTACAAGGATATGCACATATTTTCCCACTTGTTTCAAGGGGGGTATGCTATGGGTATCTCATCTATATCATGTCGAGTGATCGTATCCTTGGCTATGTGAGACGTATCACGGATGATATGATTCCCAATTTTATCCGACTTATCGAGTCAGGATGGAAGAAGTAGTGTCGTCAAATCAAAAACTCCAGTAATACTGGAGTTTTTTTTGTTTCTAGAAAGGCATTGTGGCATGATAGATATATGCTTCGTAGACTTCTGGCATCCTGCATGATTCTTTTTGTCCTGACTTCGAGTCTGGGGCAAGGGATTTTCGCTGAGGAAATGAATCCAATACACTCTCTCGATACACTTCCCTATGGAGATACTGGAGAAGGTGATAGAGAAAAACTTCTCGAGACTTTAGAGTCCCTAGAGTCTGATATGAAAGCAGAGAAATATACACTTTCTGCTTCTCTCGAACTTCCTGATGAGACTATAGCGCTTCTTTCTGATAAGCGAAGCTTTGATCTCTCACCTTCTATTTTTAGCGGATTTGTCCTGGATCCATTTCAGGGATTTTTCTCATCATCACTCGTTTCTGGAAGTGGTATCTTTTCTCTTGTGCCGACTCTCAGTGATGAGATTTCGTCAGAAATCCTCTTTTCAGATACTTCCCTGACTCGCACTCTCCGCGTCGAAAGAAATATAAAAAACCGTAAAAAAGTCTCATCTACAAAAGGATATCTTACGGTGAATCTCTTCACAGGAACGATGATTTCTACCCTTTCTGGTGAGCTCATCGACCCTGCGAAGATCGGATTTTCTCCACTCTGATCTCTCGAAAAATCCAAAGCAAAGGCAAAATATGAGAAAAAGATGAAAAATAGAGGAACAAAGAAGAAAGGTCTCGCAGAAGCGGCAGTCGAAGGATTCGAATTCGGACTTTCTGGAACACACCTGATCTTCTCTTCGCCTGTCGAGCTCAGTATCGATACACCGAATATGGGAGAGGGCATGGCTCTCGATATCATGACGATGCATGCTGGAGATGCAGATTTCCATACAGGAGGACTCTCAGTCTCTCCAGATACTCTCTGTAACACTGATGGATCTGCGAGTATCCCCGGATCACAGGCAAGTGTAAAAAACGGAAAAGTGACGTTCTACACGTGTGGAGCATCGTCATTTACCATGAATCCGACAGGAGGTACAGCGGGATCCAATGATCTTCGCCTCGTCATCGGTGACTGTGCTCAGACACAGATCTACTACAATGGACTTGCACAGGTATACACAGGAAATCCTCCAGCAACTGGGTGTAGTACGAATTCGACTATGGATTCTTGGCCAGTACTCCGTATCGGAGGTACATCATATGGAAATGACTTCACTGCATGGACTACAAATACGACTACTGGATCAACGAATGGAAATACGTATACAGCTACTTCGACTATGACCCGCGTCGTATGATGACTTACCTATACGCTTATTATCGATTGGTCACATACTGCCCCCAATAAGTACGTAACTTGGAGTTGGCGAGTCATTATACCAGCGGGAAATACGAACAATGTAATATTTTATTATGGTATGGATACTTTTGTTGCTGGATGAGATACTAATGATACCGGATACTATACTCTAACAGGATGACAGACTCTTGGAGTGTATGACAGTGTAGCAAATGTACTCTCAGCATTTCGGTACATGTCTGGGGTGACATGGACTGCACATCAGGCAGATAGGTGGAATAATGTACGTGCACAGATTGCTGGATGAGCCAACTTCACGAATTTTGTAGATAACGCATGAGGTGACCTCTGATTTGGTATCAACTGGAATTTCGGCACAGGAGCAAATGTCACTTATAGTGGTACTGTCGAATGGAGACTCCTCCCGTATGTCTCTACTCCGACAGTCGATCTCATTCCAGGTATCGCTCAGCCAGAGTGACCACTTGCTGTAGGAGCACTTTCCCAACTTCCTATTACAATAGATAATATCGGAAATCTCTCTTCTAGTGGTGTCCATACTGTCGTATTCACTGTTCCGACCAATATCACTGGTCCTGCAAGTCCATTCACAGATAATGGATGGTCCTGTGGAGCTCAAGTAGGGACAGGAGTGACATGTACCAAGACGACCAACATCTCTGCCCCGAGTGGCACTGATAATCTCCGTATCCCCGTCACTCCTACTCTCGCAGCAAGTGGAACAAGTGTGACATTCACAGTCCGAGTGTCTAATCCATGAGATGGGAATGTCAGCAATAATACTGCTTTCGCCACCAACTCCGTAGTATGATGAGCCCCAGTAGTCGATGCCTGAGGAATCGCTGGAGAAAGCTTCTGGCTCCAGGCAAATAATAGTCGGACGAACTGTACTATCCAGTGATGTACGATCACATGATGGACCAACATCGGATGACTCGGTGCAGCTGCAAACGCTGTCGCAGGACTTGGTACTGTCACCTATGACGCTAATACGACTATCAACGGGAATCCGACAGTATACTTCAATAATGCCTCCCTCAATACTAATAGTAACCTCAATATCACGACCGCTGCAGCCTCTGTATTTGCAGTGACTCGTATCGGCACGGGGTGAGCATGGAGACTCTGACCACAGACAGCAGTCAATAATAGTCTCGACTGGATGACCACATCGATACAAGATCGATTTGCTCTGTACAATGGTGTCGTTTTCTATAGTGGCGCCAATCTCCGATCACCGAATGTTCCTGCTATCACGAGCTCTCTCAGGCAGGCATGAGGTGCATCAGCCCAGTTTACCAATGCTCGTCAGACCCTTGCCTCAGCAACTCCTGCAACAGCTTTTGTAACAGCGAGTATAGGGCCATGAAGGTCCAATACAACGAATGCTACTCTTACGAACTTAGCAGAGATCATCACATTTCCGATAGCACTTACTCTCGCCCAAAAAAATCAAGTCGAGTCGTATCTCGCTATCAAGTATGGTATCACTCTCGACCAGACGACGCCGACGAACTACACTGTATCTGGAGGTGTGATCGTCTGGAATGCTACACTGGCATGAGCGTTCAATAATAATATTGCCGGTATAGGACGAGATGACGTCTCAACACTCAACCAAAATCGTTCTCAGTCAGTCACGAATACTGGTGATATCATCGTCTCGAAATCTGCTATCGCGACCAACCGTATAGCACTTACCTGGGCCCATGATAACACTCAGATCACTACATTTACTCCTACCGATGCTCCGACAGGGTATCAGCGAATGACTCGAGAGTGGCTCTTTCAGGAGAAAAATGGAGACCTCGGTACAGTAAATATCTCCTACCCAGCATCATCTATCGGGACTGGATTTACCGCACCACTCATACTCCTCGCAGATACAGATAGTACATTTTCGAGCGGAGCTACTGCCTATACAGGGACATATAGTACCGGCACCAATACATGGGACTTCTCACTCAATATCGCTGATATGCAGTATGTCATCTTCGCGAAAACCGTCAGTATCGATACGACTCCACCGACGATCCTCTCGAACTCAGTGGCATCTGGTACACTCGCACCGATCGGTACATTTCCTATCACGATCACCTACAGCGATACAGGATCAGCGATCAATACAGGATCTCTCACAGGAGCTATCTATGCCTGGGACTCGACGGGTGCGACATGGAGCCCGACGGATATCGCATGAGCCTATCTCTCTATCGTGAGTGCTTCCACATCGACAGGAGTATTCCAGCTTACGGGACTTCCTTTCGGAAAATATAGATTCGACCTCTCGATAAGAGATACAGTAGGAAACACACAAACACAGAGCTATACATACTACATTGACGGACTTACCTGGACTATCAGCGCGCCGACCTACTCTATCTGACCAGCACAGACGAGTATACAGACATTTGGTACTGGAGAACTCCTCCTCACGGTGCAGACTGTAGGAGCGGGCTTCGACCTCACGATGCTTCGTACGACCGACCTCACATATATCACTGATGTCATCCCAGTCTACTCAGGTTCGACGGGGTGGGGATATGATAAAAATACCGGAAGCGGGTACTCATCGACGATCACAGCTCACGGAACAACGCAGACGATCGTCTCGGTGGCAAAAGCTATCAATACCAACGGACAAAGAAATACCTTCGTCTACCGTGTGAAGTTCTGAGTCAATGCGAGTGCCAATACTCCAGCGGGAGACTATAGTGGAAATGTGCGGTTCTGAATAAATTTGACGTACTAGTGTATATGAAAATAAAAAATAGATATATACTTTGAGAAGGCGCTGAGCATCAAGTTACATCAGTAGAATGAGGAAAGTATGTGAGAAAGACTCCAATGACAGAAGAAATTGCTACAAGAAATCAAGCAAAACTAGAGAATTGCATTTCTTTTTATCGAAATACCTTTCCTGATTTCATACCTCCAACAAAAGTTGTTCACTGAAAAGAGCCACCGGGATATACTATTATTCAAAAGAAAGTAGAATGAACTCAACTTTCCTTAATGAGTGAGCAAGATATTAGTCAGAAGGCTCTTGAAGAACTTTTAAAACTTGTTAATCAGTATCAAGGTATCTATACTAAAGGGCTTATAGAACTCGATATCCTTTGATATCAGTGAGAGAAAACAGAAGATTTTAAAAAGGCTTATCAATTATACCTTGAAGCAAGTACTAAAAGCTTTGTATTTCCATCATGAATTCGTCACTTATATCAGGCTTATAATACCTTATACTTTGCATATAAAAGATTTCAACTAGAATCAAATTTATTATCTAGTTCAAATATTATTGTTGGAAAAGATGGAAAAATTTCATTTGTTGATAATATTGGGTTTGTGAAAGAAGCATCTACGAATAACTCTCCTAGGGTTTTCATGGAGAAGATATATAGAAGCTTAGTTATTTTTATATATAAAATGCAAATCAGAAAATTACAAACAAAAAAGAAGTAATTTACTAGATTATTATTCTCCCTTCACCGAGAGTCCATATTCCACTCCTGCACTCATGAAGGTCGCATCGACAGGAGCGATAGAGCCTTTTGGATCAAGTGTCGCACGGAGTCCTGTGACCATATCTCCTGCACGGAGAGTGAGACCAGATATATCAGCTCGGACGACGTATATGCCAGGATCTTTTGCGACTATAGAGAGAGTCGGATCATCGGTTGTGAGTGCTGTGAAGAGTGTGGGATCTCCGAGAAGAGTCACAGTGAGAGTATCGACTTTCTCTGCGGTCTTGCCCATACGGATGATGATATCAGACCCATTTCGTTCGATGAGGAGATCAGCATCATATTTTTTCTGTTCCCCGAGCCCTGCTACGACGTTTGCAGAGAGTAACTTCAGGTTTCCGAGATCACCATTCATATTCGCGACGGCAGTCACGGAGAGAGCGAGTGCGAAGAGAGTAGGGACGATGTACTGATGTTTACGTGAGTCGCGATAGCGAGCAAAAAAATCTTTTTTCATATTGGTAAAAGAGGAAACATGAATATACTAGTATCATAGTATATCAATACCACTCTTCTGTCAAATCACATGAGTCTGAAACCCTACTTTTTCATCCTATTCATCATCTTTCTTTCGAGTAGTGCATCAGCAGCACTCCTCCTATTTTATCTCAATCCTGAGCTCGATGCGAAACTCGCATTTTCTCTCATGGGTACGGCACTTTTGCTCGCGTGATCGAGTTTTCTCGCTGGATTTCTCTTTTTTCTTAAAAAAATATACTACCGAGGTGACGTCACACTTTCGACTATGAGTGCGAGTATCAGGCAGGGTATACTTATCATGTTTTGATTATTTATGATGAGTGCTCTCTATGCCCTCCATATCTACGAGTCCCGTCTTATCATGATGGTATGGGCATCTATCATGTGTCTCGAGGTGATGATACAGGCAGTAGAGTAGATATGATATCCTTGATTGCAGATTTTAGATCCTAGTACAATAATCCACCCAACATCCAAATCATGCTTTCCAATATCTTCAAAGTTCTCAAAAATCCTAATTCTTTTATCATCTGGTTTCTCACGACAGCGATTGCTATAGTCCTGTGGTATATATATTCCGATATTGAGTATGTATGAGGGAATTACGGACTGACTTTTGCTTACTTGGATGCATTTCTCTCTTGGATGATGATTATTCTTTTTCCACTGATGATTGCCGGGATCGTCCACCGGTCACTAGCATTTTGATCGAGATGACTGACAGAGAAAAAATCAGGATTCTTGGGGATAGCGTGAGGCGTCATCAGTGCTTTTATCACATGATGTGCCTGCTGTGGTGTCAGTTTATTATCATTTCTTGGACTGACATCGGTGATATCATTTTTGAGTATTTTCCCCTATGATGGACTAGAGATCAAGCTTCTTGCTATATTACTTCTCCTCTATAGTTTCTCTGATCTCTATAGGCATCTGGAAGTATGCAAGATAAAAAAATAGATACAGGAAAATCCGAAAAACTTCGAACTTATTTGTCAGAAACTAAAATAGTCTCAGTTATTTTTACCCCTGAAATGTTGCCTTGAGCATAGCTTGCTCTATCTCTTTCTCGAGCTCAGTCTGGATATCTTTCATGAGGATGAGATCAGAGAGGGTGTGTTTTTTCTTCGCGAGATCTGAGGCATCTTTCCTGATGAGAAAAAATCCATACCCATAGAGAAATGTCATACGAAGAAGGACAAAAATCCCCACACCTACTAAAAATCCTACCAAAACCGTCAAGAGAGATGGTGTATAAAGAGAAAGGTTTCCGAGATTGTATGAGAAGCTTGCGAGATTCATAAGAGATTATGATGATAGGCAGAAAAAGGGAGATATCAATATATTTTTCTCTTACCCTTCTACGAGCTCTGCGAAGACGATGATACGCTCGAGCGTCGTACCGATAGGCCAGCAGGTCATGAGAGAAAGCTCTTTTTTCGTATGGTCACGAGATTCGAGAGTTTTGACGTCACCAGGTTTTACGACAGCGCGATCAGTGACTTTATAGGTATATTTTTTCTGAAAGTAGTATATAGTGATCTCATCTCCATTTTCGAGTGTATCGAGAAGTGCGAATATATCATTGTACTCACTTTTGACCCAGGGATAGTTCGACGAGTGCCCGAAAATAAATACATTTCCCGTTTCGCCTGGCTCAGCTGTCCCCGGATAGCGGACGACTCATTTTTTGAGCTCTTCCATGAAGGTCTCGTGCATCGTCTCGAATGTCGTTCCTGACTGGATACTCACATCTACGAGTGGGATGTTTTTCCCGATCCTTGGTATGACGATACGATTCTCATATGGAGTGACTGCGAATGTCGCAGGAAGCGGAGTCTGAGGGAGATTCGATATGAGTCCACGAGGAGCGTAGCTCCGAGAGTAGACTACTTCTGGATCAGATTCGAGTATTTTCGCTGTTATCGTATCTCGATCTTCCTTGGTTTCTGCATTGACTGCATCAGATGCATGGACTTCGACGCTCGATGACGAGAGGATGTTCGATACCTCGTCACGTGCCGCGAGGAGAGCTGCTGGATTGACCCAGTTCATGATACGTGTCGAGTATGCGCTGTAGTTGAGTACCCCGAGAAGTACGGAGAATATGACCCCTGTAAGAGCAAAATAAATACTGAGAAACTTAAGCGTACGTCCCATGGATGAGACGATTCATTTGCGAGAGTGTTTTTTTTCGAATTCGAGAAGAGGATCGGTATGTATATACATTTGTAGGAAAATTTGTTGGTATTGATTTTCAGATCTTTGTCTGTAGAGAAATGCTATCATATCGAACAAAAAAATGCAAAGACCCGAGAGAGTTTTGCATTGACAGAATATGTTTATAGAGAATTATATTTCGAGGAGGTTTTGCATATCAGACTGATATGCTGCTCTGATAGAGAGGACTTCTCCTGTCTTCGGGTGCTCGAATGAGAGTGAGTATGCGTGTAGGAGCTGACGAGTGATACCATATTCACGTCTCGCGAAGCTATTTTCTCACTTGTCTCCATATGCCTTATCTCAGAGGACAGGAATACCTATAGAAGCGAGATGTACTCGTATCTGATGCATACGCCCTGTTTCGATATGGCATTCGACAAGACTATATTTATTGCGAATATTCGTAAGAGATCCTGAAAAACTACGAATTCCGTCGTCAGAAGAAAAACTTTCTTGATCACTTACTCACTCGTAAGCTCACTTCGAAAGTTTTTCTCTTCCTTGTACTTCTTGTTTTTGATGATCTCTTGGTATCTGTCGTATCCCCTTTAAAATCCTATAGTGTGTGATAGCCTCTTGTCAGAGAGGAGATACGATCACCTTTGACTCATCTTGTGCATCCTCTTTTCGCAGGAGTTTTGCTCGGATAGTATCTCTTGGTTTTTCTGGGGTACCGATGACGATCGTATGGTATATTTTTTCTATTTTTCCACTTTGGAGGAGATCGAGGAGGGATTCGAGCATTTTCTTCTCCTTGGCGATCATGATGACGCCACTCGTATCTCGGTCGATACGGTGTACGAGCGATGGTTTCCAGGAGAGAGTATTATAGCGTCCATCTAAGTAGTCTTGTACTTGCTCTATGAGAGAGACTTCCTTAGTTTTATGATCTCATGGATGTACATTTATCCCAGGAGGTTTATTCACTATCATGAGGGATTTATCTTCGTAGAGGATATCGAGAGGCCGACGGTTTTCTCATCCATTTGTCTCGATATTTTTTTGATTCGAATTATTTACCGAGGACTCACTGACCTGGAATCCTGCTATCTCATCATCACTGAGGTATATCTCTATGACATCCCCCTCATCGATACGATATGTCTGATCTACTTTTTTTCGATTCACTTTTATTTTTCCTGTACGTAGCCACTTATAGATACCTCAGAGCGGTGCCTCCTTGAGATATTTTTTGATAAATTTATCGATACGCTGGTCGCTATCAGAAGGAGATGTGATCGTGAGAGAGAGCAAGTGAAAGGAAAATATAAAGAGATGGTTCTGTCATTTCGAGTTTACGAGAAATCTAACCCTATATTATAGAGGGCAAGATGTCTCACACTTCGACATGACAGGGTCTACTGGAGTACAGCGAAGTCGAGAGCGGTATTGGTCGTGATCTGTGGAAAGAGGACATCACGTGATCTGAGAAATCCATACGCGTATCCCTCTGAGTGGAGCGTGATATACTGCGATGGTATAGCTGTGGTAAAGCCCGATATCTTATATTCGAGAAAGTTCATCATTCTCCCATCAGTCAGGGGGATAGGACGTATGAGGGAGAGCTTGAGAGTACACTGGAAGTTCGTACAGTTCACTCAGCTTGCTCAGAGGTAGGATGAATTATTATAAAAGGCAATAAACTGCTCTATAGATCACGAATTACTCGTACCCTGATACGTAGCTATCTTTGATGTTGTATTGATTTTATATCCTTGGAATATATTTGTCTCACCGCTCGCGAAGAGGGAAGCTCAGCTCGATGCGAGAGTCCAGATGATAAATCCAGTATTAGAAGAAGCAGGACTTACTCATGTCCCAGCACCTCATATGACAGGAACACGAAAATCAAAGTTAATATCAGTCCATGTCACTCCTGCAGGTATCACGAGCTGTATAGGCTCACCAAGAGAGATGATATTATAGTCTTTTGCGACATCATAGTCACTATTTCCTTTTCCTGGGGCTGGTATAGTAGTAGATCCGGTATAGGCTACCAGAGACTTTCCTGTATTTGTATTGGATCCGACAGTGAAACTCCGCATATTCCATGGCGTATATTTATTGACCCCGCCGGTATAGAGCGCTTCCTCGATAGCTCCGAGAGCACTATAGTAGGCCACATTCGAGTTCTCTACTCACTCACTCGCCTGACTGAATCTATAGAGCTTCTCGAAAAATACTGTACTCATCACCGTCAGGAGAGTCAGTACGATGAGAGAAATGAGGATGGCAGATCCTCTGGTGTTCGAGAGTTTAGATGAGTAAAAAACAGGTGGTCGCATGAGGTAGTATTTTTATGATTCTCCAGTCAGACTGATAGTCGTCGAAATCGATATAGTGGGATCATCTCACTTGATGAGACTTCTCTTTGCCCACGCGAGTCCCATCGTCATCTGTATACGCACATACGGCTGGATAAATGGGCTGACAAATCAGAGAGTGACGAGATCATCTTGAGCGGCCCAGGATTTCCATGGATCCTTTCGTGGATAGAGGGTAAATGATATTTGTTTTACATTCACATAGTCAGGGAATATCTTTACCCATTCGCTATCGATTCACCCAGGCAGGTATCAGTAGGGTGGTAGATTCACTCCACTAGCACTGCAGTTCCAGTCAGGATGACAAAACCATGTATCGATATCGCCATCAAAAGCACTCGTATCATACGATCCTCCTGTATGGCTCGCGAGTCCGAGATCTTTCCCACGAAGTTTGAGGATTTCTATATTTCCGAGACAGCCACTTCCTGTGAGAGCATTGCAGGAAACGGGAGATCATGGATCGATACTATAGGTCCATCTGAAGTAGGTACGTTCATTGGTCAGAGGATTTATCAGATAGAGCTCGGGAGTCGCTCCAGAGAGTACTGTAGGACCATCACCAAGATCCTTATCATCCTCGTCTCATACGATACTACCAGTTCCGTCTTCATCTCCTGGGACTGATCCATCAGCGTCAGCATTTCCATTATAGTCGGTATATTGGAGCGTATATTCTCCATATCGCTGATAGGTTCCAGAGTAGTTCGTATTCGCAGAGCCTCCGACGATAGTAGAGTTATTGGTCGTCATACATCATCCACTTCCTACTCTTATTCCAACGCCACTTCTGCAGTAGTAGTATCAGTTTCCATATGTAGTACTCCCGAGGATACCACCACTTCCATAGTTTCCATATCCAGTCGTAGTGACGTAGTGTCCAGTCGATGTCCCGGTACCGACGACTTGCCGGTTCCAGTACTCTTCGTAGTCGATAATCCCACCATCTTTTATAGAGCCAGCGAGCTTCTCAGAGAAAAAGTAGAGCTCTTCGAGGAGCGTGATACGGTTCATCGTCCTAGTACGAGCGATCGTGATATTTCCTACTGATTCGAGCACACTCGTCATGATCATAGCAAATATCACCATTCCTACCATAAGCTCGAAGAGAGTAAATCACCGATGATTAATCTTTCCTAGTATATTCATGGGGATTTTTGGGTGGGAAGAGAAATACAAGGGGGCTAAATAGGGATTTTCCGAGTGTTATGGCGGTCGGATATTTTCGGAATCCTGCTGGTCAGACTCTGATGATATGATGGAGGAGGCTCATGAGTCGGCCACTTCACCCTGTGTCCTCATCGAGTATGAGTCCACGGAGACTTTGGTATGATTTTTGTCACCATTCTCCTACGAGTCTTACTATATCGATGAGTATGTTTTTGCGGAGATTCTGCATAGACTGACTTGAAAAAATCATGAATCTGGATAGGCTAAATTTCGATCAGTCATAATACCTATTTTCATGGATTATATACGAAATTCAAAAAATCGAAAACTAAAAACACAGATTCTCTCTTTTTTCTCTCGAGTGACTTTTAGCACGTATAGACTCGGGCTTGCAGGGAAGATGATTATCTTCTGTGATATCCTTTTTCTTCTCTCTCTCTTTTTCCCGTGGATCATATTCTCCTCGCAGACTGGAGGAGAGCCTATCAGGTACTGGGCATTTTCTCTCTATACTGGAGGTATAGGCTATGGCATACTATTAGCAGTTCTCGTGATTTCATTTTTTCTCCTTTCTCATGCGAAAAAAGAGTATCTCCGAGGGTATGTTCCATTTCGTCTTTCGGACGCTCAGGCAATCGTATTTATCGACGCGATGATCCTCACGGCATCGCTCCATATGGTACTCACCTCTATGGCGTACGCTCAGATCTCTACGGCGACTGTAGAACCTGGTATGGGACTCAAAATGGCACTTACGAGTGCACTCCTTTTGCTTATAGCTGCCTATTTTTTTTCACAAAATGAAAAAAATCGAGCTGTGACAATGAGCTATCTCGACAAAAAAGAAGATGACTTTCTCACTGAATATAGGGATATCCTCGGAGAATCGCATACTCAGACTCAGGAAAAAGATCGAGATAAAAATATGACTCTTCCAATTTAAACTTGACTTTGAAAAAAAAAGTATACTATGCCTTATATAGACTATTAGCGTATATAAATTTTGTGGCTTAGCAATTGACACTTGTTAACCACTAAAAATATATGCGAGAAAAGATACCCTCTTCTTTATCTTAACCTTCCTTCTATGGCTACTCCAGCATTTGATATCCACCAAGTATTTCACACTATTCTCGACTCTCTCGCTGAGAAAGAGCGTACAGTGATCACTCGTCGTATCGGACTTTCTGGGAATCGCGAGACTCTCCAGGAGATCGGTGATACCTATGGGATCACTCGTGAACGCGTCAGACAGATAGAGGATGTCGGGATCAAAAAGATCGGTCGTATCATGCGATCAAGCCCACTCATGCGTATACAAGAAGCTGGTGAAGCAATACTCAAGATGCATGGTGGAGTCATGACTCGTGATCGTCTCATCGCTGCGATCGTCGCTGACGTAGGATTTGCTGATGCGGTCAATGAAAATATCGTCGATGTTCTCCTCCAAGCAGACTTCAATCTCCAGCGCTCAAAGCCTCAGCTCGGAACACGTACGTATTACCACTTTCCTGAGATCCAGAAGAAGCAGATCGAAGCCATCCACAAGGAGACTATCAAGATCCTCAAGAAAAAAGGAGATATCATGGAGAACTCTATGCTCTACGAAATGATCAAGATCAATCTTTTTGCTCAGTTCGGAAAAGTGGAACCTGTCATGATCGACGCAGTCATCGATATCTATATCGACCTCGTGAAGGGAGAAGAGAAATTCGTCGGACTCGAGAAGTGGAAAATCCTCAATCCTTCTACTCTTAAGGATAAAGCGATCTATGTCCTCAAGAAGAAGAAAGAGCCGATGCACTTCCTCGATATCGCGAGTGCGATCACTGAGTACTTCCATGAGCCAGTGAAGATCTCTACGATCCATAATGAGCTTATCAGAAATGAAGAATTTGTCCTTATCGGTCGTGGGATCTACGTCCTCAAGGACTGGGGATACAAGGATGGTACTGTCCTCGATGTCATCCTCGATATCTTTCAGAAGGCGAAGTCTCCACTCTCGACAGAAGAAATCACGAATCGTGTCCTCAAGGTCCGCCAAGTCAAAACAACAACGATCTATATGAATCTCCAGAATAAGAAATATATAGAACGAGTCGGGCGAAATCTCTATCAGGCAAAAGTAAAATAATCGAAAAGAGCTCTCATAAGGAGCTCTTTTTATTTTTGGAAAAAATAATACTTTCGATAGAATAAGAAAATAGTAAAAAAATGCATTCATCCTGAAGATAGGAACTAATCTTTGCACAAAATCATCATTTACGATATAATCCTCTATATTACTTATCCACTTTTCTCATGGAACCTACTGTTTTTATCGGATTTATCCTCGCTCTCGCTCTCGGTGGACTTATCGGTACTGAGCGAGAGCTTCCCTGGTCAGGGACAAAGCCTGGATGAGCCAATGACTTCTGAGGGATACGCACTTATGCTTCGATAGCTTTTCTCTGAGCACTCTGTACATGGCTCGATCGTGCTTATGCGACACATATGTGGGCAATTCTCTGAGGGATCTTCTCACTACTTCTCGTCCTTGTTTCGTATATGTACTCAGCTTTTCATAGGAATAAATCAGGGGCGACGAGTGAATATGCTGCACTCATCACGTATTGTATCGGTATGATAGCGATGATGGAACAGTATACTATCGCAGTGATCCTCGCTATCCTCCTCCTCCTTCTCCTTTCCTCGAAGTCGTATCTGGCTCGACTAAAACTGCGTTTTTCTCGTGAGGAACTCGGAGATTCACTGAAGTTCGCTGTGATCGCACTCGTTATTCTTCCACTCCTTCCTGATGTGAAGTACTCTCTTCTCGATATTGTAAACTGGCTCTATTCCTGAGGACTAGACTGGGGACATCCAGTCCTTCTCGAAAAAGTATTCAATCCGTATAAGATATGGTTTTTCGTCGTCGTGATGGCAGGTATAGAGTATGCAGGATATCTCCTCTCTCGAATGATCGGAGATAAGTGAGGGATCATAGCATCTGGATCTATCGGGTGACTGATATCATCTACAGCGACGACGATCGCTATGACGCGAAAAAGTACAGAGCATCCAGAGCATCGGAATTCCTATGTGGTCGGTACCCTTATCGCTTCTTGTATCATGTTCATCCGAGTGGTTATCGTCGCATTTTTCATATATCCGCCAGTGATCGATGCCCTGATCGTTCCTGGAGGTATCATGTTTCTCGGGCTTTCTGGGATGACTCTTTATTATTTCTTCGAGAGTCGAAATGAGAAGATCATCGTGAAGCCTGATGAGAAAAAATGATGATACGAAAGTCCGTTCCAGCTTGTTCCAGCTATGCAGTTCGCCTGACTGATCGTAGTGATCAAGTTTATATCGAGCCTCTGATTTATCTATAAGGATGTCGTCCCAC
The DNA here is from genome assembly GCA_031375155.1 of Candidatus Altimarinota bacterium. GTDB lineage: Bacteria > Patescibacteriota > Gracilibacteria > BD1-5 > UBA2023 > JAGOMW01. The sequence goes on from JANMHM010000012.1 coordinate 76,597, forward strand.
TTGAGATATCGAGCTACTTTCTCTGACTGATCTCTGGACTCGCTGATGTCGATGCGATCAATCTCACTATGTCAGAAGGTGCACGTGACGCCAAGCTCTCTCTCTTCGTAGCGACTACTACTATCCTCATCGCTGTCATGTCGAATAATGCTTTTAAGGCTTCTGTCGCCTACCGATTTTGAGATGCGCTCTTCGGTAAAAAAGTATTTACAGGATTTGGTGTGAGTATCGTTCTCGGTATTGTCACGATAGTGCTCCTGACCCTCTTAGGAGCAAAGTAGATACATCTATGGCAAGAGCCCTTTTAGTATATCGTGAAATTTCTCATCTATCTCTCCACCTTCTTGGAGAGATTTTTGTATCTGGAGAAAATCTCACTTGAAACTCTCAATTGTTGATCAGAGAGCTTTTTTCGAGGCGCTGAGTTCCTCACCTGGAAAGTCGATAGTATCCCAGAGAGCACCATGTTTGAGTGAGTTTTGGAGAGATTTTTTATTTGGATCAGTCACTGTTTTCTCTATGAGATAGCCACGCACTTTATCTTTCGCTTCTATCAGTGATGTGCTTTGGAGCTTCTGATAGTATTTTATGAAGACTCATTCTCACATATTTTCGAGATTTTCTAGTGTGCCGATCGAGAGCTTTTTCACGAGATCGAGCTCTTCGAAGCTCGGGAAAAATGAGAGTATCCACCGCAGAAATCTTTCTCCTATATTTCCTTCTTTTCACTTTCCTGAGAGGAGTAGCATACTTTTCTCTATGAGGAGACTTCGTGAGTTCTCATATGTCCTATCTGCGAGGGTATTCCAGGATGCCCAGGTAGCATCGAGCCACTCTTTCCCACGTCTGAGCAAGATATCTTCACTCGATACAAGGTCTCAGGGAAGGAGCGAGACACTTTTTCCTGTATTGTCAGAGAGAATCATGTCATGGGAGACAGCGTGGATATAGCGAGCATCGAGATTGATCTCGAAGACTGTTCCACGGACTGCAGCGACGATATCATTTTTCGGAAGGCGAGCCTCGAAGTAGGAGTCACCGAGCATAGATCTGATGATAGTATTCCATACCTTCCCCTTTTTTATATCGTAGGATATCTGGATTTTCTCATAGTTCATCGTGACGTCCATTTTTCGTATCGTGATACGTGTATTTTCTCCGAGACGAGTGATACTCCGATCGGGCCAGGTGACGGTCGCTTTCGAGGCAGATTTTGTTTCTATGGCATCACCATTTTCGAGGATATACATCTCTCATCATACGAGACCGATAGCGAGATCTCATCGTATGATCGTCGATGCTCACTCCTCGACCCTGAGAGTCGGCTCGATAGGATCATCCATGTGGAGAGCGCTATAGTATTTATAGGCTCATATTCCTATAAATGTGAGGATTCATGTGAGAAATATGAAGAGTGTAATGAGAAATATACGGATATTCATAACTCGATTGGAAAAATAGGAATTTTTGAATATTGTAGGAAAAGAAAAAGGAAAAGCAAGGATTTCACTATGCGTACACAGTTTATCTACATTCTTATCGTCCTTGTCATCGTCATCCTCTATGAGTTCTATCTTATCGGGTTTTATAAGTACCAAGATTTCCAGACCAATGCCTATATCGAGTCTCTCGGATGAGTCAATACTGATATCACAGTAAGAAATACGAGAAAAGAAGAACTCAATAGCTATATCCGTACGAAGGCATATCAGACTTTTGTCGCGAAAGCTACACAAAACAAAAAACTTCCCGGCGAGGAAGTCATAAATATAGTAAGTGAATCGGATATCAGGTGAAATGAAAATATCGACGTCAATGAGATGATCTTCCAGATACAGAAGTCCGAAGAATCTCCCACTAAAAATATGACTAACCCAGAGAAGTGGATCTATATTATTTCAAATGCAGGGGAATACTTATAATTTTTATAAAATATGTCTGATATTGATCTTCCAGTGAGCGAAATTCTCAGAAAAAGATGGCAAACATTTGCTTACTTTGACTCTGTATTCTCTCCAGAATGGGAGTATCGATATTTTTCCTTTGATGCTGACTGGTGACCTGGTGAAACTCTCGCATCGATGCGAGACGGTTCTGGAAATACTATACAATGTCTTTTTACTACATATTGAGCTGTCATGAGTGCCTCTACGAATGATAAAGCACATTCATTTTCCCTGAAGCCTGATGATCTTCCGCCATCTTTATCCTCATTTGCTCTCGAAAAGGCATTTGATGTAGAAAATATGTCATTTTGTATATACTATGAGACATCTTCTCGAGATTGGGTATTGGTATGATGAAATCTTGATAATAGTCTTTTCCATATGCTCCGTATGGATACTCAGCAATATACAAAATGGGCTTCTGACTATTATGAATTGAAAATCGATGGAGACCTCATAGAAAAGACACTGAGGAATATATAGCACTTACTTGACTGCATTTTTTATATACGCGGTGAATTTACTTACCGCTTTATCTACGATACGTTTGTACTCGTTCCATTTTTGTACGAGAGTCGTATAGGCTCACTTAGTCGAGTCTATGTAGGTATCTTTATCATTTTGGAAGCCTTTTGCGATCCCTTTTCCAGCGAGGATATATCCCATATTTTTCCAGGCGGTCGCCTTCGCGCTTGCCTTATCTTCACAGCTTGTCTCAGGATAGAAATCAGTAGTTTCTACACACTCTTTCCACTTCGTAATCTGGCAGACAGATACGTATCTATTTGCGAGTCCATCCTTCCCATAGATTTTTTGCTGGATCTCTTCGTTCCACTTGAGAGGATCTCTGTCTCGTCTTTTCTGGAGCTCGGTGACCCACTTCATCGCATCGGTATCGATTTCAGAGAACTCGAGCGCCATGCGTATACTACAGGCGAGGACTTCTCGAGAGATAGGTTTCTTATTGGCTCCATAAAAACTCCCACTCGGACAGATATACTCTGTG
>JANMHM010000056.1:0-12400 GCA_031375155.1 Candidatus Altimarinota bacterium
ATCTCGTGGTACCATTTCCAGCGCTGAGTTTCTCGCTCTACTTCATCGCGACTTGCGCCAGTACTATGCTCTCGAGCGTGTCTAAGATCCGTATATTCGGAAGCGCGATGCTCTTGGGTTTTTTTGTAGCGCATAGGTTATATCCAGAGACATTTTTCTCTGTCTGGTGCTTCTTCGCGGCACTGCTCAGTCTCATCATCTACATGCATATGCGAGATATCAGGAAGCTCCTGTTGCTAGAGAAATAGGGAGGAATTTATTGATTTCTTTTATTACTTCCCTATACTTCTTATATAAAATATTTCTTCACTCTTTTCTTTATGAAAAATCATGTCGTCGCTCCTCTCGTCCTCCTCACTTCACTGATGACTCTAGTAAGCTGTACCAAGCCTGTCTCTGAGACCGTCGTCACTCCCGTGAAGACTCCCGATGTGAAAGTCGAAGTGGTGGCTCCAGCTCCAGTAGAAAATCCTACTCCAACTCCGACTGAAACTGCTACAGGTGCTCCAGTGACTGTCACTACTCCACCAGTCACGGCTACGCCTGCGCCACAGACATTTACTCGAAAGCAAGTAGTGTCCTACGGATCACCAGGAGGAAATGAAGAAGTCGAGTTCGAGGTGACTGTCACTGATGGTATCATCAGCGCTGCTAAGGCTGCCTCACTTGCTACGAATGATGGAGGAAAATATAATCAAGGAAATTTCATAAAAGGACTCACTGCCGCTGTCGTCGGGAAAAAGGCGAAAGATCTCAATGTCGATGCTATCGGAGGAGCCTCTCTCACGACGGCTGCATTTGAGACATTTGCTCGCTCATTCTAATGCAGGGATTTTCTCTCGAAATTATAGGGACGCACCTTTCTCTCTCGGTCGATACAGACTGAGATATGAGGGGTGTTTTTCATGATATCGAGAAGCGTCTTCGAGATTTTGAGGCGAAGTATTCTCGATTTCTGGAAGGGAATTGGCTTCATGACTTGAATCGTAATCGTCGAGCAACACTTGATACCGATGGAATGAGTATGCTATCATTCATGCTTGATCTCGCAAGAAAGACCGATTGATATTTCGATCCGACTATCGGCAAGAGGCTCACGGAACTCGGATACTGAGTAATTACGAATTACGAGTGAAGAATTGCGAATAAATCTGCAATTCCCGTCATTCCTGCAGTTCCTGTCATTCCTGCGGAGGTCTTCGACTGAAAGGAGTGATACCCTTGCGGTACAGGAATCCAGTTTTCTGAAAATCAGGGCAAGAGTTCTCGCAAAGCTCGAAATGACAGAGCTTGAGATTACCGAGACATCGAGATCACATGAGATGAAGTCAACCTCCACTCGGATATCCTGCTCGAATTCGGGTGAGTGGGGAAGGGATATCTCATCGATATCATACGAAATATGCTGGATGATTGACTCTGTCATATCGACCGCAATTCGCCTGTGTCTGTGGCGAATGGAGTGGAGATATCTTGCTCTGAAAATCCAGCAAGATTTCTCGATTTCGAAAATCACAGAGACAGATTTTCTTCACTCGAAATGACAGAAACGCGATACCTTATCAATTTCTGATGAGACCTCTATGGGAAGTGAGGATGGAAAGTGGGACTCGAGAGTCCTTTTGCTTCGGATGAAGTGATCGGTAGGATCACGCTCGAAGATGACTTCCTCGCATGTAGCGCTGGTACGAAGCGAAAGTGGGGCGCTCATCACCATCTCATCGACCCACATACGGGAGAAAGTGCTCGTGAAGTTGTCGCGAGCTACGTCGAGGGAGGCTCTGGTATGATGACCGATGCCTATGCGACGACACTCTGTGTGATGCCGTGGGAACTCGCTGTCGAGACATTCGAAAAAACTCCAGAAATCTCTGGAGTGATCGTACGTCATGATGGAGCACTGTATCAGAAAGGGGGAAGTCGAGCGGAGGTTTTTGTATAGAGCTTAGCTAATTGCTGGGTTCAAGAAGAACAAATGATATTCCCTGATTCCTTAATACCTCCTGCATATTAGAAGCTCAGTCTTTTTTAAAATGATTCTCTCATAGTACCAGGCTCATTCAGTTTGCTCATAAATTCTCTTGTAGCATCAAAATATTTGCTCCTATAATTATATTCCTTTTAGGGCTATCCTCATTTATACTTTTATCTCAACTGCTTATTATCGCAAGAGCTCTTTCCAGCATAGATATGATAGTATCACTCTTGATATTATCTCCTGTCAGTATCTCAGGAAATTCTTTTTCTAAAAAACCTGAGGAAAGTCCCGGAATCGATAGGATTTCCTCTTTAACTTCTTTTATATCTGCGACACTGATAGGCTCATCATTGATGGCTTTTCATATTATTTTCTTTCGTATTATTTGTACAGCTTGAGATCTGCTAAAAAACTCTAGATTAGTATTAAAGTCATGAGTAGATGGATCACTTTCTATGTTAAAGTGGAAATAATCTCTATGGTCAGCTCGTTGCTTCATCTGCCTTTGGGAACTATGGGTATCTTCCGAATCATGAGAATGGTGACTAGTATAAGAAGGCCTTACTCACTTTGCCTTCCCTTCCCATAGTATAACATTCGAGAATTTATTATTCTTTAGCCATACTGCAAGTTCTGTTATTGCATTCTGTGACTTTATTGCATTCGGTCGATACTCTCAACCGCTAGTATTAGCATGGGTTTGTGGTATAAGAAAAATCACAAATGGAGAGACTCATTCTGATATTTCTTTTACTGTGAATCATGAGGGTATGGATTTCTGGAGTCATTTAAATCTTTCGATCACTTCATTTATTCATTCTTTCCACCTTCATTCACTCCTCATAGTATACCTTTTTTGATTTAACTCATTTTGAGTATTTATCAGGATATCCATATGCTTTTTTCAAAGAGCCCTTTTGGAATTACATGATGTAGTACAGGCATCCATCCCTGCCTTTAATTCTTCAAGTCCTTTTTTAAGTATGAAAAGTTCATACCTCGGCATTTCTTCTTTTAAGATGACTTTCTCCATAAGCTCATCTGACATAATTAGGATAATTATAGGATATACGTTATATGATAACATATAGTTTATTTTTAGTCCAAAAATTGCTATGTATAATAAAAATCCCCCATTTTCATGAGGGATTTTTCTTATTTATACCGATTACATTGTCGGAGGAAGGAGCACTGTGTCGATGACATGTGTCACTCCGTTAGAGGAGATGACATCAGCCGTTTCTACCATAGCTGATCCATTGATCATGAGCTTTCCGTTTACTTTCGTGAACTTGAGAGTTTTCCCTTCTACAGTTGTAAGCGTGAGTCCATTAGTAAGATCAGCGGATGTATATCGACCCGATACTACATGATATGTGAGGATATCGACGAGAGTCGCCTTATTCTCAGGTTTCACGAGTGTTTCTACTGTTCCAGCAGGAAGCTTAGCAAATGCTGAGTTATTCGGAGCAAAAACTGTGAATGGTCCTGCAGACTTGAGCGTATCGACGAGACCTGCAGCTTTCACAGCAGCGACTACAGTAGTCACATTACTTGCAAGGACAGCATTATCTACGATATCTCGAGATTTGATCATCATAGCACCACCGACCATGACACCACCATTTGTACCATTCATAGATATGAGATACTTCTTGATGATGAGATTCTGCGAAACTGTACCACGATAGTTAGTGATTCCAGCAGCTTTCGCAAGAGCATATCTATCGAGTCTCCAGTTATAACCATATTTCTTAGCGACGCCAAATACTGTCGCATTCTGGACTTTCATCGACATAGAGTTTTCTACTTTCATAGAATCAGATTTCATCATAGTATCTGACTTCATCATCATGGAACTATCAGACATCATACTCTCCATAGCGAAGAGTGAAGGGGAGAGAGCTATTGCTCCGAGTACCCCGAGGGTAGCGAATTTTTTCATAAGAGAAAAAGTAAAAAAGTAAGAAATAAGAAAACCGTGCAAATCGCACGAAAACAATATAACGTGAGAAGATTAAGAAGAGATTAAGGAGGAAAAACTTTTTCTTATTTTCTTCACAAAGCTCTACCATATGCTATCTTCATTCCCAAAGGTATAGTCTATAGGCTTGATGAGTTAGTACGTATATTTCTTTTTAGTTATAAAAAATCCCACCAACTTGGTGGGATTTTTTCTCTGAAGGTATCGACTACTTCGTAGGAGGAAGGAGTACAGTATCGATGACATGAGTCACTCCATTAGAGGAGATGACATCAGCCGTCTCTACCATAGCAGTTCCATTGATCATGAGCTTTCCATTTACTTTCGTAAAGGTCAGCTTCTTTCCTTCGACAGTCGTGAGGACGAGTCCGTCAGTGAGGTCAGATGACCTATAGCTTCCAGATACTACATGGTACGTGAGGATATCGACGAGAGACGCCTTATTCTCAGGCTTTACGAGTGTCTCTACAGTACCTGCAGGGAGTTTCGCGAATGCGGCATCCGTCGGCCCAAATACTGTGAATGGTCCTGCAGACTTGAGTGTATCGACGAGTCCTGCAGCTTTCACAGCAGCGACGAGAGTCGTGACATTGCTCGCGAGTACTGCATTATCTACGATATCTCGAGACTTGATCATCATAGCACCACCGACCATGACACCATCTTGCATAGGAGGAGGAACGACTTCCATCTTCATATCTGGAGTCTTCGTCATAGGGGTCGTCTTCTCGGATACTCACTGGGTACAGCTTGCGAGTACTGTGAGGGAGGCGAGAAGCACGAGAGGAACTACTGTTTGTACTATTTTCATAAAAAGAAAAATAAGGAATAAAAAGACCGTGCAAATCGCACGAAAAGAGTCTAACACTCTGAGGTTAACGAGAGATTAAGGGTGAAACATCTTCTCTATTACCATAAGTCTACTAGGATATTACTTCCTTTAAAAAACTTTCTCCAGTTAGTGAAGGAGTTTTTAAAACTAGGCTTCTCTTAAAATACTCACCTAAATTTTTATAATTTTTATAACTATATTTTGGGTACTGCCTATTGTGCTTTCCCTGAGTCTAATTTGTATTTTTCTCTCTGGTAGAAGTTCGAAGTCTATAACATCAAAACTTTTCGTATCGATACCAGCACTATAGGGCTCATTTACATCGCTAACACTAAAAATAGTTCGTATCTTACCTGTATACTTATCAATAAGTTGTATTGTTCATCCTCCTCATCCTCTTTGATATCCAGATAAAATATAAGTACCACTTTTTCATACTTTTATTTCTAGTAAGTACTCACCCTCTGGGATTCTATAGATAGTTCCATATTTTGTACTGAATAAGTATTCATAAAGTCATCATTCATACATTATCTTCTGCAGAACAGCATATCAGTAGTTTAGATATCGTTCATGTTTTACGATTAAACGTGTAATATTAGACTCACGAGCACAGCTTTTTTTAGCAGAAGATGAGAGATCAGCATAAACTATATCCCACTTTTCTCCTATAGCTTTATCGCAAATACCTTGTAGAATTTGGGACTTTGGTATGCTTTCTAGAGTCTTTTCAGATAAACAAATTCAGAGATCTTTTCCTTTATAGGCTATACAACTATTTATGTTATCAGAGATAATAGTAAAACTAGATCAAAGATTTTTTAGTATACTTGTTTTTGCAAAAATTGAAGTAGGTATGATAAAACACAGAGTTATGATCAAAAGTAATCATTTTTTAAGCATATTATAACTGAGTAAGATGATATTAAAAAGAGTATATCTTTACTCCCCCTCTTGTCAAATCTACACTTCATCCTTTTCGAGAAAAGTAGGTTGCCTTATTTCTTAATCTGTCCTTAATCTTGTTCTCTTATATTTTCTATTGTTCCATATATTATATTTCATATACTAAAACACATAACACTTTCTCTATGAAAATCCTCATCGCCGAAGATAACCAGATCATCGCAGAGAATATCGTCCTCTATCTCACGACCAAGTGATACAAGGTCGACCATGCACTCGATGGAGAAAAGGCATTTGAGATGATCGCACGAGAGTCCTATGACTTCCTCATCATCGATCGTCTCATGCCTCGTATCGATGGACTCTCTCTGGTGCGTATGCTCCAGGCGAGGAATAACCATATCCCATTTCTTTTTCTCACGGCTCTCTCGAAGCAGATAGATAAGATCGAATGACTCTCTCTCGGTGCCGATGACTATCTCGTGAAGCCCTTCGATCTCGAAGAACTCGCACTTCGTATAGAGAATATCCTTCATAGAAGAGGAGGAGCAAAAAAAGAAAAAACCAATACTGATACCATCGGCGATATCCGTATAGACACCATCTCGAAACGAGTCTGGAAAGGCGAAAATCCTGTCGAACTCTCTCCGAAAGAGTATGCTATCCTCGATATGCTCTTTCGAGAACGAGGCACGATCGTATCACGAGAGTCTCTCTATGAAGAGCTCTGGTGAGAGTATGATCCGACACCAGAAACCCTGGAAACCGTAAATGTGCACATCGCACACCTCCGCAAAAAACTCTCTCCTGAGCTTATCAGAACAGTGAAGCTTTCCTGATATATTATAGATCAAGAATAGGCGAAGGTTATTTTCTCGGTTTCTCCATCCTACCAATTACTATCCTACCAATCTCTACTATGGCATTCACTACCCGTACCAAGATCACCGCCCTTTTCGCGATCATCGTGAGTATCCTCATCGTCCTTCTCAATGTCCTCATATTCGAAAGTGCGAATAGAGAATGGCAGACGAAAAAGACAGAATACATGCACCAGAGTATGGACTCGATGCTCACCCTCGAAGAAGCCAAAAAAATGTTCGTCGACCTCGAAGTCTCTGATGCGAGCGGAACCGTGATATACCAACAAGGGATATTCACCCACAACATGAAACATGAAAGTATTGCTTCGTGGTTTTTCTCTGATCCTTATATCACTACCGCTTGAGGAAGGGATTACTACTGGGGTATCGAGTCAAAGTGAGATGGCTACACCTATAAGACCGTCGATGATATCACGGATATCATCTTCGCTCGTGATATGATGATCGAGCGAGCTCTCTGGCTTTCGCTCATAGGATTTATCCTCGTCATCGTCATGGGGTATACCTTCTCTGGATATATCCTGCGTCCGATCTATAATATGAACGAAGCCACTCGTAAGTTCTCTCTCTCTGAGAAATCAGACGATCACCATGTCGGCATCTATGGGAATATCAAGGACGAAGTCGTCATCCTCGCGCGATCCCTCGAAGAGCTCTTCTCTCGGGTCAATAAAGAGGCAGAGCGACTCGAACAATTCTCAGATGATATCGCCCATGAGATCAAAAATAAACTCTTCGAAATCCAGAGCTCTCTCGATATCACGAGCTCTCCAGAGAATCGAGATATAGGTATTACCCGCGCAAAATCTATACTCAAAGAACTCTCTCATGTCGTCGATGCTCTCCTTTTCTTCGCGCGAAATGATATCGGAGAAGGTGAGATGACCAATGTGGGGAATCTCCTCGCAAAGGCTCATTGGAATACTGACTCGAGAGTCGTACTGCATGTCGAGACAGAAGTCAAGCGGGTTCTCTATACCGATCTCTTCATGACTGCGATCGGGAATATCGTCTCGAATGCACAGAAATTCACCCCCTCGGTCGGACGTATAGATATATATGTACGCAAGGATGGTATAGAAATCCGAGATACGGGTGTCGGTATCGCGAAATCTGATATCGTCCATATCTTCGACCGCCTCTATAAGGCAGATAAGGCTCGTACCAATAGTACGTGATATGGCATATGACTCTCTATCACGAAGAAGATCATCGAAGAACTCCATAAGATGCAACTTTCCGTGAAGAGTACTGAAGGAAAGGGAACAAGTTTCTTTATTAAGTTTTAGAAAAAATGTCCCATATCGGGGCATTTTTTACATCTTAATCTGGACTTAACCTCACATTATTAAATTCATTTTGTATTATTCTATTTTTATGCTTACACTCTTCGTTTCCTCATTTCTCGCATGAGTCCTCACGATCCTCGCACCCTGTGTCCTTCCTGTACTCCCGATAGTCCTCGCTGGATCACTGAGCGAAAGGCAGAAGTGGTATCCCTATCTCGTCACACTCTCACTCGCGATCTCGATCGTACTCTTCACGATCCTTCTGAAAGCGACTATCCTCTTCATAGATATACCATCATCATTTTGGAAGTATCTCTCTGGGGGTATCCTTCTCGCACTGGGGCTCATCTATATATTTCCGCATGCGTGGTCATGGATAGGAGGGAAGCTTGGTTTCGGAAGATCCAATATTTCTCTCGATAAAGCTCAGGATATCGGCTCTCCAGTCATGAGAGCTATAGCGACAGGAGCTGCACTTGGTCCTGTATTTTCTACGTGTTCTCCTACATACTCGCTCCTTCTCGCGACGGTATTCTCAGTATCATTTATCTCTGGTATCGGATATACGCTCGTCTATGCCCTCTGACTCGCACTCATGCTCACGATCATCGCGGTATGAGGAAGGAGTATCATAGCAAGATTTCGCTCTGTCGCAGATGAGAAATGATGGTTCAAGCGGATTCTCGGAGTCATATTTCTCCTTATCGGACTCGCGATCATCACCGGTCTGGATAAGAAAATCGAAGCGAGAGCTCTCGATATCTGGAATCCATCATCACTCGAAGAGTCACTTCTCGATACACTCATGCCGAGAAAGGAATCTCCAGTAGTATCACCCACTCTTCCTCCTCCGATCGCTCCTGTGATGACGTCTGCTATAGAAGTCCTCCCGAGCGAGCAACTTCCTGTAGAGAAAAAAGAGGTAGCACAAAGTATGCCTACAGCAAAAGAAACTTCTCTAGAAAAAAAGGAAGTCACTCCTCCTCGTATCACTGCGAAGCCAGAGGTCACTCCGAAGCCTACTCTTTCTATTCCAGACTTCTCTATCTCGACTCCTTATAGTGCACCAGAGCTCACTGGACTCTCGAACTGGATCAACTCATCGCCACTTACCCTCGCATCTCTTCGAGGGAAGGTAGTACTCATCGACTTCTGGACATTCGGATGCTCGAACTGTCAGGCGACGACACCCTATATCAAGGCTCTCTATAAGAAGTATAAGGATCGAGGCTTTATAGTCATATGAGTCCACGCGCCAGAGTTTTCCTATGAGCAGAAATATGAGAATGTCCTCTCTGCTGTGAAAAAAGCAGGAATCACCTACCCAGTTGCGCTCGATAATGATTTCTCTACCTGGAGAGCGTATGAGAACCAGTATTGGCCAGCTCTCTACTTCATAGATAAAAATGGAAAGGTTCGACATATGCACTTCGGTGAATGAGACTATCAGAAGCATGACGATGTCGTAGAGTATCTTTTATCTGAGTAGAGATTTGCAGTGAAGGGAACACATGTTCCCTTTCTGGAAATTTTTCCATTTACCATTTATTTTTTACTATGAAAATACTCGTTCTCCTTTCCATGCTTACTCTCCTCGTGAGCTGTACAGCCCCAGTCACTCCTGAGAAACAGATGACTCCAGATACCATGATTAAGGAGGAAAAAATGAAAGCAGATGAAATGAAAAAAGAAGTGATGATGTCAGGCTCTGATACAATGATGAAGGAAGAAAAAAATATGGAGATGGACTCTATGAAAAAAGAAGAGATTCTGAAGACAGAATCTATGGCGAAGCCTGAAGATACTATGATGGCGAAAGAAGGAGAAAAGATGATGGAATTTACTGGTTATATGAACTATGATGAAGCAAAAGTGAAAGAAGCACTCTCGAATGGACAGAAAGTAGTATTATTTTTCCATGCCGCATGGTGTCCTACTTGCCGATCTCTCGATAGTGCTATCAGTGCAGGCCTCGTTTCTATACCTGCGGATACCCTCATCGTGAAGGTCGACTACGATACATCAGATAGTCTCAAGAAGAAATACCGAGTCGTCACACAACACACTACAGTAGTACTCAATAGTGATGGTACTGAGAAATCCAAAAAAATCGGAGCGAGAAGTGTGAGCGAAGTCTTGAACTAGGGAATTATAGAAAATTTATCGAGCATAGGGATTCATGTGATATTTTAGAAAAAAATATTGACAGAAATATATTCTTATAGTAATATACATATATATTTTCTTTTCATTTTTTATGACTTTAGTGCCTACTCAAGCCTCTCTCCCAGAAGCTGGTAATTCTGACGTATCAGCTACTGATACCTTGACACAAACTACTCGAGCTATTATGGCGAGACTGAAACTTGCACGAATAGATCCTGAAGCGCCATTTTCTTTTGAAGATATGAGCAACTTTTTTATAAAAAGAGCACAAGAAAATCCGAATTTTTTTGCTTCATGGCCTCGAGGAATGATGAATGCTCATGGTAATCTAACAAATCCCGACTGTATCTGTATCAAGCTCTCAAATAAACCTGATCAAAATAATAATCTTTGGCTTCAGATATACCCAGAAAGAATAGGGAAGGATATAGAGGATGTAAAAGATTTTTGACCTAATAACTGGATAGTTCGACAAGAGGTCTGAAGTAAATATAAGATGAAACCTGAAACTCTCGAGAGCCTCTATGCTACATTAAGAAAACAAGATTAGAAATATTCTTTGCTAAAAAATATCCCACTTCGGGGTATTTTTTTGTCTCTTAATCTTGCCTTAATCTCATTTTGCTATACTCTTTTCATAGATTCTATTTCCTAGCATTTCTCATATGCGATACTCACTCCCCATTCTCATCATCCTCCTTCTCGGATCGCTTCTCTGGTGGAAGTGGCCACATATCCGAGCATACTATGCTCCGCCTCCACGTGCTGTCATCGTCGATACGGGCAGTGGAAGCACGCAGTATCACAAGGCGTATTTTGCTGCAGGGTGCTTCTGGTGTGCAGAGTCGAGCTTCGAGCACTATCCAGGCGTCATCGACGCGGTAAGTGGATATGCAGGAGGGAAAGAAGCGAATCCGACATATGAGCAAGTGGGTCGACAGGAGACAGGACATAGAGAGTCAGTCGAGGTCATCTACGATGCCAACATCATCGACTATGCGGATCTCGTCGAGATATTCTGGCGAACAGCGAATCCTATAGATGATGGAGGGCAGTATGTCGATCGTGGTCCACAGTATACTTCTGCGATCTGGTATCAAAATGAAGAAGAGAAAAACATCGCTGAAGCTTCAAAATCAGCACTTGAAGCATCAGGAAGATTTGGCAGTGGCGTGAAACTGGTCACTCCGATCATTCCATTTACGACATTCTACCCTGCGGAGGACTACCACCAGAACTACTATAAGCTCAACTCTCTCCACTATAAACTCTATACTTCTGGATCTGGAAGACCTGAATATCAGATGAAAATATGGTGAGATGACTATCGCTATGTGACGAGTTGAGAAAAAATGAATACTACAGGGAAAGTCCTTCCTACTGATGCTGAGCTCAGAGCCAGACTCACTCCTATTCAGTACAAAGTCACTCAGGAAGGAGCGACAGAAAAACCATTTGCCAATGAATATAATGATAATAAGGAAGAGGGTATATATGTAGATATTGTAGATGGCACACCACTGTACTCCTCGAAAGATAAGTTCGATAGTGGCACTGGCTGGCCCAGCTTCACTCGACCTATTTCAGAAAAAAATATCTCTCTCCATGAAGATAATACCCTCTTCTCTGCTCGTACAGAAGTTCGGGGTGCCTTCTCCAACTCGCATATAGGCCATGTCTTCGATGATGGTCCAGCAGATCGAGGAGGAAAGAGATACTGTATGAACTCTGCAGCTCTCCGATTTGTCCCTGTAGCTGATCTCGAGAAAGAGTGATACTGACAGTATGTCGCACTCTTTACGACAAAAAACTAGTTCCCTATTTTTCTTAATCATACTTTCTATGTTACTCTCTATTCGTACTCCCCTTATTCTGACTGTTATTACAGCTCTAGTGCTTTCAACTCTTACTCTCGTATCCGCAGCACCACAGACTCCAGCCAAGAAAGCACTTCTTCGAAAGACATTAACCAACGTACAATATCTCGTCACTCAGGAATCAGCTACAGAAAATCCTTTTGATAACGCCTACTGGGATAATCACGCAGATGGGATATATGTCGATATCGTAGATGGAACTCCCTTGTTTTCTTCGAAAGATAAGTATGATAGTGGTACGGGCTGGCCGACATTCTCGAAGCCTATAAAAGCTTTCGCTATAAGAAAGGTGAAAGATAGGAGTATCGCTGAAGAGCGGGTCGAGATACGTAGCCGAAAGGCGAACTCTCACCTCGGACACCTCTTTATGGACGGACCGAAAGAATATGGCTATGTCCGCTACTGTATGAACTCGGCAGCATTCCGATTCATTCCTGTGGCTGATCTCGAGAAAGAAGGATATGGAGTGTACGTTACACTATTT
>JANMHM010000013.1:0-7915 GCA_031375155.1 Candidatus Altimarinota bacterium
TCTCGCTCATTCGACATTCCTACTCCAAAAATCTCTCTCCGCGAGAGAGTGAACAAACTTCCAAAATGAGAAAAACTCCCTATCATAGAAGTCCGCGTCGGAAGTGACTCAGATTTTTCGAAAATCAGTGAAATACTCGAGTGACTCAGGGATCATCCAGTACTCGTGAGGATCGCCTCGGCTCATCGTACACCAGAAGCAATGGCAGAAATAGCTCGAGCTTTTCCAGAAGTACCCCTTCTTTGTGCAAATGAAAAAGATAATATGATATATGAAGATAGTGATTTCGAACTCATAGAGAGATTGAGTGTGGTGACGTCTATTGCTTGTGCATGAGGATCGGCTCATATTGCTGGGATGACTGCATCTGAGACGGAAACTCCTGTGAACGGATATTCCGTGAAAGGAACGACTCTTGGACAATTCGATAGTGATGCATCGATGAGACACATGCCTCCTGGCATCCCGAATGGCGTGTCTGCAGATCAGTGAGTCATAGTAGAAATGGCTAAGAATATATATGATAATAGTGTATCGAGGATATCGAGCTGAGAAACTCAGTGAGAAATCATATTTATCGATCAGTCTATTCATCTAGAATCAGCACACCTACAGCTCATCGATCAGCTCAAACTCAAAATCTCTCGTACACTTGAAGGCAATGCGATAGGTATCTATCCTTATGCGATCAATGATACTAAGGTAAAACATGGGAGGAAGAAACCTAAAAGGGTATCGAAAGATATGCTCAGAGAGACGAGGAATTTCTGAACAAAGATACCAATAATCATACCGACAATACCAACAGCTCTCGACAGTGATTTCCGAACCATAAAGAATGCAAGAAGAACGGGTATAATTATGCTCAATACTCTCGTCACTCCTGGACTCTCTATGGGTACCAATCTAGCAGATAAAGTGAATCCAACGAATGCTATACTCTTCGCAGCCAAGCTAGTAGGGACATATAACGAAAAGGTACGAAACGCACTCAAAGAACACCGAGAATGACTTGCTCATGCTCCATGAGCTGTCAGAGACAAAGATACGGCTCTCGTAAAACAACAAACTCGGTAATCAAATATACTCTTAATTTTTCAATTTTTCTTTTATGACTCTTTCTATAATAGATACTTACTGAAAACCATTCGATACTCAAATTTTTCGATGAGACCAAATTAATTTCTGAAAAACAAAACAAGTATACACATTGCCAGGAGGAAATTTGGCTCTAGAGCATAAATGAGTTATTACAGCATTTGATGACCCTGCATTTACTGGTATTTCAGGAGAGAAATGAAAAGCAAGCGCTTACTCAAGCGCTCTTCTCTTTAGAAGACTTGAAGCTGCTGGGATAAAAACAAGTCATAGAGGTATACTCAACGCCAACACAACGATAGAAATGCCTCTCGATATGATGCCTTTCGAAATCATATGGAGAAGATATAACGTCGAATGAAATAGTTGGATGAAGAGAAATCCTGGAAATAAATACCAAACATGAGATCGTTATGATGAGATTATTTACGAGGCATGTCTCAAGTGGTCTGTAGAGGATCTCGATGCGACAGATGAAAAAGAGAAACTTGTACATGATCCTTTTCTCGTGCTCGACGATGACTTTAAACCACTCCTTCGACCTGATGGAATGCCACGGCTCACTCACTCTAAGAATGGAAAAGAATTGAACTATAGTGTCGTAACTCATCCAAATAAATGATGAGCAATAGCTCATGATGAAGTTCGGACAGCCATAGAATGATTTACTAATAAAAGAACTCAGATTCGCGAAATGGTGGAAAAAGTTCAAGAAGTTACATTTGATACATATGCACAGATCGGACGACTCAACGCAGACGGAAAAATAGAGTGAGATGGTACTATCCTCTGAGATGAGCTCGAACTAGACTCTCTTAGAAATATGTCTCTCAAAAAAATAATAATAAACTGACAAGAATATACATATGAAGATGATTTGCTTTGAAAGAGTCTCTATGAGCTTTTAAAAGATACTCCTGCAAATATTAGTCGAATTGTTATAGCTGATCACTCAGGAAAGCAACACTACAGGAATCAGGTAAAAGAATCGAAAGATCAACCTAACGATGAACGAGTTACTTTAAATAATCAAGCAGCAATAAATACTACAAATGTTATTTACACACCTGTTGCTAAAGCATTATCAGCAAGATTCTGAATTGAAGTAGGGTATCTTCTCACGCAAGCTGTATAAATTCAAAATCCTCTCTCAAGTTGCTTGAGAGAGGATTTTTTACGCCCCCTTCTTTCCGAGCCACAGTTCAAGATCGGGAAGTGATGCTACAGAGAACTTCGTATCTTTCTCGAGACCGTGGATTCGTATCCATACAGGCGTAAGTCCTATCTCTGCTTTCTCGAGGTAGTCTCTGAGATCGAGGAGATCCTCTTTGGACCAGAACGATGGGATATCTATAGTATAGACTGATGAGGAAGCGAGGGGAGCGTCAGATGGCTGCAGGAAAGGAAGCTCTATTTTCTCTTTTTTCTCATCTTTCGGTACTGTGAATTGTACGTTCGAGAGTGCCATCTCTCGAAAAGCCGAGATCGAGAAACACTTGACCGCACCATCACTTTCCATACGTTTTTTCCCGAATCCTACAGACGGAAATATGCTCACTTCTCCAGATTCCCGATCGAATTTGATCCGACCATCGACTACGACGATCATATCTTCTTCTATTTTGGACTCATATTTCTCATACTCTTTCGGAAATATCACGACTCGGAAATCGAATCCTACTGATTCGACTGTAGCAACCATCATCATGCCTCAGGATTTTGTCTGGATTTTCCGGACATTGCTGACTACTCCGATCAGCTGAGCATAGATCGTTTCTTCGAATTCTTTTTCGAGTGGGATAACTGAATCTACACTCTCTTCACTCGGAAGAAGAGGGAGTATATCTCACTGTATATACTCAGGAGCGTCTCAGTCCTCAGGAGTAGCAGTCTCTGGGTCTCAACCATCTTTTTCGAGGATTACTATCGCTTCGACTTGAGCGGGAGGAAGGGTGATGATACTTTCTCGAGCATCACGGATCCAGTCGAGGATGACACCGAGATTTTTCGACTTTTGCCTGATAAAGTCTTCGATACCATCGAGAGGGTGCCCTGAGACAGGATAGCCGATCATCGCCTTCTCTCACTTCATGACAGCTTCGAAAGAGAGCGGCTCAGTCTTCACGAGTTCGAAATGCACACCTCATATATGTGTATCTCCAGAGTCAAAAAGTCACATTTGCGATGTTTCGCGTTTAGACTCTATTTCTTTTTGATATGCGCTCATCTTCAGTACTGATGCGAGGAGACTTCCTCGTTCTCCATAGCGATCGAGACCTCCAGAATATATGAGTGATTCGAGAGATTTTTTATTGATCACATCTCCTCCTGTCCGTTCGATGAAGTCATAGAGTGAGGAAAATGGTATCTCTTCGACGGCCTTTCTGATCGTGTCGATCGGTCACTCACCGAGTCACTTGATGGCCTTGAGTCAAAAACGGATAGTATGAGCGTCGATGAAGGTAAAGTGTTTTCCAGATTCATTGATATCAGGAGGGAGGATTTTGATCCCTTTTTCTTTTGCTTCTTCGATCTCGAGTCGGATACGATCAGTATCTTCCTCATCTGATGTCATCATCGCACACATGAACTCTGTCGGATAATACGTCTTCATATGAGCCGTCTGGTAGGCGATCATAGCATAGCATGCTGCGTGAGATTTATTGAATCCATATCCAGCAAATGGCTCGATAATCTCATCGAATATATATATAGCGAGATCCTCTTTGTGTCCACCTTTATATGCAGCATCGATAAATTTCCCTCGTTGCTCCATAAGGAGCTCATGTTTCTTTTTTCCGATAGCACGCCTAAGGATGTCTGCCTCTCCGAGAGAAAATCCAGCAAATGCCTGTACGAGCTGCATTATCTGTTCCTGATAAACCGCGATACCATATGTAGGTTTCAAGATAGCTTCGAGAGAAGGATGTGGATACTCGACTGTTTTACGTCCGAATTTCCTATCGATAAACTCTGGGATATACCCCATAGGACCAGGACGATAGAGTGATACCATAGCGATGAGATCTTCGAAAGAGGAGGGTTTGAGTTCCTTGAGATACCTTCGCATTCCAGGGGACTCGAACTGGAATACTCATGTCATATCTCACTCTCCGAAGAGTGCGAGGACTTTCTGATCTTCATAGTCGATCTTGAGGAGATCTACAGATATACCATGGACACTTTCTACGATGACTTTCGCGCGATCGAGGATAGAGAGATTCCGCAGTCAGAGAAAGTCCATCTTCAGAAGTCAGAGAGCCTCGAGTGGTCAGGCGGAGAACTGTGTCACGATAGAGTCTGGATCTTTCGGTGGTGGCTGGAGCGGGCAAAAGTGTATCATCGGCTCTGGAGCGATGATCACAGCACAAGCATGGACTCAGAGCTGACGTACAGTACCCTCCATCTTCAGGGCAGTATCTATGATTTTTTTATATTTTTCATCTGAGTCATATGCCGATCGAAATTCTACTGCTTCCTCGAGCGCTTGAGTGAGCGTGATACCAGGACGCGCAGGGATGAGCTTAGCAAACTGGTTCATCTCAGAAAATGGAACAGAGAGAGCACGTCCAGCGTCCTTCACTGCAGCACGAGCCGCAAGGGTACCAAATGTACACACCTGAGCAACATGATTAGAGCCATATTTCTCACGAACATAAGTGAGGACTCGGTCTCGTCACTCATCAGAAAAGTCGACATCGATATCTGGCATAGTTACGCGAGAGGGATTGAGAAATCGCTCAAAAAGAAGTCCATACTTCAGTGGATCGATATCAGTGATACCTGATAGATAGGCGAGTATCGCTCATGCTGCAGATCATCGTCCGGGTCATACAGGGATTCCATTATTTTTTCCATATCAGATGAAGTCCGCCACGATACAAAAATATCCATTGAATCCCATAAGATCGACGACCATGAGCTCGTATTCGAGACGCTCAAGTATAGATTTTTCTTTATCGCTTATATTCGCGATATAGTTTTTTTTCCTTTCTGGATAGTGAGACTCTGCGAGAATATGAAGCTCTTCGAGACTCATATCAGAGAGTTTTTTTACTGAAACTGGTATTTCTGTTTTATGGAGAAGTATATCCTGCATAGTGACATCAAGTCAGAAGTCATACCGAAAATTAAGTCATTCGATACAGATTTTTCGCAAAAACCACTCTTCTGTATTCATGAGAAGCAGTTTCTCATCTTTACTCATATTCTTTTCTCATACTTCATTTTTATATCGAGTATACTCATTGTTTTGTTCTGGAGAGAGAGGAAATTTTGGTATCTTATATCCTCAGATATCGATAGTAAGGTCTATCATATCTGCGATCTTCGCACTATTCTCATAGGCACGAGGTGCATAGATAAATACCTCTTCCATCTCACAGGAGGATCGTAGTGAGTAGTCGCCATTCATCAGCGTCGGTCTGTCTGGATCATCGAGAGCCCGACCATCTGATACTGCTGACATCATATCTTGGACTGAGGCATCATCGAGAGTGACATAGGAGCTATTATTGGTCCCGACATAGTCATATCCATATTTTTTTGAAAGTTCTATGATTTTTGCATTGATATTCCCTTGAAGTGGCTTATCAGGATGCTCTTCGATCTCCAGATAGTAGTGATCTGACCCAAAGAGTTCTCTATAGTAGTCGATACGCTCACAGATAAGAGGTTCTTCTCGTCCTGTCGATATCATCTGAGCGATCTCCCCGTAGAGAGAGCCTGAGAGAGCGATGAGTCCATCATGATATTTTTCGAGGATCTCGAAGTCGATACGTGCTCGGCCATAGTAGTAGCCCTCACAGTGAGCAAGGGTGACGAGCTCGATGAGATTTTTATATCAGACGAGATTTTTCGCAAGGAGGACGATCTCATATATCTCATTATCTTTATCACGATTAGATCTTCATTTTTTCGAGAGCTGGAACTCGACTCCGATGATCGGCTTTATCCCCTCAGCACGACATGCCTCATAGAACTCAAAAGCTCCATACATATTCCCAGCATCCGTGATCGCTATAGCCGTCTGACCAAGCTCTTTCGCACGCTTGGCGAGACGCTCTGGAGTAGCGAGAGCTTTCTGGAAAGTATAGTGAGTATGCGTATGAAGGTGGACAAAAGACATGAATGAGAGTGTATAGAAAAATAGGGGTTTTGCTAGTCGAAAAAGAAAAAAGCTTCAAAATTTGCAATTTAAAAAAAAGAGTGCTAGAATATTTTTAGTTACTTTTTAATCTTTTCTCCTATGTGACTCTTCGATGATCTTCTCAAAAAGCCTACACCTCCAGCTGATCCTCTGGCATCTACGATGTGAACTACAGGTGGCGGTCAGCCACCAGCTGATGATACGACTGTAGTGGCACCGATGCCAAAATTCGTCATAGAAAAATCTGAAGCTACCACGATCTTCTGACCAAAATCAGAACAAATCACAGTCGATGCTCAGAATGCGAGTCCAGCAGAGCCCACTATCTACGCAGAGAATGATAGTGCATCAATCCTCGTATGAGGTACTCCAGAGCCTCTCGTGGAAACACCGATAGTCACGGCGATGAGTACGCCCATTTCCTTCATGACTGAGCCATCTTCTCTGACTCCTTCTGTGGCGACGGATAATTTTTCTGTCCCCTCTGTTGTCGTAGAGACACCAGTAGTAGCATCAGATAAGTGATCGACTGATGACCTTTTTAGTCAGATCACGAGTACTACTCCAGTAGTGAAAGATGAGTCAAAAATGGAAATATCTTCAGAGTGAATATCTTTTGCTATTCCAGAAACAGTGACAGAAGTTCCCGTAGAAATCACTCCCATAAATACTACGGAAGGAGATGTATTCTCCTCTCCAAAAGAATTTATCGAAAAATCACTCGAAAGCATCACGCTCATGGTCGATAAGATCGATATGAAACATGATGCAAAGATCGAAGAGGCTCTGTGATATGGAAAAGAAAAGGATCGTTATACGGATCTCGAGAAACAAGCATATGCTGAGGCAGAAATCATGGATAAAGAAAAGGATCATACTCTACGAATGCGAAAAATCCTCGAAAAAGAACGATCTCTCGATACTCTTCTCGAAGAGACTCCGAAAAAAGAAACTCCATCGAGAGGAGGAGGACTCACAAAGGTAAAAGAAGCGAGTAAAAAAGAAGTAGACGAAGCCGAAGCACTGGTCGGACTCTAGAAAATCCCTAAATAAAAATAGACGACTCGCAAGTTCGTCTATTTTTTTGCATTTCAGACGAAAATAGATACTCTTCTTATATACCTATCTACTCGCTCTATGAATGTCATCTTCTTTGGTGTGTACATACTCATACTCATTATCCTTTTTGCTTTTATTTCTATCGTAGTCATGCATATCGGAGGGTTTAAGGATTATTCGAAGTATCTGTCCATAGTGCTGAAGATATATCTCATCGTCGTACTTCTCATAGCTATTTTCGGAGGATACAAAATCCTCACTGACTATACTCCAGCAAAGCAAAACCGAGTCAATATAGAAAAAATAGATTTTTAGCCATACAATGATGATTCATACATTTTCCCTCGCACTCGGTGGTGGGTGAGCTCGAGGACTCGCACATATAGGTGTGATCAGGAGGCTCGAAGAGATGGGTATGCGACCGATAGCTATCGCTGGCACGAGTATGTGATCTATAGTTGGTGCACTCCTCGCCATAGGAAAAAATTCTCATGAAATGGAGAAAATCATGGCTGATATGGAGTATCTTTCTCTGATAGATCCTGATATGCAAGGGTGAGTGCTCTGAGGAGATAAGGTAGAAAAATTTCTCGATATACTCTTCGAGGG
>JANMHM010000059.1:0-53363 GCA_031375155.1 Candidatus Altimarinota bacterium
CAGGGTTGGTATAGTTACAGACTACAGTAGTGCTCGTTCCACTACACATCCAGCGACGAGTAGTTCCTGGTGCAGTGAGACCATTATCATTGACTATACTTCCAGGACTACAGTATCCCGGAGAGCTCATATTACAGGCTGGCGGTATTCCACACGCTCCACAGTTCCCACCACCACAATCGACTCCTGTCTCACCATTATCTCTGATGCCATTATTATTACAGCTCGGAGGTCCTCCAGCACAGTTCCCGAGTACTACTCATATATTTCCTGGTGCATTATCCTTGAATGCTTTCCACTCGAGTGTATTATCTCGCGTCGGAACAAATATATTCACCCCACCTGGAGCTGTCACCTTTTTACATTCACTATGTACAGTAATATCTTTTGACGTTCATCGGGCTATGGCGAATCCGTCATTTTGACTCTCAGTAATAGCAACTCATCGTGAGTTCAGCCAGGGGAGATTGGCTACGACAATTGCGATACTTACTTTCTTATAGCAGGATTTCAGGACTCCAGATATCGGATCATTTCAAAAAGTGCTATTTGTACATCGTATAGAACTCGTTCCTATACCCACTGTCTGATAGAGAAAGTATCCATTGGCACCATACACGACTTCCGTAGATCATCAGAGAGCACAGTTTCATCCTTCATCTATACAGTATGTATATCCAAGGGGTCATCCTGCAGCCATCACGTAGAGAGCACCTATTATAAGAGAAGCAAGAGAAAATGCCCCAAGAGTGAGGTATTTCCAAGAAGAGTATATGTGATATTTTTTCATAAGACCTATGAGATAAAAATGAAGATTCTCTCCCTAAGATACTCTTCTCTTAGATTTTAGTCAAATACGAGCAGATTGAAACACGATTTCTAATTGACAAAAAATAGTAAATAATTTAAAAAATCCCCCACTTTCGTGAGGGAATTTTTTGTAGGAGGATTATATTACTTCTCCAGAAGGTTGAACCTCTTCTCATGAGTCTTCCTCTTCTTCATGCTTGTCTACTACTGTCGCACTCTGGAATGCATCTTTAGTATTTTTGAGCTTCGCGAGGATCACTCCCTGAGTCGTACGACCCGTAATGCGGATATCCGCAAGAGGGACTCGGACCGTCTGCCCATCTTTCGAAATGAGTATCACAGAGCCATCTTTTTTCTGCTCTGGCGTGAGGGTAAATGCTCCGATGACATGACCTGTCTTTTCTGTGGTCGCACCGACTTTCACTCCACTTCCTCCTCGTCCCTGTTCACGATAGTCATCGAGGGCGGAGATTTTCCCCATACCATTTTCTCCGACGGTGAATACATATTTTACTTCCTTTCCTGCGACACATCCTTCGATGAGTGAGTCTCCCTTAGCGACCTTCATCCCTCGGACTCCAGCAGCTGCACGTCCCATGACACGGACATCGGTCTCGGCGAACTGGATAGCTTTTCCTCCACGAGAGACCATGAGGATATTATCTGTACCGTCAGTGATACGTACCCAACGTAGAGTATCTCCATCATGTGGTTTCATCACGATGAGTCCACTCGCACGGATATTCGCGATCTCACTCATATCGATACGCTTCACGACTCCCATAGCAGAAATGAGGAAGAGGTGTTTCCCTGTAGTGTTCGTGAGATCGAGTATCGCAGAGACACTCTCATCTTTCGCAAGAGCAAATGACTGGACAATCGGCTGTCCCTTCGCGGTACGCTGCATCTCTGGGATCTCGTATGTCGGCAGGCGGAAGACTCGACCAGTATTCGTGAAGAAGAGGAGGATATTATGATTTTTGGTTGAGAGGATACTGGCGATCTCATCTTCATCCTTCACGGCAGTCGTGATCCCCTTTCCTCCTCGGCGCTGAGCACGGAAACTTGAGGCTTTCACACGCTTGATATATCCGTTTTTTGAGAAGGTCACGACGACATCTTCATTTGGGATAGTATCTGTCGGGTTAAATTCTCCGATCGCACCAGCATGGACCTCCGTACGACGTGGATCACCATGTTTGTCTTTGAGATCGACGAGCTCTTCTCCGATGATCGTCTTCACACGAGTAGGATTCGCGAGGATATCCTGAAGGTCGATGATGAGGGCATGCTTCTCAGCGAGCTCATCTTCTATTTTTTGTCTTTCCAGTCATGCCAGCTTCTGGAGCTGCATTTCGAGGATTGCTGTCGACTGTTTTTCACTTAAAGCAAATTTTTGCATGAGAGCACTATGTGCTTCTTCTCTCGTCTTAGAGGCTTTTATCGTCTGTATCACGGCATCTATATTATCCAGAGCGATCTTGAGTCCTTCGAGGATGTGGGCCCGTGCCTCTGCTACTGCGAGATCATAGCGAGTACGACGGACGATCACTTCATCACGATGCGCGATGAACTCAGCGAGCATCTCACGGAGGTTGAAGAGTTTTGGTTGGAGACCACGACCGGTAAGAGCAATCATATTAAATGAAAAACTTGTCTGAAGAGAAGTCAGCTTATAGATTTGATTGAGGACTTTTTTCGGGAAAGCATCACGCTTGAGCTCGATGACGACACGGACTCCATCTTTGTTGGACTCGTCGCGAAGTTCCGCGATACCGATGATGACCTTATCGAGGACGAGGTCAGCGAGTTTTTCTACGAAGTCTTTTTTATTCATCTGGTACGGTACCTCTGTGATGATGATAGCGTCACGACCATTTTTCATCTCTTCGATCCCGGCACGTCCACGCATAATGACAGATCCACGACCACGTGCGTATGCCTCGAAGATATCCTTTTTATTATAGATAATCCCTCCTGTAGGAAAGTCCGGCCCTTGGATAAACTGCATGAGGTCCTCGATCGAGATCGACTCTGGATCCTCATGACGAAGCATGAAGATGAGGGCATCGACGAGTTCTCCGAGGTTATGTGGAGGGATATTGGTCGCCATACCGACAGCGATACCCATGACTCAGTTGAGAAGCAGATTTGGTATACGAGTGGGAAGGACAGAGGGCTCCTTCGTAGAGGCGTCATAGTTATCTCTCCAGTCGACCGTATCTTTATCGATATCCGCGAGCATCGCTTCCCCGAGTCGAGCCATCTTCACTTCGGTATATCGCATCGCTGCAGCACTATCTCCATCCATAGATCCGAAGTTTCCCTGTCAGTCGACGAGCGGATATCTGAGTGAGAAATCCTGTGCCATACGTACCATCGCTTCATAGACGGAGCTATCTCCATGTGGATGATATTTACCGAGGACGTCTCCGACGACACGAGCAGACTTACGATGCTTTCCTGTGGCGCGTACTCCCCCATCATACATAGCATAGAGGATACGCCTATGTACTGGCTTGAGCCCATCTCGGATATCAGGAAGTGCTCGTGAGACGATCACGCTCATGGCATAGTCGAGGTAGCAGGTCTCCATCTCATCGACGATATTTCGATTTTGATCTCAGTCATAGCTCATTCCCTGCATGACGGGATTTACAGGAGTTTCAGGAACGATGTCATCAGTTTCTGGAGTCTCGAGTGGTGTATTTTCTGACATAAAAAAGAGGGGTAAATTCCTCTCCAGTATAAGAAAAACCCTGCTTTTTGCAAGCAGGGTTTTTGGGAAAAATCGAGAAAAAATATACTGTTAGAGATCTGTAAAATCTGTACCTGAAGTAGATGGTGAATCGATCGTATACGTAGAGCTACTGGCTCCTCCACTAAATATACTATTAGCGATATCTTTTATAGCCTTAAATATAACATCAGGGCCGAGGTACTGTTTCATATTTTCAAGCCCCATAAATTCGACGATCTTCGGAGCGATGAAGAGCGCTATCACGATCACGATGAGTCCGATGACTGAGTAGCGGATCGAGTTGATCGCAGGCTTCACTTTCTCGTCCTTTCCTCCAGAGAGTATCAGCATGACTCCTCACCAGACGATGAAGAGGACAGCACAGATAATAGCGACAAGGACGACGATTGCGACTCCTGTAGTGATCATATTACCAGCAGTATAGTTACTACTTACGTCAGCGAGAGTCGCAGCAGCATGAGCAGTCGGTGCAAAAGAGAAATCCATAAGAGAATGATTAGAGGTCAGAAAAGTCAGCAGGAAGGCTATCAGAGTTTCATTCGGGAGCAAAAACATTATCAGTACCTGATGATGTCGATCCAAATACTGTATAAGAAAGTTCTTTTATCGTCTGGAAGATCCGTGTAGGACGGATAGCATCAGCGTAAGGAAGTCCGAAAAAATCGAGAACTTTTGGTGCGACGAAAATAATAATAATAAGAGCTAATAATCCAAGAAGAGCATGTCTGATATGGTTTACTGCTGGTTTTATCTTCTCTTCTGTCCCTCATGAAGTGATAAGAAGAAATCATCCCCATATACTATAGAGTACCGCGATAACTCCAGAGAAAAGTACTACGAGAGCGACGCCAACACGGAGTATATCTTCAAAAGGATGTTCCTGAAATGGATTCATAAGTCGATGCTCGAGAGAGCTGAAAGAATAATAGAGAAAAATACTTGAAAGTAAAGTAATTTTGAGTGAGTATTGCAAAAAGGCCAACTATCCTATTGGCTTGTCCTCAATCATACGAAGATTCACTCGCGTTCCTGATTTTGAGCCGAAAACTCGAAGTACTGTACGGATAGCATCGATCGTCTTGCCACCTCTCCCTATGATAGAGCCCATATCACATGGATCTACTTTCAGGGAGACGAGGATACCGAGCTCATCATGCTTCTCAGATATTTCGATAGCAGAGATATTCTCTACGAGCGATTCGACGATAGAACGGAGAAATACGTGAGCTTCCATAAGATAAAAGATTAAAAGATAAAAAATCCGCTGTAGAAGCGGATCTTAAAAAATTATTTCTTCGCAACAATCTTTGCGAGAGTCTCTGAGTATTGTGCGCCATTTTTGATATAACTTTCTGCTGTCGCAAAATCCATTTCTAGAGCCTTAGTATGTGGATCATATGATCCAAGAACTTTTATAAATCCATGCTTAGCACTCTGACGGTGATCAGTGAGAACAACACGGTATTTTACGACATGTTTTCGACCGACGCGGGAAAGACGAATCTTGAGCATAATTTTAAATTTTGAAGTATAAACTGTAAGTTTTTTGTGGTGCCCAGGATGGGAATTGAACCCATACTCCCGAAGGAAGAGGATTTTAAGTCCTCCGTGTCTACCATTCCACCACCCGGGCAAGGGGTAGAATTTAGATCTTAGGGTTTAGATCTTAGGAGAAAAATTTCTAAGTTCTAAGTCCTAAATCCTAATTTCTATTAGAGTATTCCTTTCTTTTTAAGGGTCTTTATAGCTTTTGCTGAGAGTCGAAGTCTGAGAGAAAGTCCAGTATCAGGATCTTTTATATTTCTCCAAAAAAGATTCACGAAAAACTTTCGTTTTGTATGACGGCAAGAATGAGAAACTTTATTTCCAACTGATGTTTTTTTTCCGGTAAGCTGACAAACACGTGACATAATAATAAGATTTTAGATTTTAGATTTTAGATTTTAGATCAGAGCCAGTTCTATTTCTAGAATCTGTAATCTCGAACCTATAATCTGGAGTTACATAACTTTGATTTCGACTCAGACTCATGCAGGGATATTTATCCCTTGGAGGAGTTCTAGTGTCTTAGGAGTAGGATCGAGTACGTCGAGAAGTCTTTTATGACGACGAATCTCAAATTGTTCACGAGCATTCTTATTGACAAATGTCGAACGATTCAGCGTGATCTTCTCTATCTTCGTAGGAAGAGGTACTGGCCCGATGACGACAGCACCACTATCTTTTGCAGTCGCGACAATTTTAGTGACAGCCTCATCGACGAGTTTATGCTCAAAAGCCTTGATAATGATACGAATCTTATTTGTTGATTTCTCTGATTTTTTTGCTGTCATGGATTTTAAGGAAAAAGTTAAAAATTTTATGACTCTCCAGGAAATCCTGGAGAGGGTATAAAACTTTTAGAATTATGCGAGAACCTTTGCGACTACACCAGAACCAACGGTACGTCCACCTTCACGGATAGCAAACCTAAGACCCTGATCCATAGCGATTGGAGCACCGAGTTCGATCACCATTTTGATGTTATCTCCAGGCATCACCATCTCGACTCCAGCAGGAAGCTCGATAGATCCAGTGACATCAGTCGTCCTGAAGTAGAACTGAGGCTTATATCCTTGGAAGAATGGAGTATGGCGTCCACCTTCATCTTTCGTAAGTACGTATACTTCCGCTTCGAATTTTGTATGAGGCTTAATAGATCCTGGTTTTGCGAGGACTTGTCCACGTTCGACATCAGTACGTTCGATACCACGGAGGAGGAGACCAGCATTATCACCAGCTTCTCCCTGATCGAGAAGTTTGTGGAACATTTCGATACCAGTAACTGTTGTTTTCACGATATCACGAATACCGACGATTTCTATATCTTCACCGACCTTGATGACACCCTGTTCGATCTTTCCTGTTACTACTGTACCACGACCCTTGATAGAGAAGACATCTTCTACTGGCATAAGGAATGGTTTGTCAAGATCTCTCTTCGGAACCGGTACATATTTCTCGAGAGCATCGAAGAGTTCGATGACAGTCTTCGCTCCGTACGCCTTCTCCATATCATCTGGATTATTGAGAGCGACGAGTCCAGATCCGCGGATTACTGGAAGATCATCTCCAGGGTATTCGTACTTCGAGAGAAGCTCACGGATTTCCATCTCGACGAGATCAAGCATCTCGCTATCATCGACCATATCACACTTATTCATCCATACGACCATAAATGGAACTCCTACCTGACGACCAAGAAGGATATGTTCACGAGTCTGGGCCATAGGACCGTCAGTAGCAGCAACTACAAGTATAGCAGCATCCATCTGAGCAGCACCAGTGATCATATTTTTGACGTAGTCAGCATGTCCTGGACAGTCCACGTGTGCATAGTGACGAGTAGCTGTCTGATATTCGACGTGTGCAGTATTGATAGTAATACCACGTGCCTTCTCCTCTGGAGCAGCATCGATCTTATCGAATGCAGTCACTTCACCTCCGTATTTCTTCGCAAGAACGATAGAAAATGCAGCGGTAGAAGTAGTCTTACCATGATCGACGTGTCCGATAGTACCGATATTTAAATGCGGTTTTGTTCTATCATATTTTGTATCAGCCATATGAGAAAAAAAGTAAAAAAATTAAATGCTTATAGATTGTATATAAAGATAGGAAATTGCAAGTTTTATTTCTTGGTTTTTTGCATCTTTTTATTGATTCGAGTGACAGCTTTTTTGAGCTTCTTGTGTGCGTAGGTAGTGAGTCTTGGCATAGGAGTAAAAATTAGTTTTTAGATCTTGAGTGGATTGATAGCATACTTTTTGAATTTTGCCATAGTGAGTACCATAGCATTTTTCAGCCAGAGAGTTTCTCACCCAAAAGCAATACGAGCTTGGAGCTTCTTATAATGTTTGATAACATTTTGGAGTTTCTTTCCAGAATATGCTCCCTTTCTTTTTACGGAGTATACCATGTTATGAGGTCTTTTATTGCGGAGTCACATAGACTGAAAATTTAAGATATATGGTGGAGCCTAAGGGAGTCGAACCCTTGACCTCCTGCGTGCAAAACAGGCGCTCTAGCCAACTGAGCTAAGGCCCCAAGTAAATGGGTCAATAGTTCAATAGTTCAATTACGAATTCGTAATTCAAAAATTGATGTATTGATAATTGAATTGTGGCGGTGCTGACGAGACTCGAACTCGCGACCTCTGCCGTGACAGGGCAGCGCTCTAACCAACTGAGCTACAGCACCAAAAGGAGGATACAAAAGGAAATTTGGTAATTCGAACATGTTTTGTATACACGCGTGTCTTCCAAATGCGAGCGGAGTATATAGAACTTTTTTAGAAATGCAAATATTTTATAGAGGAAATTATGCTCGAACATATCTCTGCAGAGCAATAAGCGATGACAGTATGCCTAGAAAGAGAAATAAGGCAATCTCAGCAAGCACTAGTGTCGGAAAAAACGAGGTAATCTGCTCTCCCATAAGAGCAAATGGTCCACTCACAAAATCAATATGAACAAAAGATCGTATAAGCACGATGAGAGAGAGGACGATCAGCGTAGAGAGAAGTGAGTAGAGAGCTCACTGTATGAGGAATGGTCAGTATATAAAAGACTTCTTTCCTCCGACGAGCTCGATAATCTCTATCTCCTGACGCTGGAAAAATATCGAATTCCCGATCACTGTATAGATGATCATAGCAACAGTGAACATAAAAAGTCATACAAGACCATAGACTCCATACTCGAGCATATGGAGAAGTCGTACCACGAGAGAGACGCGAGTGAACTGACTCTTATAGTCGAGGAGTTTCCTACTCATCTCATCTCTATCATAGTGGAGCATATCTTTCTCCTCTGCGATACGCAGATCGAAGGCATCATACTGATTGAGGGGTATATTATCTATACGGAGTGAATTCGGAAGAGGATTCTCTCCAGTATACTCTATGAGGCTTGCGAGATCTGGATTACGGGCCTTGAGGAGATTAAACGCATCTGCCTTAGTGATATCCTCTACGACTATCCCAGAGAAGCTCGTACGCAGATCATCTATCAGGATTTTTGCCTTCAGGTCTTCACTCGTATATCCACTCTGGAAATTGATAGTAAAAGAAATCCGATCATTCACGGAGTCGATAAACTGTCTCGAAGCGAAAAGAATAAGAAACAAAACATTCACAAAAAAGATCAATAGTGCAATCACGAAAATTGATGAGATCGAAAGGAGTGGATTTCTGATGATATTTTTGATAGCGTATTTCAGGATGCGCATAGAGGAATTAGGACTTAGGTTTTAGGATTTCTGTCATTTCGAGTGAAGTGAAATGAAGAGAGAAATCTTGCTCTAGAAGATTTAAGAAAGATTCTATAGAAAAACTTGGAAAAAGCGAGGGAAAATTTGACAAGAGAGAGAGGGAGTGCTATTCTAGATATAGCATTAAAGTCTAACAATAAAAAAAATATGTGATCACAAGACATTTTAGTCCCTGAGTTTCCTCCATCTACATGAGTTATGGCGAAGGGAATGCAATCTTTAAACAAGTCTTTATGACGCAAGCCTGAAGAAATAACTCTCATCCTTGCCCAGGATTTTTCTCCTGGTCGAGAAAAGAAGAGCTTGGAATTGGCAGAGAAAAATAATAACGAGGAAGAGCGAATAAAGCAAAAAAATTATGTAGAAGCAAAAGGTAAACATCATTTGATACCAGATAATGATTTGAAAGATATGCTTAGTAAGAAAGGTAGCCTCAACGATGCCTTATGGAATTACTATGCAAATGGCGTTGCTATGAAATATATTCAGGATAACTACAAGAAAAAGCTTAGTATTTGGTTGGGGTTTCCATCATGAGTACAATTCAGTGCCAGTTTCTCTGATATGTTTAAGGATCTTATTTTAGCATATTTTCTTAGAGCATGATTTCATGAGTCTACTACTTGAGCAGTACCTACAGACTCTAATAGTGGTGTTGTCGT
Organism: Candidatus Altimarinota bacterium; assembly: GCA_031375155.1. Taxonomy (GTDB): domain Bacteria; phylum Patescibacteriota; class Gracilibacteria; order BD1-5; family UBA2023; genus JAGOMW01. The sequence goes on from JANMHM010000059.1 coordinate 9,544, forward strand.
TATAGAATCTAATTATGCATTCGATCATTCTGAATTCATATATTGTCATCCAGGATGGTGCGTTCTCTCATCTGTAACATCGACTGTCTATAATGAGTGGATACAATCCGTGAAAGATGATTTTGATTGGAAAAGTATTCTTAAGGACCCAGTTGAAGCGAAAAAAATCTTTGATTCTCGGAACATTCCGGCGGATAAATCTGAATGGCAATCTCAGATCGATAAAAAAATAAGGAGCGTACTTTTGTAAAATAGAAGAGGCAATACTTATTTTAGAGACTTTTCTAGCTATCATCGCAAAAATACGATAAAAAAATCCCACATCATATGATGTGGGATTTTGGATAACAAATGGTGGGCGATATAGGATTCGAACCTATGACCCCCTGCGTGTAAAACAGGTGCTCTAACCAACTGAGCTAATCGCCCGAAAATAAGAAAATGGTGGATCATACTAGATTCGAACTAGTGACCTCTTGGATGTCGACCAAGCGCTCTAACCAACTGAGCTAATGATCCAAATGGTGCCCAGGGGGGGAATCGAACCCACGACCTTAAGCTTAGAAGGCTTCTGCTCTTCCACTGAGCTACCCGGGCGAAAGGAAAATGAGTAGGTATTTCGAATATATGTATTTGTAAAAATAAGCAAGCGAGAATTGTAGATCTCTCTTGCTTATGTACGAGACTTTCTCATCAGCATCTTGGCATGTATCTACTCTCCCACGTGAAACCACGAAGTACCATCGACGTAGTGGAGCTTAACTTCTGTGTTCGGAATGGGAACAGGTGTACCCTCCACGCTATACACACCAAGATGCTAACGAGAAAATCAAGATTGTATGATGTATTCTCGACTCATAAATTTCTGTTGTTTCTAAAAAATAATTCCTATAAAAGATTCATTGCAATACTTCTATTTCCAACAAATGCTCAAATTTCCATTCATACCAACGAACATTATATTCGAAGTAAGAACAAAAAGCATGCATAAATATCGTTCGTGCTATTAGTAATGCTCGGCTACACACATTTCTGTGCTTCCACCTACATCCTATCGACCTTGTAGTCTCCAAGGGCACTTATGATCCTTACAGACCTGAGAAATCTTATCTTTGAGTTGGCTTCCCACTTAGATGCTTTCAGTGGTTATCCTTTCCGAATTTAGCTACTCGGCGGTGCCATTGATTGACAGCCGATCCACCAGGGATTCGTCCATTCCGGTCCTCTCGTACTAGGAACAGATCTCATCAAATTTCTAAGCGCTCACAGCAGATAGGGGCCAAACTGTCTCACGACGTTTTGAACCCAGCTCGCGTACCTCTTTAAATGGCGAACAGCCATACCCTTGGGAGCTTCTCCACCCCCAGGATGAGACGAGCCGACATCGAGGTGCCAAACTGCGTCGTCGATGTGAACTCTTGGACGCAATCAGCCTGTTATCCCTAGAGTAACTTTTATCCGTTGAGCGACACCACTCCCACATGTTGGTGCCGGATCACTTTCACCGACTTTCGTCTCTGATCGACTTGTAGGTCTCTCAGTCAAGCAGGCTTGTGCGAATACACTACCAGTCCGATTTCCATCCGGACCTAGCCTACCTTTGTGCGCCTCCGTTACGTTTTAGGAGGCAACCGCCCCAGTTAAACTCCCCACCAAACGCGGTCCCCCAAAAAGGGGTTAGAGGCATACATATACAAGGGTGGTATCTCAACGATGACTCGAGATGAACTGACGTCCATCTTTCATAGTCTCCCACCTATCCTGCACAAATATATGTACGACTCAGCGTCAAGCTAGAGTAAAGCTTCATAGGGTCTTTCCGTCTTGCTGCGAGTAATCGGCATTTTTACCGATATTGCAATTTCACCGGGCCTAAACTTGAGACAGTGTCCAGATCGTTATGCCGTTCATGCGGGTCGGAACTTACCCGACAAGGAATTTCGCTACCTTAGGACCGTTATAGTTACGGCCGTCGTTCACCAGGACTTAATTTCAGAGCTTGCACCCCTCCACGTAATCTTCTGGCACCGGACAGGCATCACCCCCTATACATCATCTTACGATTTAGCAGAGAGCTGTGTTTTTGATAAACAGTCGCCTGGACTCGTTAGCTGCGGCCTCCTGGTAAAATACCAGGGAGGCAGATCTTATCCCGAAGTTACGATCGCTTTTTTGCAGAGTTCCTTAAGTTTAGTTATCCCGTCCACCTTAGTGTACTTACACCCACCCACGAGTGTTCGATTTCGGTACGGTTACACATGATCGTCCCATAGTGGCTTTTCTCGGCACCCTTATATTGTAGGATTATAGTCTACTTAGCCGAAGCTTTGCTTTCCATAAAATCATACCACTCTTGTATTGTTATGCGGATTTACCTACATAACCAAAAGCAATATTCTTCACGTATTTTCATGACCGTGTCCAATATTTGAGATGCGTCCCCACATAGGTAATAACCTTTCATGTATAGCTCTGGAATATTAACCAGATATCCATCGGGTACGCCTTTCGGCTGCCCCTTAGGACCGGCTCACCCTACCACGACTGACGTAGGATAGGAAACCTTGGGTATTCGGTGTGAAGGGTTTTCACCTTCATTACGTTACTCATACCAACATTTGCACTTCCCATACCTCCACAGTAGGTTATCCGACTGCTTCACAGGCCTAGGGAACGCTCCGCTACCGATCTATATTAAATAAATCTTCCGTCTTCGGTGTATAACTTAAGCCCCGCTGAATCTTCGGCGCACAATCACTCGACCAGTGAGCTATTACGCACTCTTTAAATGAGTGGCTGCTTCTAAGCCAACATCCTGGCTGTCTTAGTAATCGCACATCCTTTTCCACTGAGTTATAACTTGGGGACCTTAGACAGGAATCTGGGCTGTTTCCCTTTTGACACTGGCGCTTATCCGTCACTGTCCGACTCCATAACATTGCGCCGAGAGTATTCGAAGTTTATCAAGATTTGCTAAGTCGGAATAGACCCGCTAGTCTTATCAGAGCCCTACCCCTCTCGGTTACTATTATGGGCTATACCTAAATATATTTCGCGGAGAACCAGCTATCTCCCGGTTCGATTAGCTTTTCACTCCTACTCACAAGTCATCCAATAGACTTGCAGCTCTAATTGGTTCGGACCTCCAGTAAGTTGTACCTCACCTTCATCCTGCTCATGAGTAGCTCACACGGGTTTCGGGTCTACTATACGTGACTGAATTCGCCCTATTCAGACTTGGTTTCCCTACGGCTTCGACTATATCTGTCTTAACCTTGCCACGTATACGTAAGTCGTTGGTTCCTTCTCCAAAAGGCACGTCGTCACTCCGAAGAGCTCCGACTCTTTGTAGGCACAAAGTTTCAGGATCTATTTCACTCCCCTTCCGGGGTTCTTTTTACCTTTCCTTCACAGTACTTGTTCACTATCGATCTCATATACTATTTAGCCTTAGAACGTGGTCGTCCTGAATTCACACCGGATTTCACGTGTCCGATGCTACTTAAGAGAATGTTGCACCCGCTAGAGAGATATTTCAAATACAGGGCTATAACCTTCTTTGGCTGACCTTTCCAGATCATTTTTCTGTATTCTCTATAGAGTGTCGCTATATAAGCTTTGCGATAACACTTCTTGTGACCCCACTACAGCAACGGGCTTATCCTTGGCACTGTAATGGTTTGGGCTGTTCCGATTTCGCTCGTCACTACTTTCGGAATCTCGGTTGATTTCTTTTCCCTGCTTACTAAGATATTTCAATTCAGCAGGTGTCCATCGCATGTCGCGATTATCCTAATAATAAGGATAGGGTTCCCCCATTCGGAGATCTTGGGCTATAACGCGTCGTAGCAGCTTACCCAAGCTTATCGCAGCTTTGTACGTCCTTCATCGGATATATGAGTCAAGGCATCCACTTTGTGCCGTAATTATATTTATACAAAAGACATGTATCTTTTCCGAGGAAAAGACGAAATTTTTTGCTTTTTGCTTTCACTTTTTGTATTCTGTTTGTTGGTATGAATGGAATCTTGAGTACATTTTTGGTGGAAACAGAATTTACTTTTCGTCTGATAAATCAGACGGTAAAATTGCAATGTTTCTTTTCAAAAGTTTTATTTTTTAGATAACATTAATTTATGAGTGTGTTAAGGTTCATATGAACGCTTATCATCCCATACACCAGAAGACGATTTTTGTAATTCACGATTTTTTATAAAGAGATAGTCCATCCGCACGTTCTCGTACGGATACCTTGTTACGACTTAACCCCAGTCAGTGTGTTTACCGTGGGCCTCCGTATTGCTCGAAGGACTTCAGGTACGCACACCTCCCATGGTTTGACGGGCGGTGAGTACAAGACCCGGGAACAGATTCACCGTGACATAGCTGATTCACGATTACTAGCAATTCCAACTTCATGGAGTCGAGTTGCAGACTCCAATCTGGACTGAGATCGGCTTTTTGAGATTAGCTTCATCTCGCGATGTTGCGACTCATTGTACCGACCATTGTATCATGTGTGTAGCCCTAGGCATAAGGGCCATGCTGATTTGACGTCATCCACACCTTCCTCTCGATTAACTCGAGCAGTCTCGTATGACATAATAACATACGACGTGGGTTGCGCTCGTTAACGGACTTAACCGAACACCTCAAGGCACGAGCTGACGACAACCATGCAGCGCCTGTTTTCAAGTTCCCTTGCGGGCACTTAACCATTTCTGGAAAATTCTATCAATGTCAAGCCTAGGTGAGGTTCCTCGTTTAGTGTCGAATTAAACCACATGATCCACTGCTTGTGCGGGTCCCCGTCTATTCATTTGAGTTTTAATCTTGCGACCGTACTCCTCAGGCGGGATGCTTAATGCGTTAGCTTGAAGCACTGGGGTTACCCCCAACACTTAGCATCCATCGTTTAGGGCGTGGACTACAGGGGTATCTAATCCCTTTTGCTCCCCACGCTTTCGTCTCTCAGTGTCAGTAGTGTTCCAGGAAGCTGCCTTCGCTTTTGGTATTCTGGTAAGTATCAACGGATTGCACCCCTACTCTTACCGTTCTGCTTCCCCCTCCCACACTCAAGTTCTCCAGTTTCCCCCGCAATTCAGGGTTGAGCCCTGAAGTTTCACGGAAAGACTTAAAAAACCACCTACAGACGCTTTACGCCCAGTAATTCCGGATAACGCTTGGGGCCTTCGTATTACCGCGGCTGCTGGCACGAAGTTTGCCGCCCCTTATTCCTCTAGTACCGTCATTATCTTCCTAGAGAAAAGAAGTTTACACCAACAAAGGCTTCATCCTTCACGCGGTGTCGCTCCATCAGGCTTTCGCCCATTGTGGAAGATTCCTCACTGCTGCCTCCCGTAGGAGTATGGACCGTGTCTCAGTTCCATTGTGGCTGGTCGTCCTCTCAGACCAGCTACCCGTCATCGCCTTGGTGAGCTATTACCTCGCCAACTAGCTGATAGGCCGCAGACCTTTCCCATAGCGCATTACTGCTTTTACCCGAAGGCGTATGCGGTATTACTCTCGATTTCTCGAGGCTATTCCTCACTTTGGGGGAAGTATCAACGTGTTACGCACCCGTTTGCCGCTAAATATAAGAGCAAGCCCTTATATCCCGCTCGACTTGCATGTGTTAGGCGCACCGCTAGCGTTCATCCTGAGCTATGATCAAACTCTTTAGAACGTAGCTGCCTAAATTCCCGAAGGAAATAGGACTTTTATTGTTTTTACGGAAATTACAAATTTGTTTCTAATAAAAGAAACGATCGTCTTCTTGTATATGGAATGTTAAGGTTCATGCCAATTACGGCGCGGGTCAATTTATATGGAAAAGAGTCTTGAAGTCAAAACTATTTTACACTTTTTTTGCATTTCCTATGGTTTTCCTTTACAGCAAAAGGAAACTCGCTTTCGAGAAATGTGAAGTTTTTGCGAATTTTTGCTCTGATTTCCCTCTATTCTCGATAAGAGCACTTTTTGTGAACAAAAAAGTCCCCTAAAATATCCTTTCTATAGTATGAAAAATCCCCTATTCTTTCGAAGAGGAGATTTTATTTCACTTATGTATAAGTGGTGGGCCCACCTGGACTTGAACCAGGGACCAATCGGTTATGAGCCGACTGCTCTAACCACTGAGCTATAGGCCCAAAAAACAAAAACATGGCGGTGGATGAGGGATTCGAACCCTCGCGGCACCTTGCAGCGCCCTACAGGTTTAGCAAACCCGCCTCTTCAGCCACTTGAGTAACCCACCGTGAGGCGGATTATAGAAAAAAGGATGTAAAATGCAAATTATAGTGCTCGTGTTCTCATGGAAAATAGAAACTCGGAATTGACAGATAGATATATTTGGTATAAAATACTCTCACTACTTCTTAATCTCTACATATATGTCATGAGGACACGATGATGGAAAGGACGATAAGGCAAAATCTGGTGGCGGAGGCATCGATATGGGTATCAGTTCTATGATAGGAGGATTCTTCGGGATTGCGAGTGGCGCAGAAGCACTCAAGAGTACTCTGAAATGAGGATGAGGACATGACGATCATCATTAAATATGTTCAAATAATAAAAATCTCACCGAATGGTGAGATTTTTATTATTGTACGATCACGACTACTTTCGGCTCTTTCCCGATCTCGTGGAGATAGATATCACAGGCCTTTCGCTCCACATGGGTGGTAAATGCTTCTGCATCCTTGAATCTCGCGATATCTCGAAGGATTTCCTTGATAGCGATATCGAGGGATTTTTCGAGAGTGGGGAGTTTCTCTACTTCTGGAAGTCCGACCGTCTGATACTTGATAGCGAATCCTGAAGATTTCTTCACGATACCGATCACGAGGACACCCTGTGATGATATCTGGAAGCGATCATGGAGTTCTTTTTCTCCTGTATATCCGACCATACGACCATCGACAGTAACAAGTTTTTTTGAGATATACTCATCAGTCTCACGAGCTGTATCTTTGGTAAATTCGAGGAGTTTTCCATTTTTGAGGACGATGACTTTATCTTTCTTATATCCGAGGTCGAATGCATTTTTCGTATTTCCACGAAGCATATGTGGAAATCCATAGATCGGTATATAGTACTCAGGCTGGAGAAGAGTGATCATCTTCTTGGTATCCTCTTCCTTCGCATGACCTCAAGCATGGATCTCCGACTCTTTGTAGTGGTGGATCTTTGGTCCTTGCTGAGTGATAAGATCGAAGAGTCCTTGGACAGCTCGCTCGTTCCCTGGGATGACAGAAGAAGAAAAAATGATAGTATCGTCACTCTTGAGTGTCGTATCACGAGACTCCCCTGTCACTATACGCATGAGAGCAGCATATCGCTCACCCTGAGCTCCGGTACAGCATATCGTCACCTGGTCATCGGGAAGTTTCGCAGCATCCTGCATCGAGATGATCGTACCAGGCTGAGGTCGCACATAGCCGAGCTTGATCGCGATATCGACATAGTTATTCATAGACCGACCGAGAAGGACGACCTTTCGCTTATACTTCTCTGCCGTAGAAATGATAAGCATGACTCGATCGATGATCGAGGAGAATGTCGCCGTGATGACACGTCCACTCGCCTTAGAAAATATCTCTTCCATAGAGCCGACGACTGCAGACTCAGAGATCGAAGATCCGATGAGGTGAGCATTGGTCGAGTCAGAGAAGAGTCCTCGTACTCCACGTTTTCCGAGAGTTTCGAGATATTCATAGTTCGTAGACGGGCGATTTGGAAGTGGAGACTTATCGAATTTCCAGTCACCTGTATGGACAAATCGCCCTACAGGAGTCTCGATCAGAAGACCGACCGAGTCAGGGATCGAGTGATCGACGACAAAAGGAGTGACTTGGAAATATTTTCCTATCTGTATAGGCTCATAACGTCTGTATTCTCGAAGATTCGGAAGTGCTACACCCATATCTCATTGTTTGAGCTTGATGAGCTCATACGCCATAGCAGTACCATATATAGGAGTATTGCGTCCGAGTTGCTCCATCATGTAGTAGACTCATCCGATATGATCGATATGTCCATGGGTGATACAGACTCAGACGACCTTCTTTCCACGACAGTAGGTGATATCTGGAAGTGACGAGTTGATCCCAAACTGATACTGATCAGGAAACTGGATACCCATATCGATGATGATCATCTCATCTTCATATTCGAATCCCATACAGTTGAGCCCGACCTGCTCCATACCACCGAATGGTACGACACGAAGTGTCTCTTTTGCGAGAGGTTTGACTCGCTCTTCTGGATTCGAGAGAAATTTTTTGAGTGCCTGGACCGGCGTAAAAAATGGATATGATCTTTTTGGCTTATAGGAATCCTCGAAGAGAAATGAATCCCCGGGGCGAAGAGTACTCTGGATTTTTTTTCATGAGTCAAAAAAACTTCGTGGAGCTCATGGGAGTTTTGGTTTTGTTCAGGTATTATTCTGAAATCGTTTATTGTGCATATATTATGGTAGGTTAATTTTATGAAGTTAGGTATAAAAGTGGTAATGTGAAGAAATATTCTTTTTCTGTCATTCTGACAAAGGAAGAATCTGCTCTAGAGTTGGAAATTGGGCAGATGCTTCGTACCTCAGCATGACAGGCAAGCAAATTCTCTTCATTGAAAATCTTTGAAGTCTATTTTTATCGTTCTATAATGACTGGCATGACCACTGGGGTACGTCCTGTGAGAAGGTAGCAATATTTCGTGATTTCTCGACGAAATGACTGTACGAGTTCGCCACGCTCTATGCGAGGATTGGTGAGGATCGCTTGCTCATAGGTATGTCGGATTCATTTGAGGATATCCTTATGTACTGCCATCATCTCATAGGAGTGGACGAACCCTCGGGAGTCGATAAATATGTGTCCGACGATAGCACGAGCTCTGATATCTTCCTCTAAGACAAATGTCAGTACTCAGCTATTGCCCAATTCTGCACGATCTTTGAGGGTATATCCTGCGACGACTCCTATAGAGTTTTTGTCTTGGTAAAACGTATCGAATGTGAATTTGAGCTGATTTTTTATGATACGACTTCCAGCAATATCGAGTATCTCTCCCTGTGTAAAACTGACATCTTGTGAAACAAACTCATACCCTGAAGTCGTTCTCGTCAAAACGATAGAATTACTCTTCTCATTAGTAGGAATATCTATAGTATGGAGTCCATCAGTAAATGACCGTCCTCATTTCTGAAAAGAAAGCCCGCCTTCTGTATTTCGTAAAGTGAATTCTCCGATTTTTCGCTCATCAGTACCGACAGGAAAAATCTCGAAAAAACGACATCTATCGAGAAATACAGGATCTTTCACACTATCGCGAATATATGCGATAACTTCTCTTGTCCCATAAACAAAAGGGAAATCCAGCATATCAAGTATCATCTGAAATGACTCGATATGAAATCCCGGTTCTCTGAGTATCCATCCAGCGAGATGAGGCTTCTCACTCGAAGCGAGCCGCATATCAGGGATAGTCTCATAGGAAGTACCAGCACTCAGAGTCGTAGAAAATCCAGTTCCCACGAGAAGCGTCACATCCCCAGAACGCAGTAACATAAGTGGATCTGAATGAGTCGATGGAGAAAGGAGGACGATACGAAGGAGTGTATCATCTCATTGTGGAAGGTATGTTGGCTTCATCGAGTCGATAAGTTTCGAAAGGCTCGTATGAGGAGTATTTTTACTTATCTGTGGAGGAGAGGCATTCGTGTGAGTCATAGGAGTAGTCCTCATCGGTCGAGGTGCAGAGTGTTCCTGAGTTTCTCGTTTTTCTCTCAAGGGTGGAGCGCTCTGTGGAGAAGGAGCTCTCTCTCTCGGAGTATGAGAGGGGCTCACTGGAGAAGATCCGAAAGTGATATCGTCTGTATCACCAAAAATATGTCACATAAAAATGAAATAATAAAATATATTTCCCTTGAAGAAGGGATTTTCCGAACAAACGAGTATATATAGACTCTAGTGTTTGATCGACAAATTTCTAAGAAATGGTTTTTCGCAGAAATCTAACGACCAGATAACATGGATATAATATTGATTATTGGAGAGAATACAAGTATTTTTTCACTGAGATCGGGATTTTCGTCGTATCCCAGAAGTAGCCTGGTATATTCCCGATGCGGAAATCTGTACCAGAAAAATTACCATCTGGAAATACATATTCTGTAAAAAAAAGATATTTTTGTCGGAGAGATTCATTTTTCATTGCTCGATCAGCGAAATCACTATTATGAAACATAAAAAATGTGAATGACTCAGCAAAATCTTCATACTGATTGGTCGCTGCATATCCAGAGATAAAATTATCGAGGGTTTCATTTGGTTTTTTGGTATTTTTATTTTGCCAGCTAATCGCATAGAAAATATCGGAAGCATCAGTGCGTCTCGATGTCTTCATGAACGTATACATGTCGACATAATGTGCTATCTCATGGATAAAAAGCTGGATAAACTCACTATCTTTCTGTACTGAGGAGGATAGAGTAATCTGTTTCCCTTTCATTTTTCCTCGTGGCTCTATCTGAGCGGTATCGAGGATGATAGAGAGAGCACTATAGCCAAACTGGAGAGCATCAGCGGAGAGGACTTTTTCTATCATATTTTTTCTCGGTGCGATCGTCTTCTCCGTTCCGATAGACTCCACGATAAATCCCCTTCCTGCAGAGACAGAAAGAGAAATACAGAAAATAAAGATGAGAAAGAAGATACGGAAGATCATACTACGATGAAGTCACCTGATAGATAAAATTGATAAAAATATTGACCAATCCAAATGAAGCTAGTAGGAGAAAGAGTCAGATAAGAGCGTAGATACCGGTTGTTTTTGCTTTTTTCAGAGACTCATCTTCTCCATATGCCTTCGTATACTGGATACCTGCCCAGACGAGTGCTCCGACAGCGAGGAGGGCTCCGAGAGAGATGGCTCATGTAGCGATTTCCTTTATTCGTTTCTTGATTCCTGCTTCTGTATTAGATTCGATATTTGGTGCTACCGGGCTCTTACTTGCACAGGCATCGAGAAATCAGATAGCACTCGTCGATCCGCTAAAGCTACAGTCTTCTGCGAAGAGAGCCTCTCCAGGAAGGAGAAAGCTAGAGAGAAGAGAAAGGATAAGAAGAGTGTATTTCATAGAAAGAGTTTAGAGAGAGAGGCGAGAGGCCATAGCGATGACAGCATATGCGAGCGCGATCGTGATAAGTCCTACGACAGAAAAAGTCATGACTTTCCATGCTTTTTTCATTTTTTCTTCGTTTCCATCAGCCGTCAGGAGCTCGAACGCGACATAGAGAAATACCCCGACGACGACTACGGGAAGGACGACTTGAAGGAGGACTTTTTCTATATATGAGAGGACTTCCACTAGTCACCAGCTGTTTGTCGAGGAGGTAAGTATACTATTATCTGGCAGAGTGAGCGGTAGGAGTTTGTCTGCATTTCCAGCAAAAATCTCGAATGGTAGATATGCGAAGATAAGTGAGAAGAGATATTTCATAATTTTTTAGATACTGAATTTTCAAATAGTATTGACAACTGTATACGCGACACCGGCAAGTATGACTCAGACGATAGAGTAGATGACGATATATCGAGCCTTCTTCATCTTCTCGTCTTCTCCTGTAGAGAGGACCATCTGGATACCACCCCATGTGATCCCGATGACACCGAGGATCCCGGCTATACCGATACTATAGGTGATGATTTTTGCGATAAGAGTAGAGACATTTCATGTGACATCGACTGTATAGTCGGGTTTCTGGATAACTCATCAGACGGCAAAAACATTTGAAGTAAGAATGAGTCCAAGAAGTATGTAAAAAATTTTGAGCATAAGTATTTAGATAGAACCTCCGAGTATTCAGGCGATAAGTTTGATAATGACGTACGAGAAGAGTGCGACGAGAATAGCGATGATGTTCCACTTGATGATCGTCTTTGCTTGGTTCGCCTTCTCCGAGTCTCCACTCGAGAGGATATAGTAGTATCCCGCGATGATGAAGGAGACCGCAGCGATGATCGGGATCATAAAGAGGAGAAGACTCGATATTTTCTTGAGCATATACTCTATAGCTTCCTTGCCTCATACTGTCGATGCTGACGGATTTACAGGATTGAGATTCGCGACCTGGAGCATGTATCATGTTCCTGTGAGATCATCAGGAGAACTAGAAGCGCTTGATACAAAAAGAAATCCTGATAGTACGATAAGTGTAGCGAATAAGCGAGTAAGGTATGAGGAAAGGGATTTTACCATAGATATAGATAAAGAAACTGATATGAGATGATCATACCATATTGTTCGAAAAAATCCAAAAATTTGCAAAAACAACATTTTTTTATAGAATAACCCAGATTTTTTATACTCTATTGTCTTTATCCTCTCTTTTTATGAGCATCCTCCATACTCTTATCCTCATACTCTCTCTCGTCATCATCGTCGTCGTGATGCTCCAGTCGAAGTGAACCGGACTCTCTATCGTTCCAGGATCCAACGATTTCGGAAAATTCGAACGAAGAGGTCCAGAAAAGATCCTCCACCAAGTGACTATCTGATTGATAGGACTTTTTGTAGTTCTATCGATGGTTTCATATTTCGTATCATAATCTGATCCGATATCTAAATATTGTTCTCATGAATCTGCGTCGACTGCGTACCCCGATCATCTTTACCTCATTGATTTTGTGAGGGATTTTACTCATCCACTTAGTCTGAGTCTATATCTATGAAGGTGGGTCGACTAAGGGAGTGCCCTGAGGAAGTATAAATATAGGAATGGTCGGGGAATCTCCAGGAATCCCGAATCCTCTCAAATACGGACAAAATAAACAGACTGACCTCATCCTCAGCTTTCTTTTCAGGTCACTTCTCCACTATGATGATACTACAGGGGGATACGGGTGAGATATAGCGAACTGTGATATCAGTGATCTCGCGAAAGTGAGCTGTACTATAAAAGAAGGATGACTCTGGTCAGACGGAACCAAGATACAAGTAGATGATGTTATCGCTAGTATCCAGGCATTTCGAGGGAATCCTCCCAACGAAAAAATGCAAGGATTTCTCGCTGGAGTATCGGTCGTATCAAAAAAAGATGGCTTCATAGAGATTATAGCAAAAGAAAGAAATTCACTCATGCTCGATCTCCTTTCTTATCCGATACTCCGCTCTGATATGATAGAAAGGATACGCACGGAGCGACTTTCTGATGAAGCATATATCACCTCTGGATCCTACGTATTTCTCGAAAGGGAGAAAAATGCTCAATACGGCTACGATCGAGTGACAATAGGAAAAAATGTGAAGAATCCTGGGAAGTGATGGCTCGATAAGTATAACTTTCTTTTCTTCCCTGACGCTGGATCCCTCGAAAGATGAGCGGATAACCTCAGTATCATCGTCCCTCCTCTAAAACAAGAGAAGATGCTTCTCGGACCACGATTTGCCTCATATGAATATACTCTTTTCGAGTATCTCGGACTCTTTCTCAATACTGATCGTGTCCGTACAGATATCAGAAAACATATCATCCTCCAAATGCAGTCAAGTATCTCATGATCTGTCGTACGATCTGAGAGGCCAGTAGAAGACCTCTTCTCTGATGGCAGTACAGGATCGCCGATAAAGCTCGAGAAAAACCTTGCTGATGTGCTCAGTGCTGGCGGATATGTGAAGCCTGATGATCGAGCCAGCAGACTCGAAAAAGAAACTGGACTCCTCACTGGATCAAGTATAGCCTATGAGAATAATGTCTTCATAGATAGTCCTTCGAAAAAAAATATAGCTTTTACGGAAGTAGCTGATGGAACTATGACGATCTCAGGAAAAGTCCCTGGCTGAGTCAAAAGTGTTTCTATCAATGGGTATACTCTCATCGAATTCGCACCCTGAAATCCGCGCTTCTCCTATAAAGTAAGTCTCGAGGCAGGGACTCTCTCAGAAGGAAAAAATATATATACACTCGAATTCGAAACATTTACTGAAGTAAAAAGTATAAAAGATACCCTCACTCTCTACTACTATCGCGATAGTGAGAAACTCACGGGAACAAAAAATGAAGTAGAAAAAGAGTATCTCGCAAAACTCAATACACCAGAACTTGTCAGTAAGCGACTCCAGAAAGTCAATGAACTCAAAACAAAAATCCAAGCCCTTGACCCGAGGTACTACTATGATGAGAGTCTCAGTCCTTTTGAGCTCGAAATCGTATACCTCGGTGAACCTGCATCACTCCAAACCTATGCTAGCAAAGTATCAGAGGCTCTCACGAGTCTAAGCATAAAAACAAAAATCCGTCCTATCTCTAGTAAGGATCTCACTGAAATGCTCAAAAAATGAGAAAAAGACTATGATGGAATTATCGTAGGATTCGAGGCAAATGGACACTTTTCTCGTATTGCTCAGATATTTCTCTCTACAGAGGCAAAAAATGGGATCAACTTCGCGAAGATAGAAAGTAAAAATCTCGATGCCCTCTTCGCTGCATTTCGTATATCATATACGGAAGAGAAGACGAAAGAAATCAGGAAGCAAATACAAAATTACCTCCGATCTGAGGCATTCTTTTTTCCGATATCAAGCCCTATACATACCCTCTATATAGATAAAAACCTCAAGTGAATTGTAGCAATAGATACATTTCAAGATATCACTACCCTCTATAATGCTATCTATAAAGCAAGTATTAAGGAAGATTATATTCTTCATACCGAGTGAAAAGGAGTCGGTGGATTCCTTTCGTGGATATTTAGTAAAGCGATGATGAAATAAGAAATCCAAAAAATATGAAAGAAGCGATCGTCCTGCATGCCTGGGAAATGATAACAAAATTTCCATCTCTCAAAAAACTCAACTTTATTCCCTCGTTTATCGGAATGTTGTGGCTCTTTTTGATCCTTCTCTATCAGATAACCTTCACGTATGTAAGCGTCTTTAATAAGAAGGATGCATTTTTCTGAGCACTTGCAGATTTCGTCCATAAAGACTATTTTCTCGAAGTACTTATAGCGTTTAGCGTACTTTTTCTTCTCTATATATTCATAGCACCACTCGCAGAAGGTGCTATCATAGAGATGATACACTCCTATCGAAAAAGCGATGGGAAAAAAGTACATCGTACCTTTCAGGGAATTTTCGATGGACTTCGTCACTTTCTCCCACTATTCGAAGCACACAATGCCACATCTGTATTTCGTCCCCTCGCGATTGTCACATTCTATATCCTTCTTTTGCGTATATTTGGAAAAGAGTTTTTTACATCTATCACCTATGTGATGGTCATATATTTGATTTTTGCATTTTTTCTCAATATGTGTTTTGCGTATGCGAAACTCTTTATCATATTCGAAAATAAGTGAGTCATCCCGGCACTCTCAGCATCTACTGGTATGGCAGTCCGTCATATCGGCATCACGCTACAGCTCTATTATACGATGATCCTTCTCTATCTGCGTACGATCCTCGTAGCGCTTTTTTTTCTGGTACTTCCATTCGCTGTATCGAGTATCATCGCTTTTTTCACGATCATGGAAGTTCGCATATTTCTTCTCTCTATTTTTGGGGTGATAAGTTTTATATTTTTCATAGTGATAGTACATCTCAATTCTACTCTCGAGATCTTCGTCGAAGCGACCTGGTATGAGGCCTACATGCTCTGTAAAGCAGAGGATGAGGAAGGTGTGGCACACGATGATGAACATCACCTAAAAGATAATGTATCTCATGACCCTGCACATCACTAGAGAAATCTATGAATACCAACGATCTCATCATCGAGTACTCACAAAATCCGGTGAGTAAATACATCATGGAAGATGCAACGATACGCTATCGTGAACACAATCGTGTATGTGCTGATGTGGTAGAGGTATTCCTGAAAATAGAATGAGAAATCCTCACAGAATGCTCATTCGATGGCTATATGTCGATCATCGCGACTGCCTGTACAGCAATCGTCTGTGAGGCACTCGTGAGTGAAACCCTCGATGCTATACTCTCTCTCGATGAGACCTATATCCACTCACTCATAGGAACGGATATCTCTCCTCGCAGGCGCAATGCCTCACTCATAGGCCTCCTCGCGGTGAAAAATGCTATCCACGAATACCGAAAGGAAGAAAAAAGAGAGGACTTTAGTGATATTATGATCGGATAATCTCAGTAAGTTTGCAGAAAAACTTGTCTATATCTTCACTTGTATTGTAGATATAGAGACTCATACGAAGGGTCGCGGGAAGTCCGAGAGAGTTATGAAAAGGTTCAGTACAGTGGTGTCCAGCACGGACACAGATACCCTGATCTGCCAGCATATCGGCGACATCACGAGGATGATGATGCTCGAAGAAGAAGGAGAATACTCAGAGCCGAAGAGTGGAATCTCGTGGTCAGATAAGTCGGATACTCGATGGGAGTTCGCGGATCTTCTCGAGAGTATACTCGACGAGCTCTTTTTCATAAGTTTCGATCGCTTCATATCCTCCGATACTCTCTATATACTCGAGGCTCGCGAGGAGCGATGCCGCTCCAGCGATATGCGGAGTCCCTGGCTCATATCGGTATGGGAGTCCAGCGGGCTCATATCATAGGGTAGAGACAGCGTTAATCGCGCCACCACCACAGAGAGCAGGCTCCATCATCTGAAGGAGGTGTTTCTTCCCATAGAGGATACCGATACCTGTATCAGCCATCACCTTATGCCCTGTCGCGATGAAGAAGTCGATATTCTCACGCACTACATCGACTGCGAAGTGTGGGAAACTCTGACTTCCATCGATCACGAGAAGTGGTCTCATAGGCTCCTTTGCAAAGGAGTTGTCACGAAGTGACTGAGGATTTTGCTCAGATACCAAATCCCCCTTGTCCCCCTTTACAAAGGGGGCTGACTCCATGATATCGCGAAGTTTCGCAAAGTCGAGAATTGCTCCTGTCACATTCGATGCCGCTGAGAGAGAAACGAGTTTTGCTCAGGAGATTTTTATTGCAAGATCATCCATATCGATACGCCCCTCTGGAGTTATCCCTACCCAGTCAATTATCACTCCATACTCCTCTGCCACTATCTGCCAAGGAACGATATTCGCATGATGTTCGAGGAGGGAGAGGAGAATGCGATCTCATTTTTCGAGAAGTCCTGACTTTACGAGTGACCGTGCGAGGAGATTGAAGGCATAGGTAGCATTGTAGGTATAGATGATCTCATGACGGGAGGAAGCCGAGAGGAATTTTCTCACTTGTTCTTTCGAAGACTCAAAGAGTGTTTCAGACTTCTCAGAAAGATCATAGGATCCGCGATGAATATTCGCATACGAGTGAGAAAAGATATCTGAGATGCTCTCAATGACAGCATGGGGCTTCTGTGCCGTCGAGGCAGAGTCAAGATAGATCGTATCAGGATGAGAGACGAGAAGAGGAAAGTCGTGACGAAACATAGAAAAAAATTATAATTTACCACCAACTCACTCAGCTCGATGTGGAAGTCTCGATATTTCCTATACGAGTCAGGTATGCCCCTGCTTCACTCGTGATCTCACTCCAGCCTTCGATCTTCGAAAGTGAAGTAAATACTTCACGAGATCCCGGGATATCACCCATATCGAAAAGAAGGATTCATTTTTCGAGAAGATAATTCGGATTTTCGATCATAGATTTTTCTGGAGTGTTCTGGATAAATGCATACGCATTATCAGTATCACCGAGAGTGCGCAGTACTGTGATGTAGAGGGGACGGAGAGTATCAGAGTCCTGATATTTATCGAGACCTTCTCGTGCCCAGGACTCAGCACGTGTCACTTCTCACTCCGAGAGAGCAGATGAGATAGCGACAGCATAGTCATCCTCTGTGACATCAGGCTCCTGTAGGAGATAGTTCAGGACTTTCATCATACCGACACTATCTCCGAGAAGTGAGTAGTTATAGGCAAGTCGTCGTTCGAGGTTTGTTTTTTGTGGATATCAGGCGAGGATAGCATTGTTGAGATAGAGATTCGATGAGACATAGTTCCCGAGAAAAAAATGGAGCTCACCCATACGGACTATCGACTCGATATCTTTCGGATTTTTTTCGAGATATTGGAGTATATATTTTTTGGCATCCTCGTACTTGCCGAGTTCGAACAGAGAAAATCAGAGAAGTTTCGTCACTTCCATGTAGTCAGGGCGAGCTAAGAGGATCTCCCGTGCAAGTTTCTCTGTAGCTCTATACATTTTCTGCTCGTAGAGGGTGACCGCTACGAGAAAGTTCCTATACTGGAAATCTGCAGAAATCTTCGGAGCATTCGATATTTGCTTTTGGAGTTCGGTAATACGGGCATCACTTCCGCTCGCAGACTCGAGATGGACGATACAGTTATGGATACCACTATAGCAAGTATCCACACTCTGGTAATAGTCGAGAGTACCTGTACTCATGGGGATCCTCATGATCTCTCCCATACGATCGAAGAGTGTCTCATCAAAAAATAGTGACCGGAAAAGCTCTTCCTGTTCCGCAGGCGAAAGCTCACCGATAGGAACTCAGCTATATTTCTCATAGGATCGAGTCCAGTTTTTCAGGAGAAAGTATACATGTGCGATCTTTTTTCGAACTACTTGATCATTCGGGAGCTTCTCTTCTGCAGTAAGGTAGTATGAAAGTGCCTCTTCTGGCGCATTTCTCAGAGAATAAAAGTCTCACTTCCGTATCCCTCTCATAGAAGATTTTCTTTTTTTAGCGAGCTCGATACGCTCATCTGGATCGAGAGAGGCCTTATATACACCAGAAGATGTATCACTCGGCTCTAGAGAAGGGTCGAAAGGCTGAGAAAAACTACATCCACAAAGGAAAATAATACAAAAAATGAGACAGAAAGGCATATTCATGTACTTCACTATAGGGAAAAATAGGGAAAATGGAAAGAAATTTAGCGAAAAAATATTGCTGACGTCTTCCTTTCATGTATACTCCAGTCTCACTCTACTATTCCCTGAGCTTATACCTATGTTTTCTCTTACTGACTACACCTACACACTTCCTGAAGATCTTATTGCCCAAAGTGCGATGCAGCCTCATCATGACGCTCGTATGATGATGATCGATCGCGAGACAGGCGAGCTCATAGAGGAGTCCACATTCTGGAATATTGATACATTTCTCGGTGACGATCGAGTGATATTTTTCAATAACTCTCGCGTCATACCAGCACGCATACGGCTCGAGTGAATCCACTATGAGGAGAAAACTGGAAAAAAATGAATACTCGAAAGTGGAGAGATACTTTTTTGTCAGAAAAAATCAGATGCGTCTTTCGAGGCGCTCGTGAGACCAGGGAAACGATTTAAAATCGGAACACGATTCTTTTTTCCTGAAGGTATCATCGAAGTGAAAGATATCACAGAAGAAGGGCGTATACTCTCTTCAGAGTGATGCGATATCAGCGAACTTATGGAACGCTACGGTGAGCTGCCTCTCCCTCCCTATATCACCTATACCAAGGAAAAAGAGAAAGATTATCAGACAGCATTTGCTAAGGAAAATGGATCCGTCGCAGCACCGACAGCATCACTCCACTTCACTCGGGAGCTTCTCGAAAAAATCCAAAATGAAAAATACTATGTCACTCTCCATGTCGGACTAGGAACATTTCGATGAATCGATACTGCAGATATCAGAGAATATCAGATCCACTCAGAAACTGTCGAGATAGAAATATCTCTTTTCGAAACGATAGCAAAACTCAAAAATGAAGGGAAAAAAATCGTCGCCGTCGGTACTACTGTCTGTCGTACTCTCGAGTCACTTCCCTACCTCTGGAGGAAATTAGAAAAAAGTCTGAGAGAATCATATTCTATTTCTGTACAGGAATTTTGGGACACTATTTCCCAAATAAATCATATGAAAAGAAGTTCCCGTCATATCGATACGAAGTGAGATATCTTGCTCGGGGAGTGAGAGCAGGATTTCTCGCATACTCGAAATGACGGAGAGTACAGAACATGAAAAAGTAAAAATCCTATCTCAGAAATCCACATAACAGAGAGTAGCATATTCTTCGAAACGACTATCTATATCTATCCTAGTCAAGATTTCGCTCTCGTCGATGACATAGTGACCAATTTTCACCTTAGTGAGTCATCACTTCTCGTCCTTATCAGTGCTTTCATAGGAAAGGGTAAGATCCTGAAGATCTACGAAAAAGCGATCGAAAAATGCTATCGTTTTTTTAGTTTCGGTGATGGTATGTATATTCGCGCGTCCGAGAAAAAAGACGTAGAGACCTAGATACTGTTTACAAATTACTCTTTTGTCATTCCGAGCAAAGCGGAGGAACCTGTCCTCCGTACGAGACTTCGGAAGGCAGGATCCCTTTTACTTGCAATTATGAGTAAGAAATTCCTAAATTCTCGTAAGATGAGCCCGAAAGGGATCCCTACGGGATGACAAAACAAAGAAAAATTTGATTTATAGACAGACTCTAGAGAAAAAATAAAAATTTTTTGACAAATAAACTCACTTCCCTATACTTCTCCTACCACACATCCGGAGGGATGGCAGAGTGGTTGATTGCAGCAGTCTTGAAAACTGCCGTGCCGCAAGGTACCCAGAGTTCGAATCTCTGTCCCTCCGCCATTGGAAAGAAACAATCCCACGACAAGTGGGATTTTTTATTGATTTTACTATGGCTTTCTCTATACTTTCGTGGCTCCTTACTTCCAGGAGGAGCAAGGAGGTTTATATCCTCACCTTTTCATTTATGAAAAGATTTCATTTCGATCTTCCTTACTGGAAGCATCGCTTGGTACGGATAGAGATATCTGATACTTATAAGCGAGTCGTGAAGCGGAAACGCTAGATCGATAAAGAAAAATCCCCATTTAGAGTGGGGATTTTTCAAAGGAGGTTTATCCGTGTCCATTTCGAAGACAGGGATATTATATCTCATGTTTTCTAAATTGCAAAACTTTTTCGCGAGTTCTACTTCAATGCCATGAAGTAAATAGCATCTGGACTTCAGGGTGGTACAGTGCCCTTTTTCATATTTTGGAAGAGATACTCTGCCTGACTATCTGTGATCAGATACGTACCTGTAGCGAGATTCGCCGTTCCTATAGATTCGAGTCGTGTCGCTACTATAGCCACTTGTTCCTGATTTAGAGGATTGATAAGTCTATCATAGAAATATGATCCTGCGATAGCACATGGCGGGATAGGGATGGCACTCGAGCCGAGAGGATCTCATGGAGGATTGGATACTCACTTAGAAAGTGTGGCAAACATTCTCTCTGGAGTATTCTGATTATCCCGTGTAAATATTTCACTAATACATTTTCATTCAGGACCGAGAACTCATCCCGATCAGAACGTCGTAGGAAAGATATCAGCCGACTGCCGATACGTACTAAATACACTTGCATACGACTGTACCTGCGTCAGCCGACCAGCATCACGACTCCGCTGGAAATACGGCATCGTGGCGATATATCCAGCTATGGCGAGAAGTCCTATGATAAATACCACTACCATAATCTCCGCCATCGTAAAACCTTTTCGATCTATCATAAAAAAATATATAAAAGTAATCTGTCCCTTAGTATAGAGAATAGTAAGAAAAATGGAAATAAAAAATTCCCTCAAAATTGAGGGAATTTTTTATTTCTTAAAAGACTAATTTGTAAGAATATATCCTGAGCTTGATCCACGATTATTTGCTGCTTGTTGAACAACAGTTGAAGTAGCTAAGACATTACCAATCCAGTTGTATACTCCAGTAAGAGTATTTCATCCGTTTGTATTTTCCATACTTGCTCAGACAGTATAGAATGCTGTAGGCGATGTCCCAGATCCATATGAATAAGCATTTGTACTAGTTGTACACCCATTTATTCCTGCTGTTCGAGTCTGTGGATCGACAGGAACACCTTTTGGAAGATAATTTGTATTGAGTGATCCTGAATTAACACAATTTTGTGCTGTTGTTGCTCCAGCAGGATAATTTTCAGTATCAGCGTAGTAAGCACCAATTGCGGAAGTAATATCTTTAATACCAGATATACGAGCCGTATCACGAGAACGTTTGAGATAACCAGTCATAGATGGGAAGAGGGCAGCAGCGAGGATACCGATGATCGCGATAACGATCATGAGCTCGACGAGGGTAAAACCACGAGAAGTGAGTTTCATAAAATGAAAAGAAAAGAAATAAACGGACGAAAAGTATTGTATAGGTTTTCGTGTGTAAGAAAAGGGAAAGGATACAGACATTTTTTATTTATATATATACAATATAGTATTCTCTCTTCTCTGTATCTCTCGTATATGAATATGAGTCCTGAAATACAAGTCTGTCAATACTGATATCTTTCCTCATCAGCGTCAGGAATAGCCCTGAGGGTATAGGGAGTAACATGCTTAGAGATGCTGAAGTATCTCTATTTTTAGAAAAAAGTAAGCAAAAACTTACTTTTCTTTCGGAAAATCCTCTGTTTTATACACTAGAAGAGTGATACCATGTATTCATCTTCGAGCTGGTATCATCTTTTTCTATAGTACCCACGCGCTCAGATACCAGCGATCACTGCCATTTTTTGGATAGTTGGATATTTTTCTCGTACGATAGTCTCAGCGTGAGACATGAGATTTTTCCCGAATCCCATATGCTGTCCTGTCCCATCCGCACGCACACCAAAGTCGAGCTGATCACCGAAGACATGGACTTCACGCACGAGAGCAGCACCCTCGAGCACGTTGAGATAGTGAGGCTCTCATGAGAAATACGGTGACGGTATACGGAGTCGAAGAAGAGCGAAGATAGTGCGATCGACTGGGTCTATATACTGGAGGAGGTATTCATGACCTCATGACGCTTCA
This sequence comes from Candidatus Altimarinota bacterium, assembly GCA_031375155.1. GTDB lineage: Bacteria > Patescibacteriota > Gracilibacteria > BD1-5 > UBA2023 > JAGOMW01. Next base: position 32,391 of record JANMHM010000059.1, read on the forward strand.
TAGAAATAGGTCTCGAGGATCGCTGTCTTGAGATCATTTCATTTAGCGCGGATTTCACGAGCAGAGATATCACGACGACTGATTCATTTTTCTCGCATGCGTATCTCTGTCAGCTGTCTCAGGTTCGCGAGCTTGGATCCTGCGAGGATCTGATCGGCTGGGATATCTCTATACATGCGGTTGAGTCTGAGATACTCAGGGAGCATCCCCTGGAGATCTGCCATGAGATCGATGAGAGTCTCATCATCATACGGGGTAAATCCTCACTCTCTCCATATCCCCTCGAGTTCTGAGTGAGGGGTCACGACCATAGGATATATCTTGAGCTCGTCAGGACAGAAATCGCTATCACCGAATACTCGCTGCATCGAAGCACGATCACCATCTGGAGTCGCGCCGAGAAGTCCTGGCATCATATGAGCGACGACTTTCATTCCTGCATCTTTAAGGAGTTTTGTAGCCTCGATCGACTCCTTATTCCCATGTCCACGTTTATTGAGCATATTGATCTCATCATCTGTCGTCTGATATCCGATCTCGACACGTGTCACTCCATATTTTCTCAGACGGATAATTTCTTCCCTATTTATCCAGTCAGGTCGAGTCTCGATAGCGATACCGATGACACGAGAATCGGCTATCTCATTTCTCATTTTTGCTTCTTCGAGAGACTTCGATGCTTTCATCGTATATCACTTCTCTATTTTGAATCGGGCAAAGACATCATCACCTGTCTCGACCGACGCGAGAAAAGGACGTAGATCTCTGTACGTCGTATGAGCATCATAGATAGATCGGATAAAATCTTCCTGATACTCGAGAGGATAGACGCTCCATGTCCCACCGATGACACGGACATCACATTTAGCGATCGCATTTCCTGTGATTTCGAGAGAGCGGAGACGATTTTGGACCTGACGTACTGGATCGAAATCGTTCATCTCGGCTCGCTGGACTGCTGGCTCTCCTGTGATATAGCTTTTTGGGAGTCACTCATATGTCGGACAGAAGACACACTTTCAGGGACATCACCAGAACTTTGTAAGCAACGAGATGACCGAAACCCCCGAAAGAGAGCGTACTCACCTCTTACGAAGCATCTTCCAGACACGAGAGTCATAGAAAAGCTCTTTGCTCTCTATGTGACGCCTATATACCTCGATGACTTCTATCGAAGAGATGTCCTCGACTTGGCTTCCATATTTCGATAGGAGAGCATTTTTGGTCTTCTGGTAGTCTCGCTTCGTGATGAGTAGAGGATCTTGTATGAGATTCCCGAGGAGTTCTCGGATGAAAGTATCTTGCATAAAAATTTATTTTCTCGAGCGTAGAGAAATAATTTCGACAAACTTCCGGATCACATCGATCTCGCTCTGATCGAGCCATGAATCATACTCAGGCCACCTAATACGCATAATTCCATATTTTCATGAGGCATCTTTCGTGATGATATTGATGACGACATTAGAAAAAGATTTTCACTTCTCATCCACTGTATCACGGTAGTACGTCATATAGTACGGATCTCCTGAAGCTATAGATCATGAGAGGAGGAGTGCTCCGTCTGTGAGATATTTCGCATATACTCCGTCTATATCTCTGATCTGAGGATCTTCTGGGATATCATCGCTATAGAGAAATAGCGTAGAGAAAAGATCTTTCACTCTATCATATGTCTTACTTCCGACACTCGCTGTCACTCATTTTTTAGCACTATTCTCGAAGTAGATATTCGTCGAGCTCGCTCATCCAAAGTCAGGATACTCACCGATCATCATGTTTTTCGGTATGCTCGAGACGGAAAGAGTAGATCCCTCGAATCCTCATGTCGTATCGAAGCTCGCAGAGAGCGATATACCCTCATCGAAAAATTTCTCGAGATCAGCGATCACTCATGCATCTTTCGTAGGACTCAGCGGACTGTATGGCGCTATGATACAAGGTGTACGAGTATCATATATGACATAGGTATACTGATCTTTCGATACATACTTTCTGATCGTCACATAACGAGAACGATTACTTTTTATGATTTCTTCTTCACTCTTATCTCCTCCTGTCCAGTATGGGAAGTCAGGACGAGATCAGGCGATAGTACCACAGGTAAGGATAAACTGCATTTTCCTTTTTTCATAGAGAAATGTAAGAAGCACCTGGGATCACTTCGCATTGGTGAGAGAGTTTTTTATAAATTTTACTCCATATTTTTTGAGATTGGTCGCGGTGAATATATCATTTTTGAGAGTATATGCTGACTCTTTTTGAGCGTATTTCTTCGTGAGAAAGAGACGAAAATCCTCATCTCATCATAGAGTATATTTCGTATATCCTGGAGTCCTATGTGCGAGAAAAGTACGGATCGTCGGTACTGTGATCATATATCAGAGACTCGCATTATCCGTGATGAGTCGAGAGGGGATGCCTGCCAGTTCTCCAGAAAGTGAGAAGGCTCATCCTCCAGAGTTCCCTCGGTCGATGATACCATCTATCTTATAGAAAGGCTCATCATATCCTGCTACTCGTCCTGCTGTACGCGTGATCGTCGATCATCCGATCGCTGGATATCCATAGATGATGAGTGGACTTCCTATAGCCAGTCGTTTTTCCGATGCGAGCGCGATCTTCGGAAGATCCATATGTTTTTCTATTTTTACGAGTGCGAGGTCGTTATCAGTGTCATAGGATTCGAGCTTTCCGAGAGAAAAACATTTTGGCTCTTTTTCGAAGAGGAAAGACCGACAGATCTCATACTTTCCATATGGCTCTCCTGTATCAGCATCCATGATGACGTGAGCATTGGTGATCAGGCGATCTCATCCGAGAGAGACTGAGCTCCCATAAGAAGCGAGGATATAGAGTCCTGAAGCAGGATCATAGCTATAGGATCGTATCTGGAGCACTCCCCTATAGAGTCGAGTCTCGTCGAGAGCATGGGCTGTATCGAGTGAGAAAATCCCGAAGAGAAGAGTAAGAGAAAGGAAGATTTTAGAAATTTGCATAGGGCAGCATAGTATAGATTTCGGGCGAAGTATCAAGAAAAAATATGTTTGACTTTTTCCACTACAGTCATAGAATGCGCGAACAAGCGGGGGTAACATAAAAGAGTGAGTGTACTAAGGCTTCAACCCTTGGGTGTGACGGTTCAAACCCGTTTCCCCGCTCCATTCTTCGTTTTTCGAAGAAAAACTTCGAATGGCATAGCCATAAGAAAAAGAAGAATGTCCTCACGAAGCTCGTAGAGCGAAGGAGGAGAACTATTTCAAGACTTTAAAGAAAATAATGGCTAATAGTCACGGACTCAAGTCCAGCATCGTGAAAAAACAAGCAGCCGCTCGAAAGCTCTCTAAGGGCAAGAAGAAGATGGCTCTTGTCTATACCGGAAATGAAAATAAGCAATCTCGGTTCAACCTCAGTTATAAGAAACGTACTCACTACTACCAGAACAAAGAAGCATTTCCTCCGAAACGCCTCCCGACGAAAAATATCGACTCACTCATAGAACAGGGAATCCTGGATGATCGTGGCTTCTTCCGAAAAGGGAAAAAGAAAAACTATATCACCAAATCTATGGTCGATATGAAAGGTCTGGACTACTATGGTATGCCGAGAAGTAGCTAAGACTCCTAATTATAAAGGAGTTTTTTATTTGCTAAATCTGAATTTCTTAGTACCTCCCGAAAATGTTTTGTAGTATTTCCTGCATCGAGTGCCATGAGAAAATCTTCCACTTTTTCTGGGCACTCTTCCATCTTGCTATCTATATAATCCAGAAATCTCTTATGAAGATGGATGAGATGAATCTTGTCATATTTCCGTAGGAAAAAAGGCTCTCCAAAAACAGTCTTACATATCATATCTACTTCTCGAAGTACTCATCTCCAATCTGGAAAAGGAAAGAGAATATCCCACTCGACCTGACGCCCTCAGCGGATGAGATAAGCTATTATGCTCTCTTCCCCGATCGGGATATTGTCGAGTAGTATTTTTTCCTTCTTTCCGAGATTCTCAAGCATTCATTTCACATAGACATTGGTCGTCCTATGAGCGATGGTGAGGACTTCTGAGTCTTGGGATGAACGTGCCATCCAACGAACAAAATTGAGAATTGGACGTGGATCATCTATAAGCATTTTTTCCAAAAGATCTTCTCCGCGATCAGCGTGATCTTTTCGAGGATTACGAAGTCACTCTACTGGAATAATACAAAAACCTTTCAGTGAACTCTTTCTGCGAGTTCCATATATGATACCTGCTGTCTCCTCTGCCCTTGTGAGTGGACTCGAATACATTGTCAGGGATAAATCATCAAGCACTTTTCTCTTGATTTTTGAAGTCTTGATTCAGTCCGGAGTCAGTCACTCTTCTTCACCACCTGGCTGTCCATCTATAGTATCACTTAGCGTCTGTCCATGTCCGGTGACAAAAAATATTTTCGAGAACTTTGCTTGTTGAATTAGGCGAGATCGGAGTCCATTGCTTAGGATGACGAGACGACTTCGCTCTTTTGTATCATCTCCTGCGCCATGAAACTGAGTATATGTATGCTCTATCCGATCAATGAGTTCTCTGAGCTCACCATAATCATCAATGAAATCACGATAGTATTTTTCCCTATGTGCTGTAACTCTTGGTCAAGTATTCTCGCGCACTAAAGGATGAGAAGAGGATCATCATTTAGCTAAGAACTTCATGAAGAGAGCAAATATGTCAGCATCGAAGTATCATCCCTGATTCCATTCGCAAAGCCGTGCGTATACTTCTTCGATATCTTTCTCTTTTTTACAGAGAGCTTCATATGCTCTGATGATGCTATATATCCTCGCTTCGAGGGGGATATCATTTTTAAGAAGTCCGGATGGATACCCTGATCCATTCATCATCTCAGCCTGAGAGATCAGGATAGCACGAGCCATATCGAGTACTCTTCGTGTGATCTTCCCTCATAGTATACTGTCTATAGATTCTATAGTATCTGATAGACTGAATTTAGAAGGATCTTGCCTGAGTGTGAGTATACGAGAGATATCGATAGCCTGAAGACACTCTCTCATATACTCTGGGTCTTCTCGAGCATGTATAGGTATCGATACTGGAGAAGCCTTACTGAGAATAGATGTTATAAAACTATTATAATCACGAGATTGTGATGGTATTTCCATCCTTTCTTCAGCCTTTCTCGTGATATCCCTATAATCAGATGCAAAGGATATGACAGCATATTCTTTCTGCTGGATATAGTGAGACAAAATAGGATTTATAATAGTCTTGATATCACCTGAGTCTATCTGATTGAGAGGCTCTATAGTTCCATGATCGATAATGATTCGATACTTCCATTTCTCACCTGAGATCTCGACCTCAAGTGGATATCCGGATTTTTGAGAGGATCGTCTGATATTCTCTATATCCTGAGAATCCATACGATGTGCGGTGAGGACTTCTCCACTTTTTTCTGATATCATCAGGAGACGAACCGGTAATCATAGAGCTTCTTCGATCTTATCGATCATGCGACTATAGTCTGTGATACCGTCCAAGTATTTTTTGGTATCTCTCGCTTCTGCGAGAAGTACACTTCTTCTGTTCGTACTTTCTAGCTCGATTTCACTATGACGTCCACGTTTAAATTTCTTATCCTCGATATAAACCGGATCTATTCATGGCTCTATATAGATAAAGTAAGCACTAGAAAGCTGATTCCCCAAGGGGTCTGTCCAGAGAGCATCTCAGAGATATCGCCTTCCGATACTCACTGCATGGTAGAAGTATGTCTCTCGAACTCGTCCGATATCCTCACCATGAGTCGCTTCTGTGCAAATATCAATAAGTTGCAAAAGAGTCTCAATCTTCTTACGATGATCTTCACAGCTTCCGACCATGAGAAGAGAATCTTCAAAATCTCGTATGAGACGTTTTCTTATATCCGGCCCTGATGAGAGAATCGTAGCTACAGTCGTCTGCGTAGATGACTGTGTAGCCTCTGATCATACACTCTGCGGAAGTCTAGTAGAGTCTAGCGTAGGGTCTACCAAAGATGATGTTTTCAAAGCAAGAGCCATTTCAAAAAAGAGCAATAAATGAGAATATATTATATATTTAAGTATCTCTTTGTCAAAAAGAAGTAACTCTAGAGTTTTTAAAGATTTTATCTGATTCTTCAGGGTGAAACTCGAGAAAAATCCACTCCTATTTTTTGTCTTGTTTTTGTCCGTTTTCTGTTTTCGATTTTTCTATACACTCCTTCACCTGTCACTTCCTGAGTTTTATATCCCTTACCCACTATACATATGAGCAACGTTACAGAACAAGATCGAGGAGAGGACTTTATTGAGAGTTCCTCTCTAACTGCCGAAGAGATCGAGAGAGCAGTCGAGGAGAGTCTTCCAAAGATAGAGTCTATAGAGACTAAGTGGCTCCAGCTAAAAACAGAGGATGTAGTAGGCAGCCTAAACCAAATTCTTGTATTTAGTCGAAATTCAGAAATGTCATGACAGAAAGAGAAGAAGCTCTATGCAGAGATCGATACGATCATCTCGAATCTCCGTACAAGTAGTGAAAATGATATATATATGAGAGTTGTGAGAGTCATAGAGCGCTATCTTACTGGTATGCGGAGGTTTCTCTCTACGAAGTATACCCAAGGGGCATCTTTCTATAAAAGTCTTTTTGATGCCAATATGATCGCGATAGTACGCGAAGTGAAAGTACTCGAAATGCAGATGAGCTAGGTATTTTTCACATTCGCTGTTTTGTCATCCCGCAGGGATCTCTTTCAGAATCATCTTATGAGAATTTGAGAATTTCTTACTCATAATTGCAAGAAAAAGGGATTCCTCCTTCGTCGGAATGACAAAAAAGAAACAATTTGTGAACGCCCTCTAGTCTTGGAGTCTCTCGATGATACCGATAGGGATAGCTTCATCTTTCTCGAGTCTGAGATAGTACTCCGTGATCCCTCAGGAACACGTGATGGATATTTCTCTGTCGAAGTACTTCTCTACTATTTTTCTCAGAGGAAGGACGACCTTGCCGAGGATCTCATTCTTATTCTGAGAATAGGTAGAGACAGGAAGCTTCGAGTTCGACACTTCCTCGCCTATTCTTTCGATGAGGATCCTCAGCATATCGATCGTCGTATTCTGCGAATGGATATCTGCAGAAGTGAGCTTGTTCCCCTTGATATAGATACGACCCGCGATCGTATCGAGGAGGATGGACTCTGTCTCTCGAGCGAGGAGAGTATCATAGTCACTACAGTAGGAATTGCCGAGAGAGTCCGAGTAGCGCACATCGCCTGCCTGAGCGTAGGAAGAGTATATTTTCTTCGAAAGATACTGCTCGAGCCTCACTCCATCCGTAGATACTCCATCTCTCCAGGAAGAGTACGCGAGAGATACTATATGTCCGTCATTCCGGAGTTGATCCATGACTTTTTGGAGAGTCGTACGACTCTTTCCAGGCTTCATGACGAAGAGGAGGCTTCCACCGATCTTTCCTGTATTGAAAGGGAGTACTCCTATGCTCTCATCTTCGAACTGCTGAAACTGGTGAAAGTAGTGTTTCAGAGCAAAAAAGAGTTTATTGGTTTTCTGATAGGAGAAGCTCGCAAGTCCTACTTTTTGTATCGTCTCGATAAATATTCCCGAGGAATCCCCGTTCTTCGTATCTCTGAGAAGAGTACGAAATCCCTCTAAAATCATGAGATTCATCGTATCGATGTTCTTATGGATGACTTCATTTTTATCGAAGTTCAGGAGTCAAGAGATCATCTCTCATATCGTCTCATCTACTCATAGAGATGCTATAGTTTCAGTAATAAAAAGATTGAGCTCGTCACCCTGATTTTTCTCGCGATTTCTCGTAGATTCGATATCTCGAAATCGAGAATCCAGTCACGTGAAGAGGATACCATAATCAAGAGGAAGATCCTCTATGGGCAAGGTAGATATTCATAGAAAATGGTGGAGTGTATCTATATGGAGAGCATGATTGACGCCAAAGGGTGCACCAGTGATAGTATCACTTTTTTCACGTATATCGTTGGTATGATCGAGATTATTTTTCTGTGAGAGATACACTATCGGAGAAGAAACACCTGGTACCATGACAGCGTAGTTACTGGCGCCACTGATACTTTTTCCTTTCGAGATATAGTTCGAGATCTCGAGCGAGAGGAGATAGAGCTCTTCGAAAAGTGGATCATCGAGACGAGGTCATCCGCTCATGAGTACCTCTACAGGAAGCTTCCCAGTGATGAGAAAGATGAGAAAACCGAGAAGTACAGAAACCGTAGAAGAAGATGCAAAACCCTGTCATGGTGGAGTCTCAGAAAGAAAATCTATCTCTATACCTCCTATATAATTATTTTTTGTCAGAAATTCTTGGAGACACCTGATAACAGCATCTATTTCAGAGAGAAAGAGTGGGTTATGTGCAACTTCCTTGAAAGTATTTTCGAGAATAGAGTATACAAATATTGTACGGAAAGTGACTTTTCCCGAGGTATTGAACCGCACACCACAGAATGTCTTCATCGGAAGTTTTTGCTTCAGTCTGAGTACACTCACACCATGAGAGAGATCAGCTCACCAGGTCAAGATATTATCTCCACTGAGCACGAGATCATGCGTATGAAAAAAATCCTCATATGTTTCATGAAATACTCGCTGAAGTTCAGCGGAACTCATACTCACACTATCATTCACTCGTATAGATTCATCTACTGATTTATTACTTTTCATGCAGAGTGTGATTATATATTTACCCTTGTATTATATTTTTTTTGAGGCATATAGCAACGACATTTCTCAGTGTCCTACCTGATTTCTATATTTGTCTTCTTTCTGTCTTTTTATTTGTCGAAATACGTCTTACACTTTGCTTAGTCTTTCGAGACTCGTGCATCTATCTCTCCCTTTTCTCTACCAATTTTTGCAATCAATAGTAAGAGCATCGTGATCTGGAAATACTCCATATACGTCACGACTCACTATACAATAATCTCTCCCCTTTCGAGAGTATTGACTCCTGCACTTATGAGAGACAAATCCTAGATAATAACGATCTCGAAGGATATCCTTTTACTCTCACATTTCATGCGTCCACTACTCCACAAAAATCTCGAAATCGTCAATCATGATGGTCTCATAATACATCAATCCTATTGGGAAAAATTCATGCGATTTTTCGAAAGAAACTTCATCACGTGAGCTTTTCCGAATATGTTTCATATTGTACTCTTCATCGGAATCCTCGTTCTTTTTTCTGTCGATATCAAGTGACCATCTATCGTCTTCGATACTCCTCCCTAGCGAAGCAAATATCGAAACACATATACCTATCCATAACAAATAAATAGAAATATCAAACTCGTTTCCCTTTTATTTTATAAAATTTTTATTTATGAAAAATAACTATTTACAAGGCTTGAGGAAAAAAATTCTCTCCAGTCTCCTCGTCTCCTCGTTACTTATATCTCTAGTCCAGCCATTTGCCTGAGTAAATGCGACGGTTTCAGATAGTCCAGGAAATACTATAATGTGAACAAATAATAATTATGTAAACTCCACCAACTCTGGAGCATATGCTGTCAATTTTATGTTCAGTTGAACTCTGGATGCGAATGATACTGTACGTGTAACCGCTACAAATGGTTCTGGAAATACAGCCACGGGTTCATATAACTCCTTACTTGGGTGAGAATCAAGCGGTTCTCTAAATATTGACTTTAGCACTCCTCCTTGGTCTGACTGATTGATCTCCTACGATGCAATTGTGTATTCTGGCGGTGTCTCCAGTCAGATAACAGCATCGGGTATCACTTCTAGTGGTATACTCGATGCTACAGCACCTGGAATTACTCTTTCTTCTACTGCAACAGGAACAATCACAGGATCTATCATGGTAGCTGCTACTACTTCTGAAGCACTACTATGATTTAGTGGAAGTGATGTACTGGTGACCAATGGTACACCGAGTGGCTTCACACAAACGAGTTCTACAGGATATACTTTCACCGTCACGCCTACTATGTCTGGTATGGTAACAGTCTCTGTAGGAACTGGTATGGCCACTGATATGGCAGGAAATCTGAATAACGCATCAAATATACTTACCTATAGCTACTCCGGAACTGATATGACTGCTCCAGTCGTCATTATCACCAGTCATGCAAGTGGTGCTACAGTGACAGGTTCTCCGGTACTCTCTGGTACTGTCACTGATACAGAAAGTAGTATTACCAGTGTCACGGTAAATGGTAATCCAGCAACGTTCTGATCGGGAACATTTTCTAAGACACTCACCGGCCTCACGCCTGGGGCAAATACTCTCGTCGTGATCGCGACTGATGCTGCAGGAAATACATGATCCACTTCTACAGTGCTCAATCGTGTACCTCTCGCTTCAAATCCAAATGCCACACTCTCTGGACCAACGAGTGCGATAGTAACATTCAATACTGATATAACCGCAACAGGAGTAGTACGTTATGGAACACTCTCTGGTGCTCTCCTTATGACAGCAACGGGTACAAGTTCAGCGACATCACATGCTATTACACTCTCAGGACTTTCACTCGACACCACCTATTATTATGCCGTCCTTGGTCAGGGTTGACCCCAGTCAAGTACTATGCAGTTTCGAACTGCGAGTGTAGTAGGGAACAATTCATCATGAGCAATCGTGGCTATCGGGGCAATCTACCTGAGTGGATGAACGTCTACATGAGTGACATTCACCAACAGCGGAACCATAACTGTTACAAGTATCTCATCGAGTTGATCATCGATATTCTTCCCTTTTAATTGACTTACTATAACAGCTTCAGGTGGTGGCTGGGATGATATCCTCTACGCACCAGAGATATCTACTGCTTCATGAAGTGCTGTCTCACTCTCAGGATTTACATTTATGTGAGCTCCATACCGAGTCGGTAGCTCGACTGCAGATCTTGTCTACTCAGGACAAGTAGCGACAATCGCTCTGAGTGTAAGCCCTTCATATAGTGGTCAGACACTCATGGTATATCGCTCTACGAACCAGTGAGCAACATATACCCCTCTTACAAGTTGTATCGTCACTGGATGAAAGTGTACCTTCACCACGAACCGACTCTGACTCTTTGATCTCGCGGCACCTTCTGGTACATTACCAAATACATTTACCTTCACAGGCGTCACGAATGCCGAGCTCTCGACTATCTATACAAGTAGTCCTACTACTCTCTCTGGGTTCAATTCTGGAACAATGATCTCAGTCACAGGAGGTGAATATAGAGTCAATAGTGGAGCATTTACTACGGCAAGTGGAATAGTAAATCCTGGAGATAGCGTCACTATCAGAGGAACATCTTCTGCAGCGAACTCCACCACATCCAATGTTACTCTTACTGTTGGATCAGGTTCTGCGACATTTTCTATCACTACAAAAGCTGCAGCAGGCAGTGGCGGAGGTGGTAGCGGAGGTGGCGGAGGCGGGACTCCGATCGTCATGGATAATTGTCCAAATGGTGATACATCCCCAAGTTACTATGATGGTCGCTGTACTCCGACAACAAATAACACTGGTACTGTAACCAATCCTCCCCCTATAGTTGTCAATAATGGATTTAATATCCCACCTATTATCATCGGTATAGCAGATATTAAGTTCCGTGACATATCGTCAAACTGGGCAAGAGCATATATCATTAAGCTCGTCATTCGTGGTATCGTCGACAATGTCGCCTACTACAATCCAAATACCAATCTCTCTCGTGCAGAGTTTCTCAAGATCGTAATCAATACGACAGGATGGGTCGTACCGACAACCAATCTCAATATACCATTTAACGATGTCTCCACCAACACTTGGTATGCCAAATATGTATCTCTTGCTCTCTCGAAAGGAATGATCCGAAGTGACACAAGATTCCGTCCGAATGACTCGATCACTCGTGCAGAAGCTACAAAAATACTTATGGTTACCCTCTGAGTAAATGTAATGGATCCTCCCATAGCTATGACCTTCGTAGATGTAAACTATAATTCTGATTTAGCAAAATATATCGAAACCGCAGTTTCACTTCAAGTCGCCTCTGGTCAGATGAGAGGGGGAAATAGGATCTTCCGACCAAATGATCCGATCACTCGTGCCGAGATAGCGAAAGTAGTAGTAAATACATTTGGGCTCTAGTTCTCTCGAGTCAGAAATCATAGTTTTTTAACTCTTCATTCATATGAATCTTCGAAAACCTCGAAATAAGATACAGTGGATATATATCCATGTACCTCCCTAATGCATACTCAGAAAGATATCGGCTCAGGTTCTCAGGTTTCTATTTACACTAATTTTATACATATGAGCACGCACAACAATTCTGGATTCGGTGATGGTACAGATACAACTAAGAAGGCATGAAACGACATGGAGGGAACTCCTGATACAAAACCTACACATGGTGATGATAAGAAAATGGGAGGAAACTCACAGTCAGGGTCAAATGGAGATACATCTAGAAATTAGGTTTCATCGTTTCTATTTATTTTAATCTTTTTCTATATGAGCAAGCACAATACTGGTAAGGCATGGGACAATATGGGAACCCCTGATACAAAACCTGCAAATGGTGATGATACAATAACAGGTGATGGCACACAGCCAAATGCACGTTCAGGTGACCCAAAGAAAGTATAGTCACCTTCCTTCCCTAACATCTCGATAAAAAATACCTCTCACGAAAGTGGGGGGATTTTTATTGACTAGAGTGAAGTACTATATGGCAAACTTTTGATATACTCTTCCATCCATTGCCAATCAGGAGTTCATGTACGAATTATAGGAAGCTTGATTTTTGTTTCCTTCATTCGAGTAGTACTAAAAGTTCTTCCATAGGCATATCTATATTTTTCTTTGCCTATAAGAGTTGCGAGAAAAATTCCAATATATTTATTCATTATAAATTTTGGTTGCAAAACTCTCACATTATCAGATGAAACAGCATAATTATATCCATGATAAAACGTAGCTCCCACTGATCAAATTCGTGCCACAGTAATCGTATTTTGTCATTGCGAAGGCACCACATCAATAAAAGAATGTAGTCAATTGTTTTGTTCTGATGATGAAATATACGGAATTATTCACTCCTGAGCATCTACAAGATTATCGTCCTTACTTGTTACAATATCAAATAATATATCTATTTGAAACCACTTCCAACTCTTGGTATCGAGGGTGAGTTTTTTGGGAGATATTGCTTTTGGAAAAAAATCATTATAAAATAACTCTTGGGCGGTATGGGGAAGCTGAGGAATAAGAGTATTTTTTACATAACTCTCGATCCATTCCCAGTCAGGGGAACCATCTAGGAGAATAGGCAGTTTGATCTTGAGATTTTTTAAGCGATCCATCTTCGCTGTTAGCCCATAACTAAATCTATACTTCTCCTGATCTAATAATGAAGTAATAAATAATCATGTATACTTATTAGGTTGATGCTCCTTGAAGATAAGAACATTTACATTATCGGATGCCCAGATCGGTTTCTCATGAAAAAATACCTCACCTATACTTCCATAACAGGCGAAAGTAATACAGCCTGCTTGATGGGTATAATCATCTACATATGCCACTACTCCGTTATTAGTTGATCACGATGCAATATATGGATATTCTCCATATTCCATATCAGAAGTTGTGAGGCGTTTTCATTTTTGAATATCGAAGATGTCTTGGTAACGAAACCATTTCCATTTACTTGTTTCCATGAATGCCTGATTGGATTAAGAAGGCTGAATAATCCTTCATTTTTTTGATAAAATCGGAATCTTGGATATTGGAATAGTCCGTCTCCATATATGCCTCTGCACACCACTCATCCTCGGCTCATACGACCGCCTTCACTGAGAGTCCTGATATCTCATCGGAGTTGTGATACGCATCTACCCAGGATTTTTTGATCGCCTCCCACTTGCCCCTGACATCGACTCGACCCTTATGTTTGCGTTTCTCGAATCCATCATCTTTGCAATATCCGAACCATGTCTTCTTGCCATCGTGTTTCTCTCCTGCTCGGAACACCATCACCGAGGTGACGACAGTCGCTGCAGGGTTAAAGAGCTCATCTGGCATAGAGAGGACCGCGAGGAGACGATGCTTGGATAGGACTCGCTTCTTGGCTGCTATGAGATCTTTTTCATTTTTGATCCCGACGCTCATCTGTACGATCGCAACAACGATGCCCTTCTGAGGAGCAACGATCTCCAGTGCTGACTCGATGAAGTGGAGCTGTCCAGCAGAGCCGACATCATAGGGAGGATTAAGAAATGCGACTGTCGGCTTGTGATCGTCACGGATCATCGTCTCCATCGGGAAACAGTCACCACAATATATATTCGACTTTCCATCTCCTCTCATCATCATATTTGAGCATGCATAGGTGAACATGCTTGGGCGGAGCTCAATTCCGATGAGTTGATGTTTGCGAATAGAAAGTTTCTTTGTTTCATTATTGCCAGCATCCTTGAGCATCCGCTTCATGGCTGCGATGAGGAATCCTCCCGTCCCACAACATGGATCATAGACAATAGAGTCGCGATCGACATTCGCGAGATCACAGAAGAGATCAGTCACATGGGCAGGAGTCAGGACGAGTCCCTGTCCTCCTTCTCCACCAGCATACCTGATAAACTCAGTATAGAATCTTCCAAGTACATCCAGTCCAGATGATTCCATCTTGATAAGTGGATAGACATTAGTATCGAGATATCGGATCATCTCTTTGACGACTTCGACCGACTTTTTATACTCTTTTTCTTTTACATTCTTGATTTCTGGCTGTGTAAAAAGTGGCTCATTGAGAATCTTGCTATATTCTCCGAGCATGGCATCACGACTTCGTACTTCATTGACCTTGAGGGCACTGCCAATAGCTGAAAGCATAGCTTTTGCTATATCTGTAGAGTCCGTATATGTTCCGTAGCTTATACGGAATGCATTGTCCGTGAGAGCAAGAAGTATTGCAGATACGATCGTACATCTCGTTGTCTCAGAAATCGAATATGCGTGATACTCATCATTGAGATCGATTGCCTTTTTGATGATATCGACATTCTTCAGATTCTCCGAGAATTGCTCGTTGGCAAATATCTTCAGATAGTTGTTGATCGAGAGGAGCTCGGTATCTGGCAGTACTTCGGCATTTTTGGCTCATTTTTTCCAGTGGAAATTGCTCACTACGAGCTCAGCATGCGTCTCTCCACTCACAGCAATGGCGATCACATCACATTCTTTTGCGAATCTCTCAGCATAATGCAGGACTCATTCGGTCGCATATTTAGCAGTATCTCATTTCCCATCTTTTGCTGTATGATCCTTGGGGTTTGCCTTGCACTCGATGACTATGATATAGTCCATATTCCCTTGTGGAAAATACACGAGAAATTCTGGTCTCCCGACTCATTTTCCTCATTTTGAGGCTCATTCGAGCATTGTCATAAATCGCTTATTCATCGATTTTTGTTCTTCCCACTTGATGATAGAGAAAAGAGGGTCAGCTTTGAAATGATCTCGGACAATATTTTCAGTATTACGCTCGTTGGACATGATTATATTATTATAGTAGTAAGGTGTGTATTTTCTTTATCATATACATGTATTTGATAGCCATCGCGCAGATTTCTGGACCATACAAGTTCTTCAGTATATAAGAAAAAATTGTGCTATTTCCTTTTTCAGAGAATTGAAGGATTAAGTTTTTTATTCTCTATAGCTCTATGAATTTTGCACTCAAGTATATCCATACTATGAAGTATAGAGATGATTTCCTTTTTCTCAAGAAAATACATAT
The DNA here is from genome assembly GCA_031375155.1 of Candidatus Altimarinota bacterium. GTDB lineage: Bacteria > Patescibacteriota > Gracilibacteria > BD1-5 > UBA2023 > JAGOMW01. The sequence goes on from JANMHM010000059.1 coordinate 48,220, forward strand.
AAATCGAGTTGCTGAATAGCATAAATTTATTTGAATATACTATTGTATACTTTGTATGTATACATTTTACACTCTCACCTTCCCCCTCCACCCCCTCCCTGCATAGTAGGACTCAGCTCCATTGTGATACGTGAAGACACGACCAAATCGGAAATCAGCAAAGAGCGCACCACCGAGCTTTCTCATCTCAGGAGGTGTCGCTATCCAGCTCGAAGTCTTCAGGTCGTATTCTCCGAGTCTCTGAAGTGCGCGATACTCATCTTCTGTGAGAAGCTCGATGCCCATATCAGCTGCCATACCCATAGCACTCCCTTTTGGCTTATTTTCTTTACGCGATGCGAGTGCCACAGCATCATAGCAGAGACTTCTACGATCTGCGGGGCTTTCTGGAGAGCAGTCAGTGAAAGTGTATTCACCCGTCTTAGCATCGTATGCGACGACATCTGGCTCACCTCCAGTTCTTTCCATCTCCGAGAGTGAAGAGAGTTTATCAGGATGAGATTCGAGCTTCGCTTGGACTTTTGACCACTCGACGCCAGTATGGCGGTTCATGTGTTTCTCGAAGCGAGCTTTTAGCGTCATGAGAAGTGTCTCAGTTTCTTCTGGAGAAAGTTTTTTTGTAGAGTTGCTCATGTATGAAAAGTTGAGAAATATCACTCTATATAGTATATGTGAATCTTGTTTTTTTCAAACAATAGTGCACAAAAAAATTTCTCTAATGAATGAAGATTTTCCGAAAATTAAATGATGAAGTATACGAGAAGTTTCTCCTATTTTTTCTAACTATGAGAATAGAGGTAGAATATCGTATAAAGTATGTATGCGAATTGCAGAGCCAAGATTAAGGGTAGATTAAGTCTATGAGTTCGTCGAATTTCTCTTATAGTCTTCTAAATGAGTCCCATAAATAATCTCAATTTTTGTCTTACTTTTGTCTTACTTTTTAGAAAAAATATTTCTATACTTTATGTAATTCCTCGTAGACTTACTCTTTACGCGGGATCTAAAGAAACTTGCAGTCATAAATATTGGTACTTATACTGTTGCTTTGATTCTATCAAACCAGTAACACCACGTCATTTTGACTTACTCATATGTTGCAAGCATCTTTATGTATCTCAAGTGTCTAGAGTAATTTTTCAGGTACAACCCTTTTAGGTTGAGTTTTATTTTCATAAGTTATTTCTATAATGAAACCATTGTATAAAAAAATTATCAGCTCATCAATAGTGCTCGCACTTGTACTTTCATCATCAGTGAATGTATTCGCCTCAAGTCATCGTGAAGCTCCTATGATAAGTGGTGATCCAAAAGTCGATGCGACAGATCTCTACGCATTTGTCAGTCCAGATAAGAAAAATACTGTTACTATCATCGCCAACTATAGTCCGTTCGAGGAACCAGCAGGTGGACCGAATTTCGACTCTTTTGATGATAAAGCTCTCTATGAGATCCATATAGATAATAACGGTGATGCAAAACCTGATATAACCTATCAATTCCAGTTTAAGACAATCGTTGCCAATCCAAATACATTTCTCTACAATGTATGACCGATCACGTCACTCGCTGATACTGACTGGAATGTTCGCCAAACATATACATTAACAAAAGTAGAAAATGGACAGTCGACTGTCCTCTGAACTGATCTCAAATCTCCTCCAGTAAATATCGGACCGAAATCTACTCCAAACTATGCATCGCTACAAGCACAAGCGATCTATGATATAGGGAATGGTGCATTAGCTTTTGCAGGACAGAGTGATGATCCATTCTTCGTAGATCTGGGCGCGACCTTCGATCTTCTTACGATCAGAAAGCTTCCAGGAAATGCGGGTGGTGGAATCAATACTACAAAAGGATTTAACGTCCACAGTCTTGCTCTTCAGATACCTATTTCTCAAGTCACAAAAAATCGAGATACACCGACTGAAGTGGCAAATGGAGACTCTGTTATCGGAGTCTGGACAACTGCTTCTCGTATGAGTACTCGTGTACTCAATACTGTAGGAACTAGTGATAGTTCAGGTGGATGGGTACAAGTCTCTCGACTGGGCTCACCACTCGTGAATGAAGTCGTCGTACCTCTTGGTGCGAAGGATCTCTTCAATGGATCAAAACCTGAAAATGACGCTCAATTTGCAAATGGGGTGACGAACCCAGAAGTCGGAAAACTCCTCAATGCACTCTATAGTATCAAAGTTCCACCACAAGGTAACTTCGGAACTGCAGAGGCTCGAGATGATCTCGTAGCGATATTCCTCACGGGTATCCCAGGAGTCACTCAGCCAAAAAACGTGGTTGCTTCTGAACAGCTTCGTCTCAATGTAGCGGTTTCGCCTACAATAAATCCGAATCGTCTCGGAGTCCTCGGTGGAGATAATCAAGGGTATCCAAATGGACGACGTCTCGTCGATGATGTGATAGATATATCACTTCGTGCAGTAGCTGGAGCCGCGTATCCACTCTTTCATCCAAACTTTACCCCTGATGCGACAGGACTCAAGCTCGGTGATGGAGTAGATAAGAACGATATGGCATTTAGAAGTACCTTCCCATACATGGCATTGCCAAATCGTGGATTTGAAAGCGTACCTCATGGAAACTATTCCAATACTACCGTTACTACAGCACCACGACCCCCTGTAGAACAAGGACCAGCTGCACTCATCATCTGTAATATTAAATATCGTATGATGGTCGGAGCGACTGGTTGGGATGTAGGATGTCTTCAGCAGTTTCTTATCGATAAATGATTTCTTGATATAAGTAGACCAACGAAGTACTTCGGAGAATATACGAAGAAAGCGCTTATGAACTGGCAAGCAAGTGCCAATCAAAGTGTAACTGGGTATCTGAACTAAGTATTCATCCCCTTAAGTAGCCTTCTTACGGTTTACTTTCAGGAACATCAGGATAGACTCCTACTCTGATGTTCCTATAAAGTACATCATATTTATCACCCTTATATGTCTCACCACTTCTATACGACACCTTTTCTCATCGTTATTGGCAGTATTGTACTATGATGTCTTACTTCTTGTAATCCTGTTTCATCTTCATGAAATACGAAAATCGATAATATATCTCCCTCTCAAGTATCAAGTGTAGATAGCGGAATCATACTGTACGAATGAATTATTCAGGATAACCCTGGGACCATATGAGCGTATATAACCCTAAGTAATCTCTATTTCCAAAAAATCCGCGAGACTGCGGATACTTCCTACTATGATAAAATTGAAGCGCTCATGGATACTGCCGAGTCACTCAGTCCTGAAAGTGCTGATGTGTTTTCTCAAAGAGCGCAAGTAGAACTCGGAAGGCATAATTTTCAGGAGTGAAAAAAATACATCCTAAAATCGATAACTCTCAATCCCACTCTCGCTACTTACTATGGCACTCTTGGTGATGCACAGATTGAGCTCGGTGAGTATACAGATGCTATCGAATCTTTTCAGAAAATGATCGATATACGTCCTGATTATAGCTCATATATACGCATCGCATATCTTCGTGAGCTATATGGTGATATACAGGGTGCGAAAGAATGACTTACTCTTGCTATCAATGCAGGAAGTAATCACAAGGAAAATATAGCGTTTGCCTACACAGAACTCTGAAAACTCAATATGCGAAGTGATCTCTTGGTAGCAAAATCGAGTTTCGAGTCAGCATTGAAAATAGTGGAAAACTATCCACCGGCTTTAGAGTGACTTGGGAAGATCTCATATTTCCAGGGTAATGCAACCTGAGCACTAGTATTTTTTAAAAAGGCGTACGAAGAGCTTCCATTGGCTCAATACCTGGTTGATATAGCTGATATATACACGCTGGAGTGACAAAGCCAGAAAGCTATAGTCAACCTTACCCTTGCAAAATTATCTCTTGAGATGGCAGATAGTTCTGGCATAAATAACGATTTAGAATCATCACTTTTCTTAGCGAACCATGATTTAGACCTTTCCTGAGCACTTGAAAAAGCGAAAAAAGGCTACGAAGAGCGACCAAATATCTACGTGGCTGATGCTCTTTCTTGGACACTGTATAAGAATCAGAGATTCGCGGAAGCCCTCCTCTATACAAAAGAAGCTCTACAGATCTGAGAAACCGATCCTCTTATACTCTATCATCAAGGTATGATTGCGCTTGCACTGGGAAATAAAGTTGAAGCAAAAAAATACCTCTCCAAAGCCTTAGATCTCCACCCCTACTTCTCTCTTTTGGATAGCAAGAAGGCGAGAGATGCTCTTATCACATTACAATAACTTTCTATGTGGAAATTCCGCTCTGGTATGATGGAGTGCCTCCTGATTTCACTTATCTGAATATGCTTGCTCTGAACTATCCAGATATCACAAGCACATGAACTCATACCACAGGCATTGCAGGAATATGTAGAGACCCATCCAGATGCAACATCCGAAGAAATAGAAAGCTTTGCTCAGAGTCAATCTCCAGAATTTACCGAGAAATACGAAAACGGTATAGAAATCCTTGCTATCATCAGAAACAATGAAACATCATTTTTTGATAATATATATGACTTTTTTAAGCTCTGAATCTGACATATCTTGAGCTGACCAGATCATATACTCTTTGTACTTTCCCTTCTATTGGTATTTATCTCTTGGAAAGAAATACTCAAACTCACCTGAGTATTCACACTTGCACATAGTATAACATTGGTCCTAGCTGGGACTGGGATACTTGTACTCAGTTCTCGGATTGTCGAACCGATTATAGCCCTTTCGATTGCCTATGTCGCATTTACTTCGGTATTCCTGCGATCGTGGTGATTTTTCTGAAACCATAAGTCAAAGATGCTCGCGATATTCTTCTTCGGACTCTTTCATGGTCTTGGATTCGCATGATTGCTTCAAGAAATAAATGTTCCACAGGATAAATTCATCTCATCACTCGTAGCATTCAATCTCGGTATCGAAAGTGGTCAGCTCATCATTGTGTGAATAGCATTTCCTTTCATATACTTCTTTAAGGATAAGAAAATCTATCCCCCATTGATACAAGTTTTTTCTGCTATTATAATCATAATCTCGCTTTATTGGTTTTTCCAGAGAATTTTTACTCTATAAGAAATAAGAAAATCCCTCAGGTTGAGGGATTTAAAAACAAAAATGGTG
>JANMHM010000009.1:0-7910 GCA_031375155.1 Candidatus Altimarinota bacterium
TGAGCTTCGATGGAGACCATCTGTTTATGCGATTATCATTCAGGATAGTAAAATACTCCTTTCTCCTCAGTGGGATTGATATGATCTTCCAGGAGGTGGTATAGATCTCTGAGAGAGTATCTCAGAGGCACTTACTCGGGAAACAAAAGAAGAAACAGGTATGGATATAAGGCCTCTTGGTATCGTGCATGTGGATTCCAATTTCTTCAAACATCCGAATCATCCAGACGACTTCATACAGTCTATACTTCTTTATTACTCTGCTAAAATCACTGGATGAGCGCTCTCTACTGAGGGATTTGATGGTCATGAAAAAGAATATGCCCGAATAGCTGAATGGATCCCTCTCTCTGAAATCGGTAATATCAAATGGGCAAGCTCTCTAGATATCGTACCAATAATAAAAAAAGTACTTTCTTAATCTCACATCTATGTTCCCAACTATCTCCCCAAAACAATCATTTCCCGCACTCGAAGCATTCGATGAGTGGAGTGAGAAAAAGAAGATACTTCATAATCGTGAGATTTTTTATCTCGATGAAGAGGGAGTCAAAAAATCAAAACTTATTTTTAAAGAATGAGAAATTTGGTGGACGAGTATGGGGCAGAATATAGGAAGTGAGAGCTATGGTAAATGAGAACAATTTGCTCGTCCTGTCTATATATTCCGAAAGTTTTCTGGGGAAGCATTTCTTGGGATTCCTATGACCTCGCAAGAAAAAGATGGAAGTTGGTATTATCCATATTCATTAGAATGAAGAAATGGTTGCCTCATTTTGCTACAAATGAAATACTTTAGCAGTAAAAGACTTCTTTCAAAAATCACTGATGTTGTATCATCGGAACAAGTAAAAATACAAACCACCATAAAAGAATTCCTTCATCTATAAAAATTTACCCCCTACCATTTCTGATAGGGGGTATCGGGAAAATCCCAAATGTACAAACAGTATATCATATCTCTCCAAAAAATCAAATTTTTCTTATTTCTCTTACTTTGCTCCCATGTCTTTCCCAACTATCTCCCCAAAACAATCGTTTCCTGCACTCGAATCCGAAGTCCTCGCCTACTGGAAAGCGAATGATACCTTCCAGAAGTCTATCGACTCACGACCTGCGGACAATCCGTATAGGTTCTATGATGGTCCTCCATTCATCACCGGGACTCCGCACTATGGAAGTCTCCTTTCGTCGATCGTGAAGGATGTCGTCGGACGATACTGGACGATGCGAGGTCGACGTGTAGAGCGCGTGTGGTGATGGGACTGTCATGGACTTCCTATCGAGGAAAGAGTCCAGAAAAAACTCGGACTCAAGTCCAATGCAGATATCGAAGCTGCTGGGGTTAAGAATTTCATCGACGAGTGCTATAAGTATACAGGAGAAGTATCGAGTGAATGGGACTGGTATATCAATCGTATCGGTCGCTGGGTCGATATGGAACATGCGTATCGTACGATGGATCAGGACTATATGGAGAGCGTGATGTGGGTATTCTCTGAGCTCTGGAAGAAGTGACTCATCTACGAGGGAAAGCGTGTATCGCTCTACTCATGGAAGCTCGGGACTCCGATATCCAATTTCGAAGTCGCGATGGATGATACGTATCAGGAGGTGAATGATCCTGCGATCACCGTGAAATTCCGACCAGATCTCAGGAAAGCTTGCGGTATTGTCGTAGAAAATGAGAAATGAGAAATCCTCCTCGGACATAATAAGAAGTGATATTGGTGACTTCCTGCATGAAAAGCAGAAGAGTGAGAGACTCATGAAGATTGTGCTACACGCGAACTTCTCGAAGAAACAGGAATTGGCTATCATATATCGGCAAAAGATCATATAGACTATGATCAATATGATGTAATCGGTTGAAAAATTTATGATAACCAAACATATAAAATATCTGTAAAAAATATAGATATAACTAATGGTGAGCCAGAAAAGTTTATTGAGTGGAAATTTTTCCCAATAGACCAATTACCAGAAAATACTTTCGAGCCACTCCTCTACACATTAGAAAGAATAAGAGAGAATAAGACTCTGAAGAACCTCCCACTTTCTATCCTCGCCTGGACGACGACACCTTGGACGATCCCTGCGAATATGGCACTCGCCGTGAGGAATGATATCGACTATGTGCTTGTCGAGAATAGTGGGGAACAATTTATCCTTGCGAAAAATCGTGCTGAGTCCGTATTCAAATGAAAAGGAGAGTATACAATCATCAGAGAACTGAAATGATCTGAGCTCGTCGGACTCGGCTATGTACCACCATTTCCTGAGTATTATTACGATAAATTCCGATGAAATTCCCCCTTGATAAAGGGGGATGTCACAGAGTGACAGGGGGATTTGGTATCAGGAAAAATCCCCCCGACCCCCTTTATCAAGGGGGAGCCGAATAAAAATCATAAGATCTACCATGCTGACTTCATCACGGATACCGATGGCACGGGTATCGGACATGAGGCCCCAGAGTTCGGTGATGTCGACTTCCAGCTCGCGAAAAAGGAGGGAATATATATCTCTGAAGCCATGGATGAGGCAGGGAAGTACACGAGTCAGATATATGACTATGAGGGGACGCACTATCTCGATCTCGAGAATCCTGAGAAGTGAGCCAATAAGGTCAATATCGAACGTATGAAGGCAAATAATACGCTCTTCAAACTCGAAGGGATCACGCATCGTGTTCCATTTTGTCCTCGATCGGGTACTCCACTCGTCCAGAAAGCTCAGGCAAGCTGGTTCATCGACATACAATCACAGAAGGAGAAACTTCTCGAAGCCAATGCGTCGATCAACTGGTTTCCAGCTTACCTGAAGGAAGGACGATTCGCGAAAGGGATCGAGTCTGCTCCAGACTGGTGTATCTCTCGTACGCGCTACTGGTGAGCACCGATGCCTGTATGGATGGGAGAGGATGGAGAGCAAGTCGTGGTCTCATCACGAGAGGAGATCTATGAGATGAATAAGCCGTATGGGCAACTGACAAAAGTAATATTCGTAAGACACGGAGAAACTGACTATAATCTTTCGTGAAAAATAGATCCGCTCTGAAAAGGAATACTCACAGAAAAATGAAAATCCTATGCGGAAAGTCTCGCTAATCAGCTTCGATGAACAAAAGTAGATAAGATATACTGTTCTTCACTTCCTCGTTCTGTCGTGACTACAAAATATATATCCGAATCTCTCTGAATAGATCCTATAGTCTCTGACGAGATAAAAGAGTGGCAAGTCCTATCACTTCAGGATAAATCGTGGGAGAGTGTAGGGTGAAAAGAAAATTACTCAAAATGGGAAAATATAGTAAATCCATGAGATGAAAGTATCGTAGATCTCTACGATCGAACATCGGCATTTCTGAAGAAAGTAATTCAGGAGAACCCAGGTAAAACAGTAATAATTTCAAGTCATCACTTTGCGATACTTTGCATGCAGAAGTTTTTGCACAATTTCGACTGGGATACAGAAGCAAAAAAGTATGTTATCGACAATGCATCACAATCTTCGCAGTACCAAGTCGAGTACACTTTTTCAGATGGCGCAACTGCCTTTAATCTCCATAAGCCATATATAGACTCTATATTTCTTGCACCGAAAAATGCTCAAAAGGCAAAGAAAGTTCTCTGAGTACATGGATGGAAAAGTCTCGCACTAAAAAGATGATACGAAGGAACTTGGCTTCCTCTACAAGATAAGCTTAAGGAGGCCTGAATACAATTCGATGTTCCTGATTTTGATAAAAACGAGGAAACTTCTTATGCAAAGTGGAAAGAAACTCTCGATACTATCGATATAGCAGATTATGACACTATTCTTGCTACAAGTTTCGGTTGTCCTGTTATCATGCAATATCTCTGTGAAAAAAATATTAAAGTACCTAGACTGATTCTCGTTGCTCCGAGTGGACTCATTGGCAATGAATATCTGGAAAAAGTTATTCCTGAAATGACAGAAGATATCTCAAAAATAAAAGATCTCGTTGGTGAGATATTGATAACTCATAGTAAAGATGATGATTCCACTTCGGCACCTTTTAGTTATTGACTTTCATTGTCTGAGAAGATTGGTTGAGCTTTCCTTCCGGTAGATGGATTCAAGCATAGTTTCTCAAATTGGAGCGTCCCACTTCTGAGTGGATTGATCCAATATGGTGCACCTCTCACCCGTATCCCGGAAGTCCTCGATGTCTGGATGGACTCTGGAAGTATGCCATATGCACAGATGCACTATCCATTTGCCAATAAGGAGGCTATGGAAGCGAGCTTTCCTGCGGACTTCATCGCGGAGTATGTCGGACAGGTGCGTGCGTGGTTCTATGTCATGCATGTGCTCGGAGTGCTACTGAATATACCGAAACCGCCTCACCCCAACCCTCTCCTAGAGGAGAGGGAGTCAGCTACCGATTCCCCTTCTCTAAAGGAGAAGGGGCCAGGGGATGAGGTTCGCCCAGCTTTCCTGAATGTCATCACGACAGGAGTGGTGAATGGAAATGATGGTCGCAAGATGTCGAAGTCGTTCGGGAACTACCCTGATCCTCGTATGGCGATCGAGAAATATGGTGCTGATCCGATCCGTTTCTATATGCTGAACTCTCCACTTCTCTCAGGTGGAGATATGGACTTCAAGGAGGAGTGAGTCGTCGAGACGATTAAGAGTGTCATGCTTCCACTGTGGAATACATATAGCTTTTTCACGACCTATGCGAATATAGATGGATGGGAAAAAAGTGAGACAGAGGTGTATTTCGTACGGCATGGAGAGACGGATCACAATACTGCGCAGATCATGAATGGTGGTGATATCGATACTCCGCTAAGTGTAAATGGAAAAAAACAAGCAGAAGAAGCAGGAAAGTCTGCCTGACTCAAGGGAATAAAATTCGATGTAATCTATTCATCGCCACTTTCCCGTGCACTGGATACTGCCGAGATCATCGCAAAAGAAATAGGATATACCGGAGAAATCATCAAGTCAGAAGGGCTTCTCGAACAGCTTTCCGGGAAATATGCAGGAAAAACGATACAAGAAATCGGTGAGGAAATCGGTAATCCGAGTGTCGATGCTATACGTAAGGCATATAAAGAGGAAAATGGTATAGAAAATATTGATCAATTCGAGTCTCGCGTGTTGCCAGCATTTCAGAAGATTCTTTCTGAAAATGCAGGAAAGAAAATCTTAATTGTCGCACATACAGGTACATTTCGTCCGATTAATCGATACATCACTCAGAGCAGTAAGGAAGAGGCTCATTATAGTCCTAGCATACCACATGCTGAACTCATAAAAATAGGTACAATCCCACTCGTGAATCCTCTCGACCGCTGGATCCTCTCGAAACTTCAGGTGCTCATGGGACAAGTACATGATGCGATGGATGGATACGACGTCTCTCGTGCGTGTCGAGCGATCGTCGAGTATATGGATGAGCTCACGAACTGGTACGTACGCCTTTCTCGTCGTCGTTTCTGGGAATCTGGGATGACTCCAGATAAGGAGTCTGCCTATGAGACACTCTATACCGTACTCACAGAAGTCTCGAAGCTTCTCGCTCCATTTATGCCATTTCTCTCTGAGAGTATCTGGAGAGGACTCCACCTCACCCTCATTCCCTCTCCTACAGGAGAGGGAGGTCGTACGGATTCCCCTTCTCTGAAGGAGAAGGGGCTAGGGGATGAGGTATCTGTCCATCTCGAGTACGTCACACTCCCATCTCGTCACCTCATCGCGAATGACCTCAATCGCGATATGGAAATCTGTGAGCATATCGTCTCACTGGGACTCGCACTCCGCAGTCAGAAAAATATCCGAGTCCGCCAGCCACTCCAGTCTGTGACCGTCACGAAAGAGCTTTCTGAATACTACCAAGCGATCATCCGTGACGAGCTCAATGTGAAAGAAGTGCGCTTCGAGAATCCAGAAAAACTCGCGAAAAAAATCTGTAAACCCGATGCCCGAAAGATCGGTCCGAAGTATGGAAAGGATGTCCAGAAGGTCATCATGGAAGCAAAAAATGGAAACTTCATCGAAAAAGAAGATGGAATCATCGATGTCGGAGGATTCATCCTCGAACCTGGAGAATACTCTCTGGAGTATATACCACTCGAAGGAGTCGGTGATGTCACAGGTGGCTATGGTATGGTCGTCGCACTCGATACAGAGATCACAGAGCCACTCAAGCTCGAGGGATATGCGCGTGATATCATCCGACTTATCCAGGATATGCGCAAGGAAGCTGATTATGGTGTAAGTGATCGTATCTCTCTCTCGATCACGGGGCAGGGAAGTGAGGATATACTCGGGCAATATGGTGAGATGATCACAAGTGAGACGCTCTCTACCTTTGCTGAGATCACTATTCCTGATATCGAGAAGCTTGAAGAGATAGATGAGGGTATGAGTCTGACACTGAGAATAGCGAAATAGAAAAAACCTCCAGCAATGGAGGTTTTTTCTTGCATTTCGCACATTTTCTGATACTATCACTTTATAATATAAACTACATATGTCAGAAACAATGCCACTCATCTTTCTCGGTCATGGAAGTCCCATGAATGCGATAGAACAGAATCAATACACAGAGTCATGGAAAGCACTCTGAAAAACTCTTCCTCTGCCTCGAGCTATTCTGATGCTCTCTGCGCACTGGATTACGGAAGGGGAGACTCATGTGAGTACAGCAGAGCATCCTGAGATGATCTATGATATGTACTGATTCCCACCTGAGCTTTACCGAGTGAAGTATAGTGCTCCAGGAAGTGGAGAAATAGGGAATGAGGTACTCGATATTTTAGCAAAAAACGAGCAGGGAAGTGAGTATATATTTCGCTCTGATCATCGGAGAGGATTCGATCATGGTGTCTGGTCGACACTCATCCATCTCTTTCCAGATGCAGATATTCCTGTGATCACTATGAGTCTGGATTATTCTCAGTGACTCTCTTGGCACTATGAGCTCGGGAAAAAACTCTCTTTTCTCAGAGAACAGGGAATACTGATCATCGGAAGTGGGAATATCGTACACAATCTCGGTGTACTCGACTGGTCTGGGAACTCTATATATCCATGGGCAGAGAAATTCGATACTCGGATGGCGCATGATATAGAGACTCGGGATCATACTGATATCCTCGATGCTCTCTCCTGGGAATGAGCTCACCTGGCTCACCCTACTCACGATCATCTCCTTCCACTGTTTCCGATTCTCGGTGCTACCAGAGAGTCTGATAGTGTAGAGTTCCTCACCCCAGATATCGTCATGGGTTCGATCTCTATGAGGAGTATAGTCTGGTGATAGCTAGCGGAACATACGAAATATCATAGCAATCAGAGATGTGACGATAGCGACTATAACTATCGGTACGATGCCATCCAAGCTGATACCTGTCACCACTTGATCAGTGATATAGACCATAGCAAGAGATATCACAAGTGATGAGAGTCCTAGGGTCAGGAGCTTGAGCGGGAATGTGATCACTCGAAGAATAGTTCCGAGGACGACGTTACATATCGTCAGGACGACTACGAAGACGAGGAGAGCAGAGGAGCTTGTATAGACAATTCCTGGCGCGTACTGTGCTGTGAAGTAGAGAGCTACTGCGGTAGCGATGAACTGGAGGAGATAGGACATATGAGTGTATAAAAAAGATAATGTAAGTATACTTTTTTCTTTCAGAGAGGCAAAATTTTCTATAGAGATGTTTATAAAATATTTTGACTAATTATCAATAAAGAGTATATAGGAATTATTATGACTAATAAAGAAGGGTCTTCCCCAGTTGACGGTATTTACTTACCTAATATACTGGCTCTATGGAGAGAAAAAACCTGTATCGAAAAAAATCCCGAATTTGAAACAAGAAAACAAGAGAAATTATCAAGTTTTTTTCACTCGATTTACCCTC
>JANMHM010000011.1:0-2193 GCA_031375155.1 Candidatus Altimarinota bacterium
GAAATCCATACGATCGACGATGATAGCGTCGTCTCCATATTTCTCTATAGCTTGAGTTTCAGTCAATCCTGTCTGAGCAAATTCTACTTCTTGGTCATAGAGGACAGAGGGGATATTAGCTGATTTGATCTTCTTTTTCCAAAATGGAAGCAGAAGAGACTGGATAATCCCACGACCTTCATGATTCGCGAGGTGCGTGAACTGACGATTTCCTGAGACGACATCACCGAGGGCAAATATATTTTTATGATTCGTCCTCCCGTACGAATCTGTGAGGATTCATCATGTATCGAAATTGATCCCTATTTTTTCGAGATTGAGTCATTCTATATTTGGTATTCGACCGAGCGCGAGAAGGATATGAGAGTATGGGATTTTTGTCAACTCAACACGTGGAGAGATCTGCTTCTCTTTGTCATCTCGTAGAGATCCCTTAGTTTCTGCATATTTCTGTCATTCCTGCGGAGGCAGGAATCCAGGTTTTTGCTCCGTACTTTTCAGCATCAACTCTTTCTCGTCTCATTTTTCTATACTTGTATTGAATCTAATAATGACTCCTGCATCCTCGAGGGTAAATCTTAGCGCTCGAGTAAAATCATCATCTTCTCATGATCCGAATCGATCTGATCGTATGAGTATAGTAACACTGATACCTCTACGAGCAAAAGCAAGTGCCATCTCGATAGCGATGAATCCTCCTCAGACGATCACGAGATTCTCGATATTTTCGACATCGAATAGAGTACGATTCGTGAAGATTTTCTCTTTCGGTACTCAGGATATCTCTACCGTGCGAGGATCTGATCCTGTCGCGATGACGATATTTTTCGCACTATATTCTGTTCAGTCGACCTCTATAGTATGAATATCTACGAAGGTTGCGCTTCATTCGACTATGGTAAGATTCGGGTATTTTTTCTCGAAATTTTCTCGAGTTTCTTCTCCACGGAACTCATCTCGGATATCACGAGCACTCGAAAGTGAGTGAGAGATATCGCCATGGGCATGGATAAGGGCTTTCGACGGGACACATCCATAGTTCGTACAGTCTCACCCGATACGTCACTTCTCGATCATGAGGACTTTCTTCCCAGCGCTCGCGAGCCCGAGTGCGACAGTGAGCCCACCTGATCCTGCTCAAATGACGATGGTGTGATATGTTGGTATTATTTTTTTCATCATAGTATGGGCAACAATAAAGACTTACGAGAGACGGTAGAGTAAAGTAAATGCGCCGGAAGATAAGGTGATGATGAATTTTATCATAGAAGAATTATGATAATCTTGTGCCTTTTTGTCATTCCGAGCGTAGCGGAGGAATCTCTTTCGAAAGCACTTACGAGAGTAAAGTATTATATAAGTCCTTCCATTCAGGATTTAATTCTCTGATAAGTTCCTCTTTTTTATTTCGATTCCAGTTTTTAAGTTCTTTTTCTCTCTCGATGGCATTATACACATATTTTGTTTCTTCAAAATAGATGAGTTTATGGCATTGATATTTTTTCGAAAATCAATCTATTTTTCATTCTTTATGTTCACTTACTCTTCGTATGAGATCATTCGTCATGCCGATATAGAGTATTCCAGAATCACTCGCCATGATATATGTGAAAAAGTGATACTCTGACATCGTAAGTTGATTTTAAAAGTGATCCCTACGGGATGAAAAAAAGAAAACTGAGATTCCTGCATACCCAAGAATGAGTGAGTCAAAGAAAGAGTTTTACTTCACTTCGAATAAGTTCTTATAGCTTCCATATCCTTCTTTCTCTAGATCAGCTAGAGGGATGAATCGAAATGCAGCTGAGTTCATACAGTAGCGGACATAGCCATATTCTTTCGGTCCGTCCATAAAGAGATGTCCGAGATGAGAATTCGCCTTGCGACTGCGGATCTCGACTCGCTCTTCAGCGATACTCCTATCTTTTACTTTTCTTATGGCAAAGGCTTTTATAGGTTTCGAGAAAGTCGGCCATCCCGTACCACTATCATACTTATCTTTCGAAGAAAACAAAGGAGTTCCATCGACGATATCGACATAGATACCCTCTTCATGGCTATCCCAGTAGGCATTCTCGAATGGTTTTTCTGTAGCAGATTCTTGGGTGACGAGGTATTGAGTATTCGTAAGTGTATTTCGAAGGAGCGCTTTTTTCGCTGGAGTCTGTGGTGCTGCAGATACGAGGGTAAATG
>JANMHM010000024.1:0-5857 GCA_031375155.1 Candidatus Altimarinota bacterium
CGATACCACCTCACGATATCAGCAGTCGTATCGACACAATCAGGGATATCGATCGTGTATCTGAGTATTTTCGATGTCGTACCTCCGACAGGAGTCTCGAGGGTAAATCAGAACTCTTTTTTCTCTGGAGACCGAGTCTCTGTGATACCTGCAGTAGATCCTGTGAGTGTGACATTAGTGGGTGTATAGACTCGGATAAATGTTGTATTTTTCCCTTTTCACTGGATAAAGAGCATCTTCTCCCGAGTAGCACTATCAGTGATACCAGCGATATCCATAGAGTTTTTTATCTTTTTTTCTTCATCACTATTCCATCCGTGTGTATGGGTAAACGTGAGTTTATTCTCATAGCGACAATTCCCTATACTCTGTGTCTCGCTCGTATAGAGACGAGAGATGATACGATCACTCTTATTTCCTGAGAGTGAGGTGAGGATCGGATATGCCCAGTTCGGAGAATATGATGCGACTCGATCGAGGATCTGATCTCAGGAGAGTGTTTCTTGATCTTGTATTTTTTGTTCCCAGGGAAGTGGAGCTCGGATACGAGAGAGGAAGGAGTCGATCTCTTCATTTCGAGATGCAAAAAGAATTTCTCCTTCTTTCACTGCTTTTTCGAGTGTCGAGATGACTTCATCATAGGCACGTTTTTCATGTATCTTACTGATAAATGCAGTGACAAATTCTCAGAGGATATCCTTCGCAGAGGTCTTCTCTCCATAGCGAACTTCGACGAGTGTCGACATGAGTGTAGAAAAATTCTCACTCGTAAATGTCTCAGTCACTCAGGAAAGTGTCACTCATCAGATATCCCCCAAAAGGTCTTCGATGAGTCACTGATGGAGCGCTATACCGACAGTCACAGTAGGATCACCAGATTTTTCGATAAAGGTATTGGCCTTCTCGAGTGTATCACCGAAGTCTGGATAGTAGTTCACATCTCGCAGGCCATAGTTCCCTGATATCAGGGCAAGGCCAGGAGGAGGAAGCTCGCGAAATGGATAGAGATTCCAGTCATAGTAGTAGACGTCATCCGTACGGAAGTCTTCTATATTTCCCTTATATATAGTGAATGTGATGATACTACCAGGGAATCCTCCGTTCGCTCGGATCTCATCACGATTCTGATTGAATACTATATATCGCTCTGGAGTATCTGATCCGAGAAGAGAAAGGATATTTTTCTCATTATCGAGATAGCCCTGAAGGATATGTGATATCGAGCGAAGCCCTCGTCCGATATGAGCAATCTCATCTGCTCGTGGATGATCTATATTCTCCGCTTCTTCATAGGATTTTCCTGCTTTTTCGAGAGAGTTCACGAAAAATGCAATATCATTTTTCTCTTCTGTGAGCCACTTTGTCGGAGAGTCTATACCGAGAAATGCGAGTGGAGCTATATCCTTCCCCAGAGGACGAAAGAGGTCACTACTCCCTATGTTCTCTCTCACCACTCCCGTTCATACTCATGGAGAGAGTGGGAGAGCCGCCGCTATGCGATCGAGTCCACGAGTCATATCGAGTCATCCATCTATCGCGATGCGGGCGAGATCGAGCGTCTCTCCTGGAAATATACGAAATGGATAAAAAATGACATTTGCCCGCTCGAATCCAGAGCGAGACGCATGGATGATTTCTTGCGCTTCTGTCGCTTCTCTCACATTTTTTAGAGAAAGGAGTCAGGCATATGATGACTCTATGAGAAACTTCACATAGAAGAGAAGTGGCACAGAAAGTGAGAGAAATACCGCTCCTGTGATAAGTATCGGTTTCCTACGATCTATGATATACTTTCTCGAGTTTTTCCACGTGCGACGAGCATGGAGTGACCATGGCAGAGATCGACGATAGATATCACCATATTTTTTTTCTCAGAGTATCGGATTTCTCCTAACATCGAGTGATCCATATGGTATATAGAGTGGTGGACAGATATCGATGATACGCGGACGAGGCTTCTCATCGAGAAGGTAGACAGAGAGTCGGTCAGGCTCGAAGAACTCTCTCCTCGCAAGATCGAGTGTCGCGATAGTACGAAATCGGGAGATAGAGAGAGTCTTCGACACACTGAGATCTCTCGTCACTCACTCTCATCGGATGATCGTATCGAGAAGTGGCTTCCGAGAACGGATAGCATGGAGTGGAGAAAATGAGAAAAATCCTGATACATCGATATCCTGAGGCTTCTGAGCAATAAGGTCGAATGAGATGATATCATGAGATCGTGACATATACTTTCGGAAATTATAGGAAAATAGGATGAGAATGCAAGAGGCAAGAGAAAAGGAAAAAATTGCTTTTTCAAAGATTTTATTATACTCAATTCACTATCCTAATTTTCCCCTATGAAAAAAATTATTTTCTTGATCCTTTTTATTCTCATAGGTGCGAATAACGTTTATGCATTAGCAGATCCGATAGATATAGCTGATAGGGTATCAGTAATAGCATTAGGATCAAGACTCTGAGTCAATAGTCCAGAATACTCTCCAAAACAAGTTATAGCTTTACTCGATGTTATATGAGACTGAAAATATACAAAAGAATGACTCAGTGAATTTTATAAGTCAAAATGACTCAGTGCTGAAGATGCTGCAAAAAAAGCATCTGAAGATGTAGATGCCTCTAAATCATGATGACCTATAACGGTAATAACCACAGAGCTGATCCCTGGGGCGGCATGTACTTGTACTGATGCTGTGAATCAGTGTAAAAAAGTAGAGACTCGAAAGTACGAGTGTACCGTCCAAAAAGGTATGACTGCTTTCCAGCAGATCATCGGTAAGATCATCAAATGGTTCATCTATATCATCATGCTCCTCGGAGTCCTCGCGATCGTCGGAGCTGGTATCATGATGGCATTTTGAAGCGATAGTGAGGAGTATACGAAGAAGGCAAAATGATGGGCGATGAATATCATCATCGGACTAGTGATCCTTTTTACTTTTAGCTATATCCTGAAGCTCCTCGCTCCGTGGGTATACCAATAAACTATGCGAAAAAACCTCATAAAACAAGGTGAAGAACACCTCAAGTACGAGATCCGAGAGATCGTCGAGATCGGGAAAAACATAGAAAAACGTGGAACTCGGAAAATGATCTGGGAAAATATCGGTGACCCCGTCGCCAAGGGTGAGCGTATCCCTGTATGGATGAAGGAGATAGTGAAATCGGCCTGTGATGATGATACGACCTATGCCTATGCTCCGACCAAAGGCAATCTCGCCGCACGAGAATTCATCCTCGATCACTATTCTGATCGCAGGGTATGCACGGTAGAGGATATCATATTTTTTAACGGACTCGGAGAAGCGATCAATAAGATCTTCGCCAACCTCTCTTCTCATGTCCGTGTCATCGGGCCCAATCCTACATACCCATCGCATGCCACTGCCGAGGCGATGCACCACGATGGTGAGCCCATCACCTACTCGCTCCGCATCGAGTCCGACGGTCGTATCGACCTCGAAGAGCTCGAGCGGAAGGTGAGGTACAATGAAAATATCACAGGAATACTGATTATCAATCCCAATAATCCCACAGGAGTCGTGCATCCACGTGCTGACCTCATCGAAGTCGTGCGTATCGCGAGAGAGAATAAGTGTTTCCTCATATTCGACGAGATCTACCAGAATATCGTATTCGACCGCTCGAAGATCACTCGTCTCTCCGATATCGTCGGTGACGTCCCTGCGATTTCTATGAAGGGAATCTCGAAAGAAATCCCCTGGCCAGGCGCTCGCTGTGGCTGGATCGAGGTGTACAATGCCGACAAAGATGAGAGCTTCCGTGCCTATATACACTCGATCCTCGTCTCGAAGATGCTCGAGGTCTGCTCGACGACCCTTCCGCAGATCATCTTCCCGAGTATCGTGAAACATGCAGAATACCAGACATTTTTCCAGGGACGTATAGACAAGTACGAGAAGCGTCGAGACCAGGCACTTGCGATCTTCGCGAAGACGAAGTACCTGAATCCCCTCTCTCCAGAAGGAGTTTTCTACCTCACAGTTCCCTTCTCAGAGATCACGAAGTCGATGACTCCGAGGCATCTGGAGAGTGAGACCAAGGAGATCCGACTCTACCTTGACTCGGTCGAGACTGATAGTATGCGTCGAGATAAGCACTTCGCCTATGAACTCATGGGAAGTGAGTGAGTGTGCGTCGTCCCACTCTCAGGATTCTACTCTCCTGTGGATGGATTTCGGATGACACTTCTGGAAGAAGATGAGGCACTATTTCTCGATACTTGCGAGCGGATCGTGAGAGGGATCGAGGGGTTTTATAGGGAATAAATTCGATTTAAAACAAAAAATAATCTAAGTAAGAATCGAACAGTGCTCTCTCAGGGAGCACTTATTTTTTCTTGTCTTGGTTTTGTCTTTGGTTTTAGATATATTTTGACTATCCTTTCTCTCTGATGAAGTATGACTCTATGTCATATTTCTTTAGAGTATGTATTATTAACTCTCCACACCCATGACAACAGATTCCACAAAGACTCCGATAGTAGACGGTATCATATTATGAGCAGGGGTAATTGCTGCTTGAGCGGCTCTCTATGCATTATTTAATGGTAAAGAAAATGCTCCCAAAGCAAAAGAGTGGGCTATGAATATGGAGAAGGAAATCGTCGAGAAAATCGATAAGGTCAAAGATATGACAGAACCCGTTCTTGCGAAAATCTTAGATGAAGTGAAGGAAAAATATGAAACTATGAAGGATATCGATAAAGATGAGCTCAAAAAAACATTAGATACACTCCGTGACCATTGGTCTTCAGTTATCAAGGCAAAATAAGGAGTCTATATACGATAAAAACTCTCTTAAAAAGAGAGTTTTTTGAATATTTTTTGGGCTCCCACTCAGGAATCTACTCTCCGGTCGATGGATTCCACATGACCCTTCTCGAAGAGGATGAGGCACTACTTGTGAGTGTATCGTCAGAGGGATCGAGGGGTTTTATAGACACTAGAGTTCTATGCCTCCTATTTTTCTGAGTACTGATTTCATGATTTTTTTGGATTTTTCGTCTGCTTTATTTTTTGTTTGGAAGTAGAGCTTATAGAACTCGATGTATCATACAGGTGAATGGACTATAGATTCGATTTCTTCTTGAGATGGATTTGCGATATAGACGATATGATCATATTTTTCTATCTCTTTTATGAGTTTTTCGAGTGTTTTCCCTGAGAAAAATAAGGGATAGGCATTGATAAAGTCACGGATATATCCTATATATGAGCGCAGTGCTCATATAAAATTTCTCTTAGAAAGCTGATAATCGATAGCAGTCCGAGACTTCTGAAGTTCTTGTTCTGTAGGATCAAATGCCCACCAAGAATATACCAGCTCTTCATGTTCACGAGAGAGACTTTCCCAAGCGCTATCGAGCTTGTCGAAATATCTCTCGATATCTTCGAAAGATTCAGGGATAAATGTGGATTTCGATTGCTCTTTATTCATATAGCATATTAGTGCCTCATTCCAGTAGATTTTTGGATATATCATCAGACGATATCGAGTATCTTATCATGGTGGAGGCTCACGGTAGCAAGAGCTCATACTGCGACAAGTGCAGCGAGTGTCTTACTCACTATCTTTCCTCGCTTACCAAGCTGTGTATGCGCAGGGATTTCATTGACTCTATTATAAGGGGAATTTTGTGTATTCTATGAATATATTATCATGATTGTATTTTTCGTCAAGAAAATAGAATTTATTACTTTTTACCTATTAAACTATTTTTCATAACTCAAATATCTTTCACGATTTGATCTCCTATTTTTTGTACATGAGATAGATACCCTTTTACATCGGTACCTTGTATTAAGATAGTCATGCAAAATGCTGATAT
>JANMHM010000036.1:0-14032 GCA_031375155.1 Candidatus Altimarinota bacterium
TCGAGGATACGTTCGGGACTGATTTCGAGATATTCTACACGGACGCGGAGAAAAATGAGAAACTCAAACTCAATAAAGTCATCAAAGCAAAAGACCTCTTCAAGACATTTCTGAAGTCGACCGTCGAGACCGGTATGCCATATGTCTTCTTCCGAGATACGGTAAATAGACTGAATCCGAACAAGCACGCAGGAAATATCTACTCGACTCAACTCTGTACCGAGATCTGTCAGAACTCTTCACCGACAGAGTTCCTTGAGGAGACTCTCGAGAACGGAGAAGTCGCGATCAAGTACAAGGCAGGGGACACTGTGACGTGTAACATCGCCTCGATCAATGTCGCGAAAGTGAACACCACCGAAGGGATGAAAGAAACGGTTCCTGTCATGATGCGAATACTGGATAATGTCGTCACTATCACGAAATATCCACTCAAGGAAGCAGAGCGAACAAGCCTCCGCTATCGTCCTGTCGCGCTCGGATACCTCGGCTGGGCTGAGTACCTCGCGACATCACTCATCGCCTACGACTCTCCTGAAGCTCGTGCGATCGCAGACAAGATGTTCGAAGAGTTCGCATGGCACGTCTACCGTACGTCTATCGACCTCGCGAAGGAGCGCGGACACTACGAGCTCTACGAAGGCAGTGAGTACGATAAGGGCATCCTCCTCGGTCACGATGAAGCGTGGTATCTCACCGACACTTCTATGAAAGACGGATGGAAAGAGATATTCGCTGACATGAAGAAGCATGGAGTCAGATTTGGCTACCACTTCGGACCAGCACCCAATACTTCGACTGCAGGTATCGTCGGTACGACTGCCGCACTCCTCCCGATCTATAAGAAATACTTCGTCGAGACCAATCTCTCCTCTCCGACTATTCGTATCGCTCCGAAGCTCAATAGCGAGAACTTCTGGTTCTATAAGGAATACGTGAACATGGATATGAACGATGTGATCGACATGATCTCGGTGATCTATAAGTGGATCGACCAGTCGATCTCGTTCGAATGGATGGTAGACCCTGCGAAGGTATCTCCTCGTGATCTCTACTCGTACTATATGAAGGCATGGAAGCAGGGAGTGAAGACGGTCTACTATGTCCGCTCTCTCTCGAGTGAAGTGAGTAAAGAGAATTGTGTGAGTTGTTCGGGCTAAAAAAATGAAAATGAATTAAAGGAAATTAGAAGAATCAAGAGAAAGTAAAAAAATAATCCCTAATCTTCTAATACAAGGTTGGGGATTTATTATCTAAAAATTAATATGCTACTCTTCTATAAATAAAAAATCCAATCTACGCGAATAGATTGGAAGTCGAAGTTTCTCCTGAAAATAATTCAAAGAAAAAACGCTGAAAGATAATAAGGTTTAATAGACAAAAATCAACTTGAATTTAGTTACTAATTTATAATCCATGCCCACAACAAAAAAAGTTGCGAAACCACTAAAAACTATTGAAGAAGATTCAAAGTGAAAGAATCTTAAATCCATAAATACTAAGACTAAAAAAATAATTACAAATAAAATTCTTGTTATAGAAACAAAGAAGTGAAAAAATCCATGATATGAAGTAGTAGACCCCAAAAAGAAAGCAAAATTCATAAGATCTATTAAAGATGAAACAAAAACAAATAATTTGGATCCAAAGCTGAAATGAATTCCAAGAAAAATAACCAGAAAGAAGTAAGAAAATACTCGACAAAAAGTAAGAATAGATATAATCAAACTATTCTTACTTTTTTAATATGAAAACAATTCAAGAGCTTAATTCAAGGTGGTATTGGAGATTGATAAAAGTTGTATATTGATTCCTGATGATTCTAATAATTTTAGTATGAAGCGCTTGATTTATCTCAGAATATATGGGTTATCAGCCAAATAAAATTAATCAAATTCAGGAAGAACTAAATCAATTCAAGAAATTCTATAATGAGATTAAAGACGTCAATCTCATTATTAAAACTGAATTTCCAAATACTTATATTTCTAAAGCAGAAATTCTATCTAAATCATGAACTATTTTTTCCTGAGCCACTATGAAGATAGAAAGACTAGGCACTATTAAATGATTGTGATATAACATAGAATGAGTCACCTTATGAATTAAAGACGATCCGGAATCTGTTTTTAAAGACTGGGAAAAAACTAAATGATTTGAATTATACGTAGAGGATATGTCATCATTCAAGTATATAATTACCAAATGAGAAGATATTATCAATTCTACACAATGAGCTATTGAATGAGCAAAAAATGGTGAATATGTATATTTTTGAACTACTGAATTTGATTTTAAGTTTAATGATAAATTATGAGAAAAGAATTATATTTGACCATTACTTATCATTAAAACAATTTGAGTATTTATAGCTATAATAACATGACTAGTGTTACTGACATTTATAATTAGATCGATTTTATACTATATAATTCTCTGAAAATTTAATCCTGAAAAATAAACCATGATCCACCCTCCCTCGGATAGATTTTTCTTTTCCTGCTTTTTAGAACTATGTCATTTTTTCTCCCCGATCATACAGCATTTCTCGACGAGCTCTTCGCTCATATAGAGGCGGATAGTATAGATGTATCAGGATATTTCATGGATCATATCTGCTATCGTGTCGCGACAGTGCGCGAATATGACGAGATGCGAGTGAAGATGTCCGAGATAGCGACACTCCTCACGGAGAAGGAGATCGGAGGGAGACTGATATCGACCTATCGACTCCACACGCCTCTGCGATATGGAGATAGAGAGATATCATGTATCGAGCTCCCATCACCGAAAGAGGGAAGCCCCTACATGACAGGATGGGAACATGCAGAGTTCATCATCGACGAGTCATTCGATACATTTCTCGCGAGATATCCACATCTCGAGTGGGACACACGAGCTCTCGTGAAGCCTATCAATGCTGATGTCAGTCGAAAATACGAAGGCATGTCCGTGAAGTTCCACCTCCAGTCACTCGAATACGTAGTGGAGAATCTGGAGTAGTATTCCTTGTTTTTCCATAATATATATTGACTTTTTTAAATTAAATTTATAATAAAGTAAATTTACGAGCTTTATCTATGGAAGTCCAGAAATGAATCTGAAATCTCGATATGAGGAATCCCAGTGAAGCAGTAGCATTGATGAAACAATTTGCTACTGAAATAGAAGAGGTATTATCTCGATACGGGATCGATGTAGAAATCAGTGATCTCGTGATATGAGGACTTCCTTTCGTCTCGAAGGGGACTATAGCCCTTGGTATATTGGTAGTTGGTTTTGTGGCGAATATCCTTCACGAAAACAAACTCACCAAGCAAGTCATCGAGGAGCATGCACGATCGTTTTATCTCACGCTCTACGATAAGTGAATCCGTGAGAGGAGTGAATCCTCTGGAACGATAGAGAAAATATTTTGATCCAATACAGCATATGCGCGGATACTCAGGAAAAGTATGAAGCGGGTGACGCCTGACAGTGTCGTGATGTCCTTTCGCAATCCGCGTGTCGCTGAAGCGATGACGAGTATCGTACATTCAGAACTGGTAAATAACATCTCGGCTGGAGCAAAAGCCGAAAGTCAAGAGATACTACACGCAGGGAAATTGCCACTATCGATACCATATATATGAGCACTCATATACCCTCCGAGTTATGATCGTACGACAGGAGAAATCTGTAATCGTCGGTGATTCGCCCGATTTACGAGGCAAAAACGCATATGATGAAGAACTCTCACACAGGTAGAATATCTGCGCATACCAAAATCCCACTACGAACAGATAAAGGCTACTCTGAAGCATATGGCTGACACAATGTGAATGCCTGATATAAAAACATTTCTCGATGATGTATCGGTGAATGGATCGGAAAAATCAAATGCAGTCATTAATGCTCTTTTCTATAGACTCTTCGGAAAGCAGGAAATAACTGGAACGGAAGCTCAGCAAATAATTATCGAAAAGAAACAACTCCTCCATATCATCCATATCATCCGACATGAACTAGCATGATGATATATCCGTGATGAGTCAGTAAGATGAAGGCAACCAAAGAAGCCAGCATCGCTCATCTCGCATGAAAATACCACTATTTATGAAGGGAGTATTTAAGCTTCATTATCACTATTCCCTATCATTTCCACGTAGATAAGAATCTCGTTCTAAAATGGATTCTAAGATAACCCCAGAATGATAAAACATACCAATATGCAACTGATCATACTATAAAACCTTTTCCTCCCGGATGAATTTTTGCTTGCCTTGCTTTTCCGTTCGGTCACTCTCGAGGAACAAAGCAATCCAGTACGCTATAAGAATTCCTCTTTATTTTCTGGATCGCCTCATCTGTCGCGATGACGGAAACTTGCTTTTTCTCTGTGATGGATATAATACTTTCATGACTAGCGCCACTCTCCACATCCCGAATGAAAAGCTCACCATAGAAATACCACCAGATCTTCTCTCGGTGGTACGTTATACGATACAAACCTACGAGGACGATAAAAAGTTCGATGCACTTTTCCAGAAACCACTAGTACAAAACAAGACAAAGGAGCTTTTCTCTAGCCTCAGAAGTGTATGATTTTAGTATCGAAGATTTTTCGGAAACAGCTCGATAAAATAGGCTCGATCGAACTCCAAGAGATCGTCCGAGAGATAGAGAAACACCGTATGGGACTCTCGAATTTTATCGTACTCTTTCATGAAGATGATATGGAGATGCTCAAGTGATATCTTCTCTGAAAGCGTGTTCGCCTCATGGTAGCATTTGCTCGTGAGTGAGCGAACTATTTTCCATTTCTTCTCCTGAAAAAAGAGTCTCGTGACGGACACAATATAACCAAAGACGATGAGGGCTATCTCATGAATGAGTTGGATAAACATATAGAATGCATCAGGAAGGGAGAATTCGAAAAAATTGATTTCTAACTCTAGAAAAGTAGATTTTTCTTTTCCTTGCTTGTTCCGCGTGATAGATATGTACAAGTATTGTATTCTCACAACTGAAAAAGTAATAAGATTACCTCACATGATTTTTTCGTGAGAGGCTCTGTGAAAGCAAGAGAAAAATATTCTTACTTTACTCGTTGACATAGGATATTTTTGTATAAGATATCCCGTATATTAATTTCTCCATATGCCATCACGAAAAGGTGCCGAGTATCTCTATGATAAATATGCGTATATCATAGAAAGTCCGTGGAAGGTCTATCTTCTCTATATCGTGGGGATCGTCGCATGGCTCATGACAGCATATGGCTACACGATATTTTTCCAGATAGAGCCACTCTATGGCTATATACTCGGACCGATCATACTGATCTATAGTGCATACTATCTCATCAACTATGGTCTCAATTTTTTCTATAAAAAATTCGACGTGAAGAAGCATGATACCTTCATCGCGAAATACTGGAAGTCCCAAATAGATAGAGGGGGGGGACAATAGTCCGAGTGTCGATATCTTCGTCACTGTCTGCGGAGAGGATCAGGGTATAGTCGAGAAGACACTCAGATCTATCAGTCAGATAGACTATGAGAAGAAGACGGTATATGTCCTCGATGATATCGGGGAAGAGCACCATATCGCACTCGCGAAGGAGCTCGGATTCACCTATCTCTCTCGAGAGAATAAGGGACACATGAAAAAAGCAGGAAATATAAAACACGGATACGATAACTCAGATGGAGAGTTCATCGTGATATTTGATGCGGACTTCGCTCCGCACCATGACTTCATCCGAGACCTCCTCCCGTATATGGAAGACTCTCGGACAGCACTCGTACAGTCTCCACAGTATTTCCAGATCGACGCCGATACGCATAAGAGATCGGTGATCGAGTATGGAGCAGGGCAGGTACAAGAGGACTTCTATCGTATCATCCAGCAGAGTCGCGATACCTTCGGCGCAGCGATCTGTGTGGGGTCCAACGCGATCTATCGACGAAGTGCGATCGAAGATATCGGAGGTCCTGTACTCGTCGATCATAGTGAAGATGTCCTGATGGGATTTCGTCTCTTGAATCGAAAATGGAAGATCAAATATATCCCCCTGATCCTTGCGATCGGACTCTGTCCAGAAGAGCTGCATAGCTATTTTCACCAGCAGATGCCCTGGTGCAATGGAAGTATGATGCTTCTCATGAGTCGAGAGTTCTGGACATCGAAGATCACTTTCATGCAGAAGCTCTGTTTCCACGCAGGATTCCTCTACTATATCACGCATGCGATCGAGATATTCCTCTCATTTCAGCTCTTTCTCCTGATATTTCTCTATCCTGGGTATTTGAACTTTAGTAACTCCCTTCCGTTCATCCCGTATATTCTCTTTATATTTATCATAGCACCAGGATTTCGCGTATCGAGACAGCGCCTCGGAAGCTATATCACCCGCTACTCACACAACTATAGCTACGCCTACTCACTCTTTACGAGCCTCCTCGGGAAGGTCTGAGCATGGAATCCGACTCACGGAAGACGCTCTCGAGTATCGGATATGTATAAGCACATGGTCGGTGTCGCGACGCTCTACATCACGATCTATGTACTCCTCCTCGGGATCGGTGTATGGCACTATGACTTCTCGCCATTTCGCTTCGATAACGCGAGCGTGACCTTCTGGCTCATATATACGATAGTCATGTATACACTTCACCTCTGGCACTCCTACGATACCCTCTTCGAGATCCAGACTCGTGAGGTCAAGAGAAAAGAGCGAATCGGTGGTATCGATAAACATACGGGAGTATTTCTCGCGGTCATGTTCGGACTTGTGATCGTATTTCTCCTTCCTGCTTTTTTCTAGATCATGAGAAATGCTATCACCTTTCCGTGAGTCGTAGTCGTGAGTTTCCTCATCTATGCCTACGCGACCAACATGAGCCTCAGCGCTCCGGATGATGTCTGTGAGACAGGTACGGGGAAGGTGACCGAGCTCGTCTCGATGCGAAATGAGCGAGAAAGTGACTTCAAAAAGCCCTCAGTCTACAAAAATTCGAGAGAAGATATAGAAATCCCACTTGGGAAAAATCGCTACACCGCATGGGATAACTGGGTGTCTTTCGGACCATGGGATGTCGGTGGCGGCGAAGAGTGAGGGCAGATATGCTACTGGCCGACGCGCATGTACTTCATCGAGCGCATAGCACCGAGAGGACGAGAAGAGATCGTGCGTGAAGCATTCTCGAAAGACCGTACGACAGGAGATATGCGAGAAGTCCTCGAGTACCCCGGTGAACAGGTCGTCTGAGTCCATAAGAGAGAAAACGATATCGATACCTATACTCTCGAATACCCATGAGAAAAATATAACTACATCTGGAGCGCTCATCATGGAAGAGATGCGAAGGAAAATATCGACATCTGGAGAGAAATGGTAAAAAACTCGAAGCTTCCATAGGGATATTTTCCTTGCTTTTTTTCTATGATGGGTTTTCGAAGTGTTGCATTATTCCTACGATTATGTTGCAATTTTTGCAACATAAGATACAATAAGTTGCAACATAAGGCATTTTTATGGATAAGCAGGAACGACTTTCTCTCATACTCTCAGTTTTCAACACACAGGACACTCTAAGAGTAGGCGATATTTTATCGAGAGTTTCTGTAGATCGTATTACGGTATACCGAGACCTCCAAACATTGGTAAAAGAGAAAAAAATAATCCAAGAAAAAAAATGAGTATACAAAAAATATGTATCTCCTAGAGAATATCTACGAATTCCATTTTTCAATCGTCCGAAAAAATCCTATAATTTCGACTTTCTTAGGAATTATATACCGAATCAGTCATCCTTTCTCGCGGAAGAACACCGAGAACTTCTCGAAAAAAGTATAGAGAAACTCGACTTGCAAACAGATTTTTTCCTGAACAATAAGAGGCTTCTCGAGATATCACTCATAGACCTCTCCTTTGCTTCGAGCTATCTCGAGGGGAATACCTATGACTATGTCGATACAGAGATCCTCATCAAGTACAATGAAGTAGCAAAAGAAAAAACCATAGACGATACACAGATGATCCTCAACCATAAAAAATGTATCGAGTATATGGTCCACTACAAGAGGGAACTTCCCTATACGAAAAAAACCTTTTTCGAAGTACATACTCTTCTCGGAGAAAAACTCCTTCCGAAAGAAAATCTCGGAATCATCAGAACTCGTATCGTAGAGATAGGCGCCTCTACCTATACTCCTCTCGATAATACCTATCAGCTCGAAGAGGAATTTGGAGTATTTCTCACGAAACTCGAAGAGATACAAAATCCTTTTGAACAATCACTTTTTATCCTTATATTTATACCGTACTTTCAGGTATTTCTCGACATCAATAAGCGAACTTCTCGAATGAGCGCGAATCTGCCGCTTCTGAAAAATAATCTGCCTCTCATCTCTCTGCTCGCCGTCGATAAGAGACGCTACATAGACTCTATCCTCGCCATCTACGAGCTCTGTGACGTCTCTCTCATGACAGATCTCTTCGTCGAGAACTACCTCCTGAATATGCACCGCTATATCTAACACTTATCACTTATGCTCCATATACACCACCGCAAACTCATCATTATCGGATTTATTTTTCTCGCAAGTTGGCTCATCGGGACACTGCTCATGCACTATTTCGAACGCGCGCAGGGGTGGAATTACTTCGATGCCTTCTACTTCACGGTCATCACGACTGCGACGATAGGATTTGGCGATCTCGTACCGCACACAGTGGAAGGGAAGATACTCACGATGGCGTATGCAGTGTTCTATGTGCCACTTTTTCTCTATACGATGACGCTCGTCTTCCAGATGAATTTCCAGCGTCTGCGTGAAGCGGACGAACGGATGGAAAAAGATTTAGAAAATGTAGAAAAAGATGTAGAGATTATCCTCGATGAGACCAAGAAGACGAGAGCGTATATCGCGAAAAAATAGAAATACTACTTCGTATTCATGAGGTATCTATTGTGAGAAAAAGTGATATTTTCTCTTGCATTTTCTAGAAAAAAGATACTATATCTTGTATATCAACTACTAATAAAACCACTATATGTCGACACAAGATGCGAAAATTATCAGTAAGAATCCCATATTCAACCCTCTCGGAAAGGACAATGTCGAAGACCGTACGATCATAAAGGGGAATACGACAGGACTCTTCAATCTCAACGCCGTGAAATACCAGTGGGCAAAATCGCTCTACCAGGTGATGGTAGGGAACTTCTGGCTTCCAGAAAAGGTCAGCGGGCTCAAAGACGATGCCCGAGATTTCTCGACGACGCTCTCGAAGGAAGAACAGACAGCATATAAGGGGATCCTCTCATTTCTGATATTTCTCGACTCGATCCAGACGGTGAATCTCCCGAACTTCTCGAACTATATCACAAGCCCAGAGGTGAATCTCCTCCTCGCGATCCAGGCATTCCAGGAAGGGATCCATTCTCAGTCGTATGCGACGATCCTCGAGAGCGTCGTATCGAGCGAAGAGCGTGAGGATATCTACTACTTCTGGCGGACCAACAATGTGCTCCTCGAACGCAATAAGTATATCGGGTCAATCTATCAGGACTTCGTGGATGCACCGACAGACAAGACATTTTTCCGTGGACTCGTCGCGAACTTCCTCCTCGAAGGTCTCTATTTCTACAATGGGTTTGCCTTCTTCGACACGCTCGTCGATCGTATGAAGATGCCAGCGACAGGACGTATGATCGCCTATATCCGCCGAGATGAGCTCACGCATGTCACGATATTTGCCAATATCATCAAAGAGATTCGCCGCGAATTCCCAGAAGTCTATGATGAAGAGATGATCAAAGAGATGGTGAAAGTCGCCGTCGACCAGGAAATCACGTGGAGCAAATCTATCCTCGGGAACAAGATATCTGGGATGAATGGCGATACGACAGAAGAGTACACTCGCTGGCTTGCCAATCAGCGCCTCTCGATGCTCGGTATGGAGCCAGTATTCCCCGACGCGATCAAAAATCCGTACAAGCACCTCGACCGTCTCCAGGATCCAAATGCAGATAAAGGGAACTTTTTCGAGACCACCGTCATCAACTATACTCAGTCGAGCAATATGGCGGGAAGCTGGGATTTCTAATACAAAAATATGTCACACAAAGAGGTGCCTCATATTCCCAGTAAAACTATTCCACTTTTGATCGAGGAAATATGTAGGGAAGAGAATTGGTTATTCTGGATAGAGCCTGAATATGGCTACCTCTGATATGTAGAATGTAACGGGAAAAGACACCTCTTTAATAACGCAACTCTCAATATAAACCTTGCCGGCTCAGCCAAAATCGTGAAGGATAAGGATTATTGTGCGCAAATACTTTCACGATCATGATATAACGTACCTGAAGGGAAGGTATTTTTTAGTGAAGAACTCAACCAAAAACTAGAGAATAAGCGATCAAAAGAAGCAGCTATCCTCTATGCTGAAAATCTCGGATACCCAATCATCGTCAAACCAAACGATCTCTCAGAATGAACTGGAGTAAGAAAGGTTCATAATAGAACTGAGCTACAAGAAGCAATAGACTTTATACTCAATATTAGTCATTTCTATCGTATAGAGAAATTCTATACAGGACATGATTATCGTATTGTCGTATTGGATACAAGAGTCATATCTGCGTACGAAAGGGTTCCACTTTTTATAATAGGTGATGGGAGTTCGACGATACGGGAACTCTTAGCAAAAAAACAAACACAATTTACAAATGATGGTAGACCTGAGGTGATCGATATAGACGACCCTCGAATTCACCAAAATCTCGAACGAAAATGATATACACTTGCAAGCATTATTGAAAGAGAACTGAAATTCCAACTACTCGATAATGCGAATCTCTCAACTGGATGAGAAAGTATTGATAAGACTTTAGATATTCACCCAGATTTCAGAGAGATTGCGATTCGATCAACTCGGGATATCTGAATGAGACTCTGTGGCATTGATATTATGACAGGTGATATCACTCGTTCTCTTGAAGAAAACAATAATAGTTATGTCATCATAGAGATGAACGGATCGCCTTGACTCAATAACTATATCACCTCTGGATCTGAGCAAAGAGAATATGTGAAATCACTATATCGAGAACTCATACTGAGTGCTTAAGGAGGACAGAATAACGGTCCATACATATCATCCTCTGGCGCGATGATAAGATCTTCCCCATTTTGCTTCTCCTCTGTATAGGTAACGTGGGGATTTCGGATGATCGCGAGAGGCTGGCACTCATCTCACTCACCCATAGTATGTACTGCCGAGACGGCGAGGGCATCGGGTACATTGGTCCGAGCATACGAGAATGGTCGACCGAAGATATCGAGCTTTCCCACGTAGTCTCGTATCCCCTCGAATCCTGCATGTCCGAGAGAAATCCCAGTCGTACCGTTGCGAAATGGGATCGTCCGAGAGTCGGTGATGATGATGCCAAGATTCGCGATAGAGTATTTTTCTTTTATTTGAAGCCATAATGCATAGACACTTTCATAGGAATTTTTCGGCAACATGATACACTTTCCATCGCCATTAGATTCATCGATTCCAGCATTGGCCATGGGCATACGATCATGCATCGTGAGATGGACATACTTGGTCCGACTATGCCATGTAGACTCTGCTTCTATATAGCTGATCTTCTCAGCTTCATCCCGTGCCGTGAAGGTACGCGACTCAGCAAGTGCGACGATCTTCGAAGTGATGACGAGGATATCGCCATCCTGAAGAAGCGGCTTCTCTAGTATCTGCTCTGTCTGTCATTCCGACGAAGGAAGCAATCCAGTTTTCTGTAGTTCCTGTCATTCCGTACTTGTTACGGAATCTAGATTCCTGCCTCCGCAGGAATGACGGGAACTTTCAGAAAAATCACGGAAGTTAATATACTCTTCGATGAATGCAAGGAGATCTTCTCATTCGAGAAATATGCGGGTTTTTATCGGTGTGACGATCATGGGAATATATAGTGAAGAAGTAGGGAACCACTATCATTGAGAACTGTAGAGCTTATGAGACGGAGCTTATGTTCTGATAAAGTATCGAGAAAACGTACACCGCTTCCGAGGATGATAGGCTCTATCGTGAGAAATAGTTCATCACAGTATCCATGCTCTATCGCCCAAGTGTAGACATTATTCCCTCAGAGAATAGCGATTTTTTCATGTTTATCTTGCCTGAGTATCTCTTCGAGATGATGTACATTAGGATTCATCCATGTGACAGTGCCTTCTCTGGTGATCTCTTCTGACTGACGAGTGAACACATATGTATGACGATGCCTCAGTCGCGTTTCTGCTACTTCGAAAGTGTGACGTCATACGACGACAGCATCCATGTCGGAGAGTTTTGACTGAAAAAATTCCCAATCTTCAGAACTCGTCCAGTCCATATGAGCATTGGTATGAGATGTACGGGCAATATAGCCATCGAGAGATGTAGCGACAATTGCTGTAAAAGTGGGTTTTTTCATAAACAGAATAGGTATTACGATTTCTGAGAGAATA
This sequence comes from Candidatus Altimarinota bacterium, assembly GCA_031375155.1. Classification (GTDB taxonomy): domain Bacteria; phylum Patescibacteriota; class Gracilibacteria; order BD1-5; family UBA2023; genus JAGOMW01. The sequence continues at coordinate 12,511 of JANMHM010000036.1, forward strand.
TCCGAAGGATAAAGTATGAAATCGGTGTATAGACGACTCCTCCGAGGACTTTATAGATCCACCAGGGGATCGACATGAGAAGGATTTTCTCAGGAGAGAAGACTCATGCGAAAGCGATAGTCATGAATATTGCAGTATCGATCCCTTGGGAGATGATATTCGAAAGAGTAGAAGCGATGAAGAAATTCGGGCTTATTTTTTTCGCAGCGAAGAAGACGGCCACGTCGACATACTCGGACACGAGAAATGCAAACAGGGAAGCAAGACTAATCCGCCACGAGAGTGAGAAGATCGTATCATACGCGCTTCCTATGCGATCGTAGGTAGCAGTTGACCAGGAAAGCGACTCTGTGAGGAGATTGCCAAGAGTGAAGAATATAAGCGCGAGAAATCCCGCGAAGACAAATCGCTTCGACATATCCTTTCCGTAGACTTGCCCCACGATATCGGTCGTGATGAAGATGATAGGGAGGAAAAATACAGCAACCGACAAATGTGTACCGAAGAGAAACGGCATCGTCTTCATGCCGAGGAGATTGGACGCGAAGAGTGCTGAGATATAGATAGTGAGCGTGAAAAAGAGTTTGGAGTCGAACATAGTGGAAAAGTTAAAAGATAATTATCGTGGAAGTTGTCATCATGAACGCCGCTCTAAGTCCTGCCAATGAATCGTACGCATAATTTCATCGACTTTACGAACAATTCAACGTGTTAAGACAAAGGGGAACAAAAGAGTACGAACAGCAAGAGAGACCTCCTGTTTTCGTCTTTCTGAAGCCATCTCACGATTAAGTTTTTTTAGCTTTAGAAATAGCCGTGCATTATACGCATCGGAGAGAGTAGAGTTTTCAGGATCATAGCGATATTGAGTTGTCATTGTATTGAGAAAAAGGACATAAAAAAACACCTACATTTGCAGGTGTTTGGAGTTTTTCTATTTTTAGAAGATACACAAATCTACCCGCAAAGAAGCAGGCGAGCAGGAAATGAAACTAGACCATGTAGTGAGGCGAGCAGAGATGATCATGACTTTGGGGCTAAAAATCTATAGATCTATGTTAGAGAAAATTTCTGAGATTGCAAATTTTTTCACTCTTTTTTGCCTTTTAACCCTTTTTCACTATGATGCAAGAAATGAAATTGCAGAGCAATAAACCACTTTCGAATGAAGAGTCTACAGAAATTAAAAGTATCCTAAATCAGGCCTTATTCGCAACAAAAGCACTTCAATGATATCAATCAGAAGTTCAACGTGGACTTCATCATTTTTCACTCAATCTTGCAGTTTCCGAAGAAGTATCTGAACGAGTAGAGGCTCTTATCCAGAAAATAACAAGTCTAAGTTATATAACTATTAGCGAATAATCATGAAGCCTAAATCAATACGCAATTTCTGTATCATCGCCCATATCGACCACGGGAAGTCGACACTCGCTGATCGTCTCATGGAGATCACCGAGACGCTCGAGAAGCGCGAGATCCAGTCTCAGACGCTCGACCAGATGGATCTCGAGCGTGAGCG
>JANMHM010000043.1:0-18283 GCA_031375155.1 Candidatus Altimarinota bacterium
GGAATCCATGTGTTTACTGGATTCCGTGACAAGCACGGAATGACGGGAACATAAGAATTTTATAAAGCTTGAACCGAAAGAGGATGGAAAAGTGTGACCACACCTCCTCATTTTCGATATTTCTAGAGAGAGACAGCACTCTCATCGAGGACTGCTACAGGAGTAGGAGTTTCGAGAGTCGGGAGAGTCGCTCCAGTAGGACGGCGAACTTCGAGTACATATGGCAAGAGTGCCATATAGCGAGAGCGTTTTACTGCAGCGGCGAGTTGTTTCTGGTTCGAGAGAGAGACTCCAGAGTAGTATCGTGGGATGATACGATTGAACTTTGTCAGATACTGCTTCAGGAAGACAGTATCCTTGTAGTCGATGTGCGTGACACCTGCCGCATCGATCGGGCATGGTTTTTTTGCTTTGGACATAGTAATGAAAGGTAAATACTTCGCGTTATAATTTTGTCATTCCGAGCGAAGCGGAGGAATCTCTTTTTCTTGCACTTATGAGTATCACTTTAGGAAAATCTCTTAATATGATTTTGAAAGGGATCCCTACGGGATGACAAATCTGGGACATTTTAGAATTTTTCTTCGAGATCAGAGAAATCGTCATGAGCATCGTGGGCATCATCGAGAGATACTTCTCCAGTCTCAAAGTCTTCACGTTTCGAGAGAAATATCATCTGACCGACGACTACTTCTGTCTTATAGAGCTTCGTACCGTCTTCTTTGTCGATGACACGAGTCTTGAGACGTCCTTCTATATAGACGAGTTTTCCCTTGACGAGAAATTTTTCTGCCTGCTCAGCAAGAGGGCCCCATGAGACACAGTTGGTATACTCTGCCTCAGAGAGAGACTCTCCAGTGGGAGACTTGTAGTAGCGATTGGTCGCGACGGTGAAGGTAGCGATCTTCTTATCTGCGGCGGCTCCCGTGACTTTGATAAATGGATCTTTTGTGATATTTCCGATGAGGATAACTTTATTGATCGTTCTCATAGATAAAAAAGGTGAGAAATTAGTCTTCTATACGAGTGAACATATATCGCCAGATATCTTTTTTGATATTGAACGAGTTCGAAATAGTGACAAAGTCTCCTTCTTTTTCGAGAATAGAAAGGAGGTAAAAACCTGTATCAGAGCCCCGAATGCGGTAGGCGAGCTTTTGCTCTCCTGGGTGTGCTGTCGAAGTGATCTTCGCACCAGCGTCTTGAAGCTCCTTCTCTACAGTAGAAACGAGAGTATTTCGCTCATCCTCTGTGAGGGCAGGATTCAAGATCATCATGAGTTCGTATTTTCTCATAGAATCCTGTGGGTTAGCATCTTACGATCAGTGTCGTAAGAAGGATATAAAAAGCAGATCAAACGAAATGCCCGCGCATTATAGAAAGAAGCGTATAAAAAGCAAAACTTTTTAAGTGATAAAAAATAGAGTCTGCAAGTGAAAGAATTTGCGCTAAAAAAAAGTATCTGGTAGGATATATTTAGTTACAGGGCCTCTCTCACATATCTCTGATTTCTCGGACGAAGGTCTCACTTTCTGTTATAAGTTATTATCTCTTTCAATTATCCGATAATCTCATGCCTCGCACTCAAAAACCTTCTCCTCGTCTTCGCGAACTTTTCGGAACGATGAATGACCATGAAGTCAGCAAAAAACTCGTCAAGAAACTCCTCCAATATAATATGCAATATGAAGAGATCACTCGAGTGATCCTCTCTCATACTGAGCGAGCATTTCTCGATGCGCGTCTCATCACGCTCGAAGAGTACTATCGTGAGCTCCAGATGACGAAAACGAGCGAGATCACCGCATTTCTCGAGAATCTCCCTTCTTTTCATAAAGAAGTACAGGTATAATTCGCTAGAAAAATATATACAAAAAATCTCCACTTTTTCGTGGAGATTTTTTTAAAAATTTTTTTATACTTAAAAACTACTTCACATCCTTAAATGTATGGATTACATGCTTACGAAGCTTCTTGTCATATTTCATGAGTTTGAGCTTCTCACCTGCGGGAAGATTTTTTTTATTTACTGCGTAGACGTAGTTCTGGAGACCGCTCTCAGAGCGTCCTGCTTGAAATGTTGCTTTTCCTTTTGCCATATACGATAGATGATAGATTTTAGATGACAGATTCTAGAGTGCACAGAATCTTGAATGAGTGCATAATATGAAATTTTTATATTTTGCAAGTTTTTTTGCTCTTGTTTTGCTTTTTCATGATTTCTCTGTATTCTCCTGTTGTTATTTTTTTGTTCCTTTGTCCGCTCTAGAATCTATTATCTAGCATCTAAAATCTAAACTATGTTCATCGACGAAGTACAGCTCACCTGTAAAGCAGGAAAATGAGGGGACGGTATCGTCTCCTGGAGAAAGGAGAAATATATCCCGAAGGGAGGACCATTTGGCGGAGATGGCGGTGAGTGATGAGATATCATCCTCAGAGCGACCACACACGAGACGACACTCGTGAAATTTCGTCATATGAAGCTCATAAAGGCAGTCGACTGAGAAAAATGAGGAAACCAAGAAATGCACGGAGCCAATGCAGAGAATACCATTCTCGAAGTACCAGTCGGTACACTCGTGACCGATGCGGAAGATGGAACTGTGATATGCGATCTCACGAAGGCAGGAGAAGAGCATGTTCTCTGTGAATGAGGACGAGGAGGATTCGGGAATGCTCACTTCCCTTCGAGTACTCGCCAAGCCCCGAACTTCGCAGAACTCGGAGATGTCGGTGATGCTCGCGATGTGAAACTGGAACTGAAGCTGGTAGCAGATGTCGGACTCGTCGGACTTCCAAATGCAGGGAAATCGACGGTCATACAATCAATCACCAATGTAAAACCAAAGATCGCTGCCTACGCCTTCACCACTCTCATCCCAAATCTCGGTGTCATGGAATGGAAAGGTCGCTCTCTCGTCATCGAAGATGTCCCAGGACTGATCGAAGGTGCGAGCGAAGGAAAATGACTCGGATTCCAATTTCTCAAGCATATCGACCGTTGTCGTGTCATCATCCACCTCATCGACGCGAGTGTATGAGAAGAGGAGATCGTAGCGAACTATAGGACGATCAGAAAAGAGCTCGAAAACTGGAGTGAGAAAATGGCAGAAAAAGAAGAACTCATCATCTTCTCGAAAGCAGATATCATCGACGCCGAAATGCTCGAAGAAATGAAAAAACACTTCGAAAAAGAAACCAAAAAAAAAGTAGCACTCACTATATCTGCATGAGCCTATATCCGTACCGATGAACTCCGCGATCTCCTCGTATCTATCATCCCTGAAGATAAGACTATCATCGAAGAAATCCAGGAAGACGAAGATGGTATACTCCTCGAAAGCAAGTCTGAAGGTACTACGAAAATATATGACCTGAAGCGAGTCCGCGATCCAAAAAAATGTCGTATAGTGAAGCGCCTCGATGGTGACTACGACGTCACTGGTGAGCGTATCGAGGAGATAGCTCGTATGACGGATATGCGCTATGCTGACGGGATCAATCGTATCTATGACGTCATGGAAAAACTCAATGTCATACGAAAAATAAAGGCAATGGTCAGTAGTGAGATCACTGAAGGACAGACAGGATTTTTCGAATGAGAAGATGATATCCCTTCTCCGAGTGTATGGATAGGGGACAAGAAATTTTCCCTCGAAAATATCATATTTATGAAGGGTGATAGGGAATAACTATCTATTTCTATGCTCACTATCACGCCCAAAGAACTCGCTTCTCTTCTCGAGAAAACTCCAGAAAAAATCGCACTTATCGACGTCCGCAGAACAGAGGAATATAGTGAAGTCCATATCCCTAAAGCACAGAATATCTCACTCCATATCTTGCCCCAGAAGATAGACAAAGTCGATAAGACGAAACAAGTAATATTCATCTGTCGATCGGGTGCGCGGTCTGGTCAGGCGTGTGTATTTCTAGAAAATGCAGGAATACAGGCATACAATCTCCTTTGAGGGATGAATGATTTCGAAAAAGAATTCCCGAAGCAGGTGATACATGGAGGGAAGAAAAAACTGTCTGGATTGTTTTAGGTATCCGTCATTTCGAGCGGAACACGAGTGAAGCCGAGAAATCTTTTTTCAGAAAAGCGAACAAGATGTCTCCACTTCACTCGTTTCACTTCGTTTCGGTCGACATGACAGGCACTTCCATTCTATTCCCTATCACCTATAATCTAACACCTCTCCACCATGCTTACTCTCTACACCAAAGACTACTGCCCCTACTGCATAAAAGCGAAAAATCTCCTCGACTCGCTCGGTGCGACCTATGAAGAGATCGATATCACATCGACTCCTGAGATCATCGTAGAGCTCTCGAAGAAATCGGGAATGCGCACGCTCCCACAGATATTTCTGGATGATGAGTGTCTCGGTGGGTTCGATAGTATAAATACGTTGAATAACCAAGGAAAACTCAGAGAAAAACTCGGACTCTAAAAAAATCTTGAAAATGAGAGATTTTCAAGTAGGATAAATCTATGAAAAAACTCCTCTTCACACTTATTGTCATAGCGATCACCGCAGGTCTCACATATATACTGACGCCTCGACCATTTATAGTACATCATCATGCGAACTTCGCGATGTATATCGACGGAAAGAGAGAGGATTTCTCGACGGATAACTACATGGAAGAGACGTCTCGGTGCAATGTAACGACCGATGTGAAGCCACAGGATCGTATCCATCTCCATGAGAATAAGTGACACCTCGTCCATGTCCACATGGCAGCATCGACCTGGTGAGACCTCTTCACGAATCTCCACTGGGGCATAGGAGCGAATTATCTCAGCGAGCCTCTTAGTACGATGCATACTGCAACTGGTACACAGAATCTCTACTACTTCATCAATGGAAAAATAGTAGATAATCCCGCAAATGAGATTGTAAAAAGTACAGATCGTCTCCTCGTCTGGTACGGAACAGGAAGTGAGATAGAGATACAGTCAAAATCAGAAACCCTGGTCGATAAAGATGCGGACGAGTACAACCATAAGGCTGATCCAGCAAGCTGTAGTACCAATACCTATGGTTGGCTCACTCCGATCGCAGAGCCTATTACTGAGTGGATCGAGCGCTGGCATGATAGCGAATAATACATTATCATTAACTTCTATCTCCTATGTCCATGGGTCTCTACTCACTGATAGTCTCAGTGTGAGTTCTCTCGATCCTCACGATCACCATAGTATCTCTACTCGGATATGTTTTCTCAGCAAAAATACGAAGATATCTCAGTACAAGAGACTATTTTCTCTACATGAAAATGATCGGACTCCTCGCTATAGGAGCGACGACTTTCGCCATGATATACCAGATACACTATGAGCTCCTCGTCTGTATACTCTGCTGGTGGCAGAGGATATTCATATTTCCGATCGATATCATCATCATCGTCAGTCTCTGGAAGCGCATCCGAGGTAATCATATCATCACAGGCCTTCTCGCTATAGGATGACTCTTCTTCGCAGTATATCACTACTACTACCACTTCCTGGCATGGGTACTCGATGTGTCTGTGATACTTCCCTGCGATCAGGGAGGGCTCCTGCCTGCATGTACATCACACGAGGGGGTGCTCACATTCGGATTTATCACCATTCCATTCATGTCAGTCTCTATCCTCTTCTCTATAGTCTGGCTTTCATGGCTTGCAAGTAGGGTGAAGCTAAAATAGCTCTTCCTTAAGACTATCCTTGTTTATGGACTTTTTATAGAATAAAAGATTTGATATATTTCAAATTTTCATATTATTGAAAACATGAAATTGTGGAAAATATTGACATATTTTATAGTAATTTTTTTAGGAGCATTTTATGCTTCTGGTTTTGGGCATTCCTTTTTAGTGAATTCAGAGTGAACTTATGAAGATATTCAGCATACTCCTGATCACGAGATTAGCCATAGTGAAGATACAGTATATCGATGAACTATTATCGGAAATGGGAATGAGCCTTACAGTGATATTATCAAAGGGGATATCGCTCTGATATATAATGACAAAAATCTAGTCAACCATGAAAAGGATATAATCACTAAAGAAAAGATATTTGATAAACAGAGCTTCTTTTTTTCTGATACAGTAAGACTTATATTATAGAAATAGGGTAATTTTTCCTATTTTATAATATTTTTCTCGTATGGTACGACTTTTTTATTTTTTGGTGGCTTTTTTGAGTTTTCCTCTTCTCGCTCTGGCACACGGTGTCACACTCGGAGATAAGTGATTTATTCAGGAGACAACATGAGTTCAGTTTATCGCATTTGTCTATCTCTGAGCCAAACATATGGTAACAGGATATGATCATCTTTTATTTTTACTTGGTGTCATATTTTTTCTTTATCGACTCAAAGATGTGACTCTCTATGTGACACTCTTCGCCCTTGGTCATATAATCACACTGATATCCTGAGTATATCTTGATATCGGGGTCAATCCATATATTATCGATACTATTATTGGGTTTTCTGTTGTTTATAAAGCTCTTGATAATCTCGGGGCATTTCAGCGGTGGTTTGGCGTGCAACCAGATACTAAGATAGCAACTTTGATATTTTGACTCTTCCATGGATTTGGGCTCGCTACCAAACTTCAAGACTTTGAACTTGCACCAGAGTGACTTTTTGCTAATCTCGTATCATTTAATATCGGTGTAGAAATCGGACAGATATTCGCCCTCTCTATCATCCTTATTGGTATGAGTTACTGGCGTAAGACAAAAAGTTTCTGGAGAAATGCGTATACCGCCAATGTTGTCATGATAGGGAGTGGCTTTCTCCTCATGGGATACCAGATTGTAGGATTTATTTTAAGTTTTTAACTCAATTATATAGTATATGTTTAATGCTCATAAACCAACACTTGATGAACTTCCTTCATCAAAAGATCTCCTTCGATCAACAAAAATAGCACTCATCGGAGCAATAGTTATTCTTGTAACTATTGTGCTTCCTGCGGAGTATGCTATTGATCCTACAGGTATAGGAAATATCTTATGACTCAAAAAAATGTGAGAAATAAAACAGTCTCTGGCAGAAGAGGCAGAAATGCAAGATAAAAAAATACCAGCAAGTATCCCGTCACAACTTACCACACCAGAAAATCGAAGCCTAGAAGACGCGACTCTAGTCACAAATCAAAGTGCCTCTACTCGTATCAAAAGAGAAACGATGATTGCCGTAATACGTCCAAATGTGGGCGTGGAAATAAAAGCAAAAATGTCAAAAGGTGATACTATACAGTACTTGTGGAAAACTGAGTGATGACCACTCAATTATGATGCACATGGTGAGGGGTCTTTTGGAGGAGAATTTGCTCAATATGAAAAATGAACAAACCAAACAGAATATGAGGGCTCAATCACTGCCGAATTCAACGGCACTCATGGACTATTCTGGCGCAATCGCTGAGATCAAGATGTAACAGTAACTTTTGAAGTAAGTGGAGAATTTGAACTCTTAAAGAGAGTAGAATAATCTCTAAAAAGTCTTATACTCTTTTATATACATGCTCTCTACAAACTTATATTCTATTATTTTTTATGAAAAATTCCCATTCTCACTCCATTCACTCTCACGACTTCAACCCTGTGAAAGCTACTGCAGAGAAAAGCACCCTTATAGTTTTTATTATTACGGCACTTACGATGGTGGTGGAAATAGTTGTAGGTTGGTTATCGAACTCTATGGCACTTTTCGCTGATGGTTGGCATATGGGGACTCACGCTCTTGCACTTGGTATATCACTCCTTGCCTATGTATTCGCTCGTAAGCACGCAAATGATAAAAAGTTTGCACTCTGAACTTGGAAGGTGGAGATACTTGGTGCATATACCAGTGCTATTTTACTTGGTATTATGGGTCTATTTGTCGCTATCTTTTCAGTGGAACGACTCATATCACCACTTGCAATCGACTATAACATAGCACTTATCGTGGCTATCATAGGACTTCTTATCAATATCGTATGTGCTCTCATACTCTGACATAGTGGTAATCATAATCATTGACATGATCACGGTAGTCATATTGATGATCTTCATGACGATCATGATCATGCTACCGAACATAAAGACCTTAATCTGCAATCAGCATATCTTCATGTCATCGCGGACGCTCTGACTTCTGTCTTTGCTATCGTAGCACTTCTATGAGCAAAATACTATGGACAGAGTTGGCTCGACCCTGCTATGGGAATACTTGGAGCGATACTCATATTTCGCTGGACATATTTTCTCATGCGAGATACCTCTACTATCCTCATAGATAGAACTACAGATGATGCGATCATACAAGAGATCAAAACAGAGATCGAATGAGATGAAAAAAGTAAAATCAAAGATCTCCATATCTGGAAAGTCGGACAAAATAAGTTTGCCTGTATGCTCTGTATCGATGCGAAGAATCTCTATACGACCCATGACTACCAGCATAGACTCATGGTAGTTCATGAGCTTGCTCATACGACGATAGAAATAGAGAATCATAAATAATATTTTCTTTTTGCTTTTAGAGAAAATATACATATTATAACCATACCCTATGGTTAGGTATATCTCATAACATACACTCTATGACTACGAAAAAATGTACATGCAATCCATGTACTTGCAAGACTTGCTCTTGCGGTGATGGATCATGCTGCAATTAGCAAGCACATAAAATCCCGCAGATGCGGGAGATACTTTCGGGCAGAAAGCAAAACGAGTATATCGAAATCATAGGGTTTTTCAATATAATTTTTCTCATGCTACACAACAAAGACAAGGTACAACTCAGTATCAAAAAGGCTCTCGGCACTCTCCAGAAAGTCCAGAAAATGGTCGAGGATGATCTGTACTGTGCAGATATTGCCCACCAGATCAATGCTTCTATGGGACTCCTCCAGAGTGCAAATCGTGACCTACTGAAAAACCATCTCGCCTGCTGTGGGACGAAAGCACTTTCTACAGAATGAAAGATAAAAGATGACTTTATCGAAGAACTCGTACGCACTTGGGATATCGTGACACGCAAATAATTTTTATTCCGAACTATCATCACATATGAAAACTCAAGATTGTTGCATTCCCGTGAAAGAGAAAACCTCTCTCTTGCCTCTCTATATCCTCCTGACTTTTGTACTCATATCGAGCATACTATTGAGTTATGTATTTCCTTCGCAAGTATTTATGATGTATCTTATGGGGATATGGTTTCTCTCTTTCGGAGTTCTGAAACTCATAGACCTACCGAGTTTTGCTATGAGTTTTTCATGATATGATTTTATCGCAAAGAAGTGGCGGTGATACTGATATATCTACCCATTCATCGAGATCATCCTCTGATTCCTCTATATTTGGGATACCTCTATGACCTATATGTATAGCGTGAGTGCTGTCGCTTTCGTGCTATCTCTACTCTGACTTACGAGTGCATATAGAGTAGTATCGAGTGGAAAGACTATCGTATGTGCGTGTATGGGGACGACGTGGAAACTTCCGATGACGAAAGTGACTATCCTAGAAAATAGCGTTATGATACTGATGATACTCTATATGATAATATTTCCGAACTCGATGATGAATATGGGCTCTATGAGTAGTGACATGAAAAATATGCCAATGAATGAAACTACGGTTATGCCATCTGAAATGATGCCTTCATCTTCAAATGGTAATGACGCTATGCGAGAGCACTGCAAAACGATGCCAGAAATGGCAGGATGTGAAAAATATAAATAATTTGTACTTTTATAAAACTCTGCTATTATCTTACTCTATGTATCAGCTCATCAAAACATTTATCTCTGTTAGCCTTATCTTCGCTATATTCCTTTTTGGAAATATGGCTTTTGTGCATGCTGAGTGATGAAAAACATGAGAGATAATCATAGAGCATACTCATGGTGAGATACGAGAAACTCATATCGTAGAAACAACAGATACATCGGAGCCACCACATTGTTCGGATTCAGAGATAACCAGTAGTATTATCTTTCAGTCTCGTGATATACAATCTGATCAGCTCGATGCTTCTAATACACTGTCCCCCTACTATAGGGATTATCTCTGTGATACTAGTATTCTCGATGATTCTCGGTATGCCCACTACTATCCCTGACCAGAGAATGAGTCATTCAGCCATTTTCTCGTAGGAGAGCAAATATTATTGATCTAAAAAGTACCAATTTTTCTGTATACCTTTTTGGTATAGAGATTTTTTTGTACTTTTTTATCACCATTTTTATGACAATCCAACGAAATGTTTTATATTTCGCTATCACAGGTATCCTCGCCTCTCTGATCGGGAGCTATCTCGTGATGGCACATGGTGGACATGGCGATGAAGCCGCAGAGCAACTCTGAGCCTGAGAGACGGCTATCGTGACGACTTCATGAGCAACATTCACGACTCTTGGGACCTCAGATATATCTACACTCTCAGTCCCGACATACCCAGGTACTATCCTTTCTGATGAGTATGGATCGATATTCTCCTCTCGGGGAGGTATCGTCTCTGAGATGCTCGTATCCCTCGGGGATACGGTGAAGAAGTGACAAAAAGTAGCCCTTATCAACTCGCCAACCAATACTCCTGAGATCATCGCCCTACTGGCTCAGAAGCGAGCAGATATAGCTATAGCAGAGGGGGATCTCATGGGAGCCAAGAAAAAAATCGCATACATTAGCGATACCATAGCGAGTCCTACAGGAGGGATAGCCCGAGCCTATGATGTGAAGAAAAAAGCCCTCGATATATCCTATGATGTCCAGAAAAAACAACTTGATGCGAAGATCGCAAGCCAGCGAGCTCAGCTCGAAGCCCGATGAGTCGTCATATCCAGTAGCCAGATCGCAAGTAGTGCGACGATCGCTGAGAATACTCAGAAACAAGAAACCGCTCGAAAGTATCTTATAGGAAAAACCAATGAGGCGATTGCAAGCCTGCTGGAGATATTCTACTCTGGAGATCGTAATCAACTCGGGGTAAATACCACTTCATACGATAAATACTGGGGTTATAATGCAAACTGGTGAAGTCTCGGTATTATAGACCGACAGAGAATCGAAGAAATACCACAGAGATTCCATAGAAATATGCAGACTATGATGCCATCATATCCTATCAGCACTGACGCCACCACAGTAGAGCTCACGCGTATACTGGGGCAACTCGAATCTGCTATCAATGATGCTAATACGATCTATGCGATTATATCACCAAGTGCTAACTCAAACTATATAACTAATAAAACAAGGCTTTTGAATCTCCTCTCAGGAGATACAGGGATCATCATATTGGAATCCAAGCTCATCGAGCTCACAAGCGGAACTCGTTCTGCCAGCGCCACTGCATTAGGAAATTTTTCTCAGGCAAGTGCAGATCTCATCGGACTCGAACAAGAGATGAAACTTCTCGAATCAGAGAGATCACTCCTCGAAGCCAATAAGAAAAAAGATATAGCCTCTCTCGATGGAGATCAGGCAATCACACAAGTAGATCTCGAAAAAATCCGAATCGACGCTGAGAGTGCAAAAATCTGAGCCGAGAGTCGCCTGAGTGGAGAGAGATCAGCACTCTCCGCTATACAGAATACCATCCGAACGAGCTACGCGATAGCACCATTCGATGGGATCATCTCCCGCAAAAATATTGTCATCGGACAGACGATAGATGTCACAACTCCACTTTTTGATATTGCCTGAGTGAGCTCTGCGAAGTCAGTTTTTGTGAGATTCGAGGTCCCTGTATCTGACTATGCGAGTATCGCAAATGAGCAATCTCTCCAGATCAGCCTACCATGACTCGATAGTGAGAAAACTCTCTGAACTATTGCAAGATTCTCCTCTTCCGTGAACAAAGATACTCAGACAATCTCTGTAGAAGCCACGTTTAAGAGTTCTCATTATCCGATCGGTACCCAGGTACGAGTCGTCAAAACTGGACTTTCGGGAATATCGTTTATCGAAATCCCAAAAACAGCTATCATCACAGAAAATAACGAATCCTTCGTCTATAAAGTAATATGAGGAACAACTCTTAAGAAGTGGAGGATTAGCCGAGAAATAATCGGAGAAAAAACAGTTGTCACCGAGTGACTCAAGTCAGGAGATATGATCGTCACAGATGCATCGACATCAAACTGGAAAGATGGTATGGATGTATCGAAGATGATCAATCAGCTATAAAAAACCTCGGAAATTCGCTGGAAGCAAGAAATTCGAGGAAGAGAAAAGTTTTCGCAGTGAGTTTACTGAGATATAAATAAACAAGAAAAATTTTCTTCTGACAAAGAATTTCGTAGCTTTTCAGAATTTCTATATCCTCTAACCTAGAATATATGCTCAATGCTCTGATAAAGTGGGCTCTCAATAAACGCCTCCTCGTCATAGTGATCTATGTCATCGTGACAATAGGTGGTCTCTACAGTCTTACCAAACTCCCGATAGATGTCCTCCCAGATCTCAACCGTCCCCGTGTGACTGTTTTCGTCGGGATCGAATGACTTGGATCTGAGGATGTCGAGAAGCTCGTCACTCTCCCACTCGAACGCACTATGAGAACCATATCAAGTGTGGATGCTGTGAGGTCGAGCTCAGCTCAGTGACTCTCCGTGATCAATGTCGAGTTCGACTGGTGAAGTAATACCAATATCAATCGTCAAAAGGTCTATGAGAAAATCGCTTCTCTCGAACTCCCCGAGTGAGCTGATGTGTCAGTCGCTCCAGAAGCGGCTCTCATGGGTGAAGTAATGTGGATAGGCCTCACGAGCAGTGGGACCTCCATATCTCAGTCAGATCTCCGAGTCTATGCAGAGACGGCGCTTCGTCAGTCTCTCTCGACCGTTCCTGGTATCTCGAATCTTCTGATCATGGGAGGTTCTTCTCCACAGTATACGATCTCTGTCGATCCTGCCAAGCTCTCGACCAGACATATCACCATCGGGGCTCTGGAATCGTCGCTCGCGGGTATCACCAATCCTGGATGAGCTGGGATTGCTCTCACAGCGACCTCTGAGTTCCCGATCAGTCTCAAACCTGTCAGCAATACTATAGAGAAAATCGGATCGACTTCACTTCCTGATGGAGGAGTCCTCAGAGACGTAGCGACAGTAGATGTGGGTCTCAATAGTCAGAGACGATGAGATGCCCTCATCGACGGAACTCCTGGGGTTATCATCCGTATATCGAAGGTCCCAAGTGTGAATACGGTCGATCTCTCAGCAAAAATCGTCCAGAAACTCACTGAGATACAGAAAGACCTCCCGAAATGAATCACACTCCATGATGATATATTCCGTCAGACTTGGTTCATCGAGAAGGGTCTCACCAATGTCGAAGAGGCACTCAGGGATGCTGCTATCATCGTCACTATCATCGTGGCACTCTTCCTGATGAATGCTCGTACCGCGTTTATCACGATGATATCGTTACCAGTCACACTCATTTTGACGGGGATAGTATTTTATATCCTCGGAATCGGTATCAATATCATGGTACTCGGATGACTCACGATCGCTATCGGAGAACTCGTGGATGATGCGATCGTCGATATGGAAAATATTTTTAGACGACTTCGTCTCAATGCTCTCCTCCCGCAAGAAGAGAAAATATATTCACTCAAAGTGATCTATGAAGCCTCCAAAGAAGTGAGATGAAGTGTCGTCTACGCGACGGTACTCCAACTCATCGTATTCATCCCATTTCTTATGCTCCCAGGAATCGATGGTAAGATCCTCGCTCCGATCGGTATAGCATATATGATCTCGATGATCATGTCTCTTCTGACCGCTGTGACTCTTGTCCCTGTGATCTGCAGCTATCTCCTCCCATCGTGGATCGAGAAGCAACATGGGAAGATAGCAGAAGATACCTGGTTCACTCACAAGCTCAAAGAATGAGCAAAAAAACCGATCCTCTGGAGTCTAAGAAATCCCAAACTTGCCCTTCTTATTGCTCTCATCTCGATTCCATTTACGATATTTGGATATATGATGGCGGGGCAGGAGTGACTTCCAGCATTCAATGAATCAAGCTATACTATCTCGATCACGACGAAACCCTGAAGCTCTCTCGACTATACCATCGGTGTAGTAAAAGAATTTAGTGCAAGACTGAATACAGTAGATGGAATCAAACGAACTGGTACTATACTTGGGCGGGCCGATGCTGATCCACATGCTCAAGGATCCAACAATGCTGAGATCGAAGTAGCACTCTCACCAGAGGTGACCACTGAGGATAAGGAGAGGATATACAAAGAGATTAATAACGTGATAGTAGAATATAAAAATGTTGCTGTCATCGGTATTGGTCAGCCAATCACTCACCGAGTCGAAGAGATCATCTCGGGAATCCGTGCTCCACTGGTGATCAAGATTTTTGGTCCTGATCTCGATGAGCTCGAACGCATCGGAAAAGAGATTCTCGAAGTGACCAATACCGTCGAGTGAACACTCAATGTGAGCCTAGAACCACAGACCAAAGTCCCCAGTATCGACATCAGTCCCAATACTTCGACTCTCATATCTCAGAATATCAGCTATGCCGAAGTGAAATCTATCCTTGATGTCGGTATCTGAGGCAAAGAAGTCGCACGAGTCATCGACGGACAGAATTCCTATCCTGTAATCCTCAAATTCCCTCCAAACTGGACTAATGGAGTAGAAGCGATCAGAAGTATCCCACTTTCACTTTCTCCTGAGAGGAGTATATTTGTCGGAAGTGTCGCTAATGTATCTCTCTCAAAAGCTCGAAATATCATCAATCATGAGAACTCGGAGCGTCGTATCGTGATCTCTGGATATACAGAAAATCGCTCTATCGTATCGGTCGTCGATGACATCAAGTCGAAGGTCGCTACTCTGAGTATTCCGAAAGAATATCGAGTATCCTACGAAGGACTCTATGCGGCTCAGAAAGAGTCGTCCAGACTCCTCATGATTATATCTATTGCTGTGCTCATCACTCTCTTTGGGGTACTCTATTGGCACTTCGGGAGCGTGGTACTGGTACTCCAGATATTTCTGGGGATCATCACAGGATGGTTCTGAGGGATGATCGGAGTCTGGCTGACGGGAGGGGTCATGTCTACTGCTCACCTTGTCGGATTTATTGCTCTGATGGGTATAGTATCGCGAAATGGCATCATGCTCATCGACCACTATAAGCACCTCTGTCTGGAAGAGTGACTCCCTTTCGATAAAAATACTATTCTTAAGTGATCCCTCGAACGGATCGTCCCTGTGTCGATGACTGCACTCGCAGCTACCCTCGGACTTCTCCCACTTGTACTTGGAGCTTGAGATGCAGGCAAAGAAATGCTCTCACCGATTGCGACTGTGATATTCTGGGGACTCTTTGTCTCGACACTCATAGAACTCCTCCTTCGTCCGGGTATTTTCTATAGATACTATCGTGAGGGATTCGCTCATAAAGTAGATAAAAATACCTATATTATCGAATAATTATTCTTTTACTTTTTCTTATTATGGATCCGTAATTTTCTTACATATCATAAACCTTTATTCTTATTTTTTTACTTATACTATTATGAAAACCTCTATTATTCTCGGACTCATCGTCCTCTCGTCACTCGCTCTCGCAAGCTGTACAGATAAAACAACTACAAATACCCCAATAGCTACTCCCGTCACTACTCCTCCTCCCGCAAAAACTCCAGATACTATGCCTGCTATGGCAGATATGGATCATGGAAGTATGGACATGGGCACTATGACAGGTGAGATGATGCATATGGGTGCCGATTCTGAGGAAGAATTTCTCGTCAACATGCTCCCTCACCATCAGGAAGCGATCGATACAGCGACGATCATCGTAGCAAAAACAGAAAATGCTGAACTGAAGAAGATCGCTGAAGCCATCGTATCAGGACAATCAGAAGAAGTAACCACTATGAAAGGATGGCTCACAAGCTGGTATCCAACGAGTAAAATAAAGACAGCGTATATGCCTATGATGCGAGACCTCTCGAAACTCTCAGGACATGACCTCGATGATACATTTATGGAAGATATGATCAAACATCACGAAGGGGCTGTCCACATGGCAGAGGAAGTCCTCGAAGTCACTCAGCGTCCTGAGACAGTGAAGCTCGCTAAGGCTATCATCTCAGCACAGAATAAGGAGATTGCAATATTCCAGAAAATGCTCACGGATCACTAATTTTTATTTGCTTTTATTACTTACAAGGTGATAATTATATAGTCTTTACTTTTTACCTTTCTTTTTATGGTTACTCGAAAAACAGCCCCCGCTCCATCTTCTGAAACTCTATCAGATACCTCGAACTACTCTCTGAGAAAGGGATTTTGGTGGTCGGCTCTCCGTATCACGACTGCAGTAGTCGTCATCTCTGGAGCATATATCGCCTGAGTCGTCTGTGGTACAGATCGAGATGATTATGGATACTACCAGAAATGAGAGAAAAATATGCAGATGATGAAATATCGCGGACCGATGGACAGAGAAAAGATGTCTATGTCGGATATGATGAATCGAGATAGCTCCGGCATGATGAACTCTTCTGGAATGATGATGTCTATGAGTATGGCTGATATGGGGAAGATGCTCGAAGGGAAGACAGGTGACGCACTCGATAAGGCATTCCTCGAAGGGATGATCCCTCACCACCAAGCTGCGATCGACATGGCGAAATACCTGGCCGGATCGAAGCATCCTGAGCTCGTGAAGCTCGGTGCCGATATCATAGCTGCTCAGATGAAAGAGATCGAAGAGATGAAGGCATGGCAGATAAAATGGGGATATATCTCGACTGGCGCGACTATGCAGACCGGAACTATGATGCACATGATGCCTGATGGCACGATGATGCAGGGAGGTATGTAGTACCGTTCATTCAAAAAGAAAAACCCCTCCAAATTTGGAGGGGTTTTATCTTCTTTAGGACTCTATTGTGCAGAAATAATTCATTCTACTAGAGGGGCGAGGCTAGGAACTGCTTCTCTATTTATTGGTCGAATATCCTTTAATGCTATTAATTTTTGCATCAAGAGTACTTCGGCATATTTAATAAGTATCTCTTCAAATTTATTAGGTATTCCTGCCCCTCAATTTGAGACTGTATAGCTATTCCCATTATGCCCTAAATTTGATATTCAAGTAAGAGATTTAATAATTTCAACAAAAGAAGTCTTTCCGATCTTTAAGGCTAAAACTTTAAACTCAAAAGTCTTTTTAATTTTATCTAATTCAGTATACTCAGGGCCTTCAAATTGTACATTTCTTGGATCTAGAGAAGCCATATCTCTCAGTTTTACTAAATATTCTTCTCTCTCAGATCAATTTACAGATACTCTGTTCATCTCTGCTTCAAAATATTCTACTGTGATATCTGGATCTCTACTTTTCAGATGTGCTGGTAAATCAGGGATATCAGATTTTGGTGCATCTTTGATTGCTTCTGTCATAAATAATAGTAATTATGGATAGTAACTGTATTATTATAACAGATAAGATATTTATTACAAATTTATCTACCTATACTCCTCTTCTAGTAAACCCTCTATCACCTGCATGAATTCCCTTCCCACCGCGAGGATATCCCGTCCTTCGAGGGAGCGATAGTGCACTCCCTTCACATAGATCTGGAGCTGTGGTGCCTCGGCATCACCTGGGATGAATATACCGATATCCGCATTTCGTGCTTCACCGATACCATTCACGATACAGCCCATGACCGCGATATGGAGCGACTCGAATCCCTTATACTTGCGAGACCACTCGGGCATTTTCTCTCGGATGCGCTCTTTCACATACTTCGCGAGGATCTGGAACTTATCTGAGCTCGTACGTCCGCAACCAGGACAGCTCACGATCTGAGGCTCGAACGCACGGAATCCCATAGACTGGAGGATATCTCTACAAACCTGCACTTCGAGTGAGCGAGGCGCTCCTGGCTCAGGAGTGAGTGAGACTCGGATCGTATCTCCTATCCCCTGCTCGAGAAGGATCGAGAGGGCTGCGGCCGATGAGACGATCCCCTTCGTCCCTGCACCTGCCTCAGTGAGACCGAGATGGAGAGGGTAGCTACAGAGTTTCGCGATCCGCTCATATGCCGTGATCATCGACTGGAGATCCGACATTTTTACCGAGATGATGATCTGGTCTTCTCGAAGTCCCCACTCGACTGCCTTCTGCGCGGAGATAATCCCGCTCTCCACCATCGTATCGATATAGACGTCTTGTGCAGTCTTCGGGTTCTCAAATTTTGCATTGGCTTCCATATTGGCATCGAGG
>JANMHM010000055.1:0-9764 GCA_031375155.1 Candidatus Altimarinota bacterium
CACTCTCTCGCGGAGAGAGATTTTTGGAGTAGGAATGTCGAATGAGCGAGAAGTTGATAGTGACATAATCAAAAAAAGAAGTAATTATTCTGCTCTAAGAAGCCTAGTGTATTCTGCAATAGTATGCCAGGCGACTCATCCTGGACGACTCATTTGTCTTTGGATTTCTTGCGCTTTTAGATTGATAGTTTCGCCCGAGGCAGAGGTATCTGATATGATGGTTTTAGCCCTATTGTTTGTCCCTGCAAGTGATGCCATTATGTTTGCATTTCACTTTCCATATCTGCTCTCGAGGATATAACTCGTAAGCAGGGTTTCGATCGATTCGTCACTGAGGTATTCACTCGGAAGGTCTCCAGAAAGTGGTATTTCCTTGGCGAATGCATATCCTTCAGGAAACTGAATGGGAGCTCATTTTTTCCCGGACCATGAGACTATCCCTTGAGCTACCATAGCTGTGATGAGTGGTTGTATCCGATGCTCCATAGCGTTCACATGTTTTGCTATGCTGTCATGGGTGACAGCTTCTCAGAAGGATGCTTCAGATGTCTCTACCGGGAACTGGAAGATGATCGGTCCATCATCGAATGTATCTGTGACGAAGTGCATCGTGACAGCAGTACGAGTGATCTTTCCTTCTTCCCAATCCTCAAAAATCTTATTATGTACCGCCATGCCATGCATACCGTTTCCGCCATAGGGATGTCGGGTTGGTCCTGGATGGATATTGACAGATTTTGATGAGGGGATTCATCGCAAATTTTCAGGAGTAGTCATTGCTTTCCTGAGAAATCCAGAGAGAGCATGGGTAGCATTTGGATGCTTTTCATGGATAGATCCATAATCAAAAGGGTGAGCCCTTGTATCCGTGATATATCGAAATGGTACTTTCGGATTAAAAGCATTCATCTTGGTATAGACTCCCCCATTCGGATAGTTCGAGAGCACTTGTACGACTTCATATCGAAAAAGCTGTCTCAAATCATCGGGTGTAATCCCGAGGTTTCCAATCTCCCACTTTCCGCTTCAGCGTATGGCATCGACGAGATTTTTGGGGCCACTTCATCACTTTTCAGTCTTCTTTTCTCCAGTAGCAAAGATGACGAGAGGAAATGGCTGAGTTAGATTGACAGAGGTGTTCATAAGAGAAAGTGGATTATGCAAAGAGTTTAAATTGTTGCTCATTGGATCCATCTTTGAATCGCGCAGTAATATCGAGGTGAGGAGATTGTCCTTTCGGAGTTTCTATGACCTGACCTGCATATTGAGCATTTTTTTTATGTTCTTGTGCTAGAGCAAGGAATGTATCTACATCTTTCATTGATCTTACTGTAAGGACTGCTCATTGCCCTACTGACCATACATCGTGTGCTTTTTTGAGGTTCACAGGTTTTGGAGCTCAAATGAGCCATTCGATACTCTTTCTCACAATCTCTGGAATTCTATATAAACTATTCAGTTCTGCTGAGAGTCATTGTTTCATAAGCACTTCTTTTAGAAGTTTATCTGTTAATCCTCAACCAGATAGATGACTAAAGCTCGTTATATTTACTTTTTTCTCACCATTAGAGTACCATCAATTTGCATCAGCAATAAGTTTTGCATATACAACTGAAGGGGTGAGAGCTTCTATGACATCCTTAAGTGCTTCAATGTTATAATACCACTCTGGTCCATATTTTCTAGTAAGAGCTTCTCGGAGCTTTGTGAGACCATTACTTCGTACACCTTCTTGTTCAAGTGCAATGATATGATCTCCTGCTCTTACTTCATTTCCTGTTATCATCAAGTTATCATGATATAGACCATGCAACACCCCTGACCAATTAAATGGAAAAAAAGCATTAGGGTTCTGACTTCATACAAATTGACCGAGTTGTGCACTTTCACCCGTAAGTATAACGATACCTTGCTCACGACAAATATCACCAAGACCAAGCATTAACTCACGATATGCCATAGCATTATCCTCATCAAGTTTGGAATAGTCAATCACATTCGCAAATATCAGAGGAAGCCCACCATAACGCACAATATCGTCAGCAGACATAGCAATAAGGTTTCTCGCCATTCATCGAAATCCTTCGGATAAATATCACTGATGTTCATCTTCTATTTTCTTAATCAGGGAATAGAGAGCATTTGCCATTTCAACTTTTGTTCCAGTTCAATCAGCACAAAGAGTTTCTTTGTATCCTTGTGGAAGAAATATTCAACTGGTAGCTTGTTCGAAAAGACCTGCATCAAGTTGGGCATGCATTCGCTCCTTTATCTGAGCTACATAAGGAAGAGCATCGGTATATGTCCATCATCTTGGGTCACGAAATTGGAAATCTCTACCGGAAAATTCATGTATCTTTGCGAAAGGGGAATTCTGAAAACTTCATTTACAAACATCCCCTGCAGCTTTTGATGCTCAAGCCTTTCCAGGATCGTAACTATTTGAGTCAAGTGCTATGGTCGACATAAATCCAAAAGTTAAAATTAAAAATTATTAAGTTTTATGGAAGCAAATTTTTTCCTATATCCTTTCTATGTTGTTCACCATCAAAGCCTATTTCCTTTACTCATTTGTAAGCTTTTGTTACAGCGGTTTCTAGGTCCGCTCATCGTCCTGTCACAACGAGTACTCTTCCCCCAGTAGCTGTGATAACTCATTTTGTCATTGCCGTTCATGCATGAAAAACCTGAACTCATGGTACCTGACTCGCTCGGTCTAGTCCAGATATTTCTGCTCATTTATTGGGATTACTTGTCGGATATCACCGAGATGCTATCACTACTCCTGCCATAGAGTCGGGAGATACATCGATCTGGAGTTCCGCGAGTTTTCCATGGACAGTTGCTTCCACGATTTGTGAAAAAGGAGTCTTAATAAGGGGGAGGATGATCTCTGCTTCAGGATCACCGAATCGGATATTGTACTCGACGACCTTTATCCCTTCTTGAGTGATCATAAGTCCAAAATAGATAACTCCTTTATAGTTCATTCCTCGTTCCTGTATACCATTCACAGTACGGCTTATGATTTTTTCTTCAAGTTCCTTTTGTATTTCTGGAGTCAGCGCAAATGTAACTACGCCCATTCCTCCAGTGTTTGGTCAGAGATCTCCGTCGAGAAGACGCTTGTGATCCTGTGCAGCTGGGAGGAGCTTATAGTTGCCTGTCCCATCGACGAGAGCAAACGCTGAGAACTCCATCCCTACCATACACTCTTCTATGACGACGGTCGCACTTGCAGAACCGAATTTACCACCGAAATATGCGTCCAATGCCTGGATAGCTAGCTCCGGATCATCAAATATCTCTACTCCCTTCCCTGCTGCGAGACCATCAGCCTTGAGCACGACTTTCCCCGTAGCTATTACTTCTTCGCGGATTCTATCTTTTGCTTCCTCACTTTTGCTCCTATCAGCGACAAAGTAGCGTGGACTCGGAATATCGTATTGTTTCATAAATGCACGAGCAAATCATTTACTTGCTTCGAGTTGTGAGGATGCTCTATCTGGTCCAAAAATCGGTAACTTGATTCATGCCGCTTGCCAAGCATCGACAATTCCTTCGGCAAGAGGATTTTCAGGTCAAACTATGAGTCCACTAGATCATACTGATTGTAGGAAATTTCCAAGATCTACGAATTTTCCTGGATCAAGAGCATTTCATCTATCATGGTAAAAAACCTTTGTGAGTCTTTCTATTCCAGGATTGTGTCAAAATATCCCTATACTATCTACGTCAGTATCTTGCTGGAGACTATCTGCGAGAGCATGTTCACGACCACCGGCACCAAGTATTGCGAAATTCTTCATAATTGTCTGAAAAGTTAAAGATAAAAGTTATTGAACCTTATTTATTTTCTGCGAATACACGGAGATTATAGAACAACACATCAAAATCATCTGTCCTTTCAGGGTGTGGCATCAAGGCAAGATGACGACCATCATCATTTACGAATGCAGTACTCCCACCACTTGATCCGTTCGGGTTATATGGATATACATCAGTCGGGTTACCCAAATGATCTACATAAAGCATACTTCATTTGGTTATATTTTCTCCTTCCGCCCTTCATTCACCATGTGATACTACGATTGGTAGCCTACTCCCTCCCATCCCTACCAGCGCTACAGCATTCGTATCTTCTGGAATCATAACATCGATAGAGCGTGACTCGAATATCTTAGAGTTATTTCATTTAAGTTTTGGGAAATTTTGGGCGCCGGGAATGATTTCTTTGATAAGTGTCATCATCTGAGCACCGTTACATACTCCTAGTGAAAAAGTTTCTCTTCTATCGAAGAAATCAGCAAATTGTTGACGGAGATTTTCATTTAGCAATATAGATTTTGCCCATCCTACTCATGCTCCAAGAGTGTCACCATAAGAAAATCATCCAGAAGGCGCTATTCCTTGGAAGTCACTGAGATTGGCTCGTCACTCTCGGAGGTCATCCATACTGATATTATATGCATCGAATCATGCCATTATAAATTTATTTGCCATTTCTTTCTCGCCATTGGTTCCAGGAGCTCGGAGAATAGCCACTTTTGGTTTCTGTTTTCCACTTTTATTGTAGTTCGCTATGATGGAATGTGCCGCATGGTTCTCGAGATCAAAAGTCTTTTTGTATTCGATAGCTTTGCGTGAATAGTCGTGAGTGATTTGTGATTCGGATTGTACTGTTTCAGGATTTTCTCGCTGTGCTCGAATTCTGTCGCTAATAGTACTCCATCTAGCATGAAGAGTTGCCGTTTTTTCAGAGAATACTTCCTGATGACCATGGCGCACTATGACATCTGGGTTATCGACGAACTGTGGTTTTGCGATAGAGTGAGTGCTTTCTGATAAATTATATTCTCTTAGTACGCTTAGTATTGCTTCTTTATCGGAGCTTGCTATCTGTATGAGGATACCTCATTCTTGATTCAGGAGAGCTTGGTTCACAGCAGAGTCAGATGTATCTGAGGCAATAGTAGAAATATCTATATCGAGACCTGTATGAGAAGCAAATGCCATCTCAGAAAGAGTCGCTATAAGTCACCCCGTAGATCGATCGTGATATGCGAGGATTTTTCAGTTACGCTTGAGTTGTATTATAGCCTTGTAGAGATTTTTTATTGTCTCCGCATCCATATCGGGACACTCATCTCCTATTTGTTTATGGACTTGTGCTAATATAGATCCTCCGAGTCGTTGTTTTCCTCATGCCATATCGATGAAGAGGAGTTCAGTATTTTCTTGTGGCTGTAAGTATGGAGTAAGAGTTCTTGAGGCATCAGCTACAGGAGCGAATGCCGTAAATAAACCGACTACAGGTGCACCTACTTTGACATTTTTTTTGAGTTCTTTCAATTTATTTTCCCATGTTACCTGCATACTGAAAGAGTCTTTTCATGTTGGGATAGCTATACCGAGTTCGATAACAAACTCGCTTGCAGCTTTCACAGCAGTATGGAGATCGACAAATTGTAGAGCATCCTTGAGATTCGCCATCCAGTTTCCTGAGAAGATGACATTCTCTATATCAGAGATATCAGCTGCGAGCATATTCGTGAGAGCTTCCGTGATAGCCATACGTACTGATGCTGCAGGATCTATCGGAGCAAGAGAAAGAGCCTCTGCTGATACTAGAGCGTTCCCTGTGGTTTCATGGAATCCATCTCGTCGTACGGCGACATCTGCTACAGGAACTCTCCATGGTCCTGCCATTTGATTTTGTTTCGTGAGTCCACCGACAGTCTGGTCACCAATAGAGACAAGAAAATGTTTGCTCGCAACCGTCGGATGCTCGAGTACACTTACAACGGCATCCCTCACATTTGATACTATATCCAGAGCCTTGAGTCATCTATTTGGATTACTTTTCGCATCGATAGTTGGACTTTCTTTATAGAAGAAGTCATCGAATGACATGTTGATCATATCGACTCAATTATCTGTCATATGGAATCTATCACCTGCAGTGACTATGCCCATCCAAGCTTGCGGTACTCACTCTTGTTTACATATCTCTTCAAGAAGCGCATAGTCTTCTTTTGATATAGCAATCACATATCGCTCCTGTGACTCATTGGACCATATCTCTCTCTGCGACAATGAAGGATCTCCTATGAGTGCTTTCTCGAGCCAGAACCTTGCTCATTGTTTTCCCATCTCACCGAGCTCTGCAAAAGCATTTCCGATACCACCAGCTCCGACATCGTGGATAGCAAGGATTTTATTTTTCTCCATCTCAGCAAATCTATCGATTACGTTCTGACATCGTCGCTGCATTTCTGCGTTCCCTCTTTGTACTGAGCTGTAGTCGACATTTTTCCCTGATATTGCTCCTGATGATCCAGATGCACCACCGAGCCCGATACGAAAATTAGGACCGCCTATTTGTACGAGTCTGGTTCCTGCGGGGAGTGGATACTTTGGCTTGAAGGAATTCTTTTTCTCTATCATACCGACACCTCATGCTGCCATAACAGGTTTCGCAAATCCTAGATATCTTTCGTCTCATGTTTTAGCAAAATATGCATTGAAGATTCACGTTGCACTCGGTCTACCATCCTCATTTCCAAAACGAGTTGCTCATATAGGACCATGAGTCATGATCTCAAGAGGAGTCGCAAGAGATGGGTTCTGACCTATGCTATGAGTATCCTGAAAGAGAGTATCTGATACTATGAATCCGCTTGTTCCATGTCCAGTTTGACCACCCAATCATGTAGCACCTTCATCCCGAATTTCTCCACCCGTACCTGTCGCGGCACCCGGCATAGGCGATATCGCAGTAGGGTGATTATGTGTCTCGACCTTTGCGGTCAAGTATACGTGTACTTTATCAAAGTAGAATTGTCTACTTTCTGGATGTGATTTGAGAAGATCCATCAATCCATCATGCTCTCTCTTGATTACGGCAGCATTATCACTATAGGCACTGATAACACGATCAGGATGAGCGGTAAATGTCGCGCGTATCATATCCATCAGACTTCCTTCTTGTTCTACTCAATCGATAATCCATTTTGCATTGAATGTCTGGTGTCTACAGTGTTCAGAATTTGCCTGAGCAAAAGCAAAACACTCAACATCAGTGAGATTTCGTTTTTCTTTTTTTGCTACAGAGATTAGTCTTTCCATCATCCCGGCATTGAGAGATGTTCCGACTCTTCCGCACCACTCTTTTAGTATGCTTACTCCATTTTCCGAAACATCGAGATATTCTATAGATACTGGTGACCGAGATGAAAATATTCATGGAAGTCATTTCTTCCTCTTCTTTTTATCAGATTCGTATATTCACTGGGTCATCTTATCATGCACGCTTTTCTTAAGCCTACTTTTTATACTCGTATCTCTAGGATTCACTACAGTTGAATCATAAAAT
The DNA here is from genome assembly GCA_031375155.1 of Candidatus Altimarinota bacterium. Classification (GTDB taxonomy): domain Bacteria; phylum Patescibacteriota; class Gracilibacteria; order BD1-5; family UBA2023; genus JAGOMW01. Next base: position 7,376 of record JANMHM010000055.1, read on the forward strand.
GTAACTCTTTCTACAGTAATATTCGAGGGAAGTCCGATATCCTGAAGAATTCGACCAATATTACTTGCATCTGCACTCATTGCTCATGCACGGGTAGCGACAGCGAAAGAAAAGTTTGCATCATTTGAAGCATTTGGAGTAGTAGTATCTACTATTTTTGCAGAGAGTAAATTTTCTATCTTACCTATAGCACCAGCATCCAGTTTTCATCTGATAGCATATCAGGTTCTAGTAGTAAGCCTAGTAACTCAGGGGATACTTATGTGGATTTCTTCTCCAATTTGATCCTCCATAAATACCTGAACAGTATTTTTTAAAGCCATAATAAAATAGATAGAAAGTATGAAAACGTTACTTCCTTATATGAATCCTAATAAAAAAGTCAAATCACATAAAACATATTCATAGCGAATGAGCAATAGAGAGCGATGATTATAAAAACAGACTATGTCAAGTATATATTTCTTTTTGACTTTGCTATCCTTCTCTATATACTCCGTTCACAATTTCTTTTCCCGAGGAGCCATATAATACAATCGTATATCGCTTCCTCCCCTATTCGAAGCGATTTCTCACCCTCACTCATACGATAATGAGTCTGTCAGAATGTGTTCTGGCTATTTTTCTAGAGATATATTCGAGTGATATAGGAGTTGTATATTTATCTTTTTCTCGATTTTTCGAGACATTACCCATTTTTTCTATGAGTTTTTCTACTCTTTCTCTCCGCCCTGAGATCCTCGGAGCCCTGACTGACCTCGGCTATCATGAGCCTACAGAAGTCCAGGCAGCCGTCATCCCAGCAGCCCTCGCTGGTAAAAACCTTATCGTCCAGTCTCAGACTGGAAGTGGTAAGACTGCGGCATTCGTCATCCCAGCACTCAATACTATCGATGATCGCAAACGTGTCCCCCAAGTTCTCATCCTCGAGCCGACTCGTGAGCTCGCTTCTCAGACAAGAGATGAGGTATTCAACCTTTCTCGTCAGATGCGTATGGGATCGATCGCCGTCTATGGTGGATCTCCTATCTGGAAGCAGAAAGAGGGACTGCGTGCAGGACCACAAGTGATCATCGCGACTCCAGGTCGCCTCATCGATCTTATCGAGCGAGGGTGGATCAATCTCGATGATATCACTACTCTCGTCCTCGATGAAGTCGATCAGATGATGGATATGGGATTTGCCCCTGCGGTGACAGAGATCTGGGAAGGACTCAAGGGGCTCAAACAAGTCCTCACCTTCTCAGCGACGTATACTCCTGCGATCACTCGACTTCTCGATACTCACATCCAGGGAGAGACCGAGTCACTCATCCTCTCGAAAGGACCGACTGTAGATACGATAGATCACGCATTTATGCGTGTCGGTATCAGGGATAAATACCCAGTCCTGAAGCGTCTCCTCGAGCGCTTCCCTACTGATAAAGTGATGATATTTACCGCTCGAAAACATGAGACAGAGGAGCTCGAGCGCTATCTCTTCCGAGATGGATTCTCAGCAGCCTATATCCACGGAGATATGCAACAGCGTGATCGTATGCGAGCCCTCCAGAACTATAAGGAAGGAAAGGTCCGTATATTTATCGGAACAGATGTCGCGTCTCGAGGGCTCAATATGAACAATATCGATCTCGTCGTGAACTACCATGTGCCCCACGATCCAGAGAGCTATATCCATCGTATCGGTCGTACTGGTCGTGCGGGAGCATCTGGTCGTGCGATCATGCTCGTATCGAGCGAAGAGATGCGTACATTCCAGCGTATCGAGCGTATGCATAAGATCGAGATCAAGGAAGTCGATGTCGAAGGGACAGAAGTCCCACGAGTAAAAGAGAGTCGTAAATACTCTTCGGGTGGCTCAGGTGGAGGTGGCGGATACCGTGGTGGATCTTCGAGTGGTGGAAGCGGTGGATACCGAGGAGGCTCTTCTGGAGGTTCTGGTGTATACCGTGGTGGAAGTGGTGGAGGATCAGGTGGTGGATACCAGGGAAGGAGCTCTTCTTCTGGAGAAGGAGGCTATCGAGGTGGATCTTCAGGTGGATCATCTGGTGGTGGCTATCGCGGAGGCTCTTCGAGTGGTGGAAGTGGAGGTTACCGTGGAGGGAGCTCTTCTGGAGGTTCTGGTGGATACCGTGGTGGAAGTGGTGGTGGATCAGGTGGTGGATACCAGGGAAGAAATTCTTCTTCTGGAGAGGGCTGATACCAGTCTAGAGATAGCGCTCCGAGAGGAGATCGTCCGTCTCGTCCTGCCCCAGAGAGATCATCATATAGAGACTATAAGAGTGGTCATGATTCTTAGTGAGCATAATAAAAAAGAGGCAAAAGCCTCTTTTTTATTATTACCTATACTTCTTTAGTGTAGCTATGATTTAGGCGAGCACTTTTTTCA
>JANMHM010000029.1:0-20365 GCA_031375155.1 Candidatus Altimarinota bacterium
CTACTTTTATTATTATTTGAAAGAATCTGAATTTAGATATAATTGTCGTATAACTTGAAAAGATATCTACAAAGAAATCTTAAAATTACTTCGAAAAACTAACCGATAACTGGGGAAGACCCTAAAGAAATAACACCAGAGTTGATACGAGCCACATGGACTAGTCACAGAGAGAAGATGAATAAATATATCAAAGAAGAAGGGTGACTAACAAACGCCGTAATTCGTATACTTGCTGAGAATGATGATATATGTCGATCGTTGCTTGAGTGAAAAAAAACGGTACCACTAACCAAGGCCTTACGACATAAGTATATAAATAAGATTGCTTTTATACTAAGACTCCCTAGATCTTCAGCTATAAGTCTGGTTTTAGAAAATCTGTGAGAGAAGCCTGAGCTAATAAAAATATGGAATAGAAAAGTAAGAAAGAGGGTAGACTGAGTTATCAGGAGATGATATCATTCGGGGTTTGAGATCAGGTAGGTAGAGAGGTGGCATAAAATATATTTATTACTTCACATAATGTAACTTATGTGAAGTAATTATGAGTTTTTATTCAGTATTTCGGATGAATTTGATTCTCACTATATTCCTCTATTTCATACTTTGGATACTTTGCTTATAGGATTCTTATAAAAAATAAACTTCTCGAAAGATAATATATTTTTTCATTTGAACATATTCCGTGAAAACCCTAAGAAAATAACTCTTCTATAAAACTGTCTCGACGATAGAATGTCCGTCTTATGGGAGAAAAACCCCGCAAATCGCAAAATTTGAGGTCGATATAATGAGAATAATTCTCATTATAAATAATTGTCTTTTCTTCACTTTTACATAAAATCTAGTTCTTAAAGTTAAACTTTTTATATGAACACATGAATTTCTAATGAGGCTCCATATATGACAACGAGAGATGATGGAAACATTGGCTGAAGAGTTCTTCCTGTTTGAATGAAGTGGTTAACCTTACCACTCGTTCTTATTTGAGCTTTCTCAGAAGCTGTCGAGAAATTAACAAGAAAATCACACTGATAAATCCTATGACTCCACTTGAACAATCCTGTCATGATATCCTGTATAAAAATATGAGTTATACTGATCAGTCAGTATATTTTCTCTATGATACTGAGTCACCGCTCGCACGAATCCTTTCTGATGCATGGATAACTGTGTTGAAAAATATTCCAGAGCAAGATTTCTCGTCGTCATCCACAGATACAGGATGACTCTGTCGAAATGATAGCGTAGTGTATCCTGTGGACAAGATGAGAATCAGAGAATTCCTCTCCCCTCCTCAGCCACTCTACCGTGGTGGACTCATAAATCCCGATAATCCCCATCTGAAAGAGCAAAACCGTATCATCACTTCACATAATATCGAGGAGAATAAGAAAGTCTGACTCGACCATCATGAGGTCTATGCAACAAAATTAGCATGAAAAACTGGATTCCTGCACCCCAAGAGTACTTCCTTCGGGGCGCCTTCGCAGGAATGACAGACCCAAGGGCAGATTGCTCTTGCCTCGGAATGACAAGAACAAGAATTAGATCCTCAAGTGGAGTCTATCAAATCCGAACTTCTCTCTCTTCCAGCATGATCCATCGTCATACTTTCTCAGTCGACGAACTTTCGACTTTCTACGTTTCGTATCCGACTCGAGCTCTTCCATCGTGGTGTGCATGTCGTCGAATTCAATCATCTTGCCTACATCCCAGAAAACGAGATAGATACTTTCACTGCATCTCTTGGTTATAGAACTGATGAGTATGTGAGAATGGAGAATGCTATGCGAGAAAAGATAGAGTCCACTGAAATTACTAGAATACAATCTGTGAACGGAGAATTTCTCACTTTTTGACCTCTTGAGAAGATTCGCGGTAACACAGGAGACTACTCCCAAGTCGAGAATAAGTGAGGGACATTCCCTATCGGAGAGATATTCACAGAAGCGATCGACTTATCGAGTGTCTCTGGTAAGTGTCTGATCGAGTCATTCCCTCGTGAGGATTTCTCTGTCGAGCACTGTACCCCCTTCGAGCTCGTGATCGAGCGTGGACGAGTGCTTCTGAGCGACCACTTCCCTGCCGAATTCCAGAAACTCTATGACTATATCGTGCAGTTCGAGTGAGAGGTAATGGTGCGCGAGCTCGGTATGGGACTCAATCCTGCTATCACCACCGCCACTCCCCTCTCGGATATCAACTTCTATGAGAGAAAAATCGGAATCCACCTCTCTCTCGGCAAAAAACATGGAATCTATGGAAAAAAACTTCCGAAAACGGAAGTGCAGAGATTTCATATCGATGTATTCATCGCAGTTGAGTGAGTGTGGATCTGAGAAGAGAGAGTATATGAGGATGGAGAGTGGAAAATATAATTTTAATCAACTAAATCTTTAGATTCATAGATACTTAGCTTTTCCTTAAGAATTTTTAGTAACTCCTCGGCATCATAAGATAGTGCGGTTGGAGTAATTATCATTGTTCAATTACTCATTCCTCACCATAGAGTTCGTATTCATGAATATGTACTGATTAAAAAGTTGTTTCTTTTTTCGGCATATTCTACTCTATTTTTAGGAACTACCTCTATTAGACGTACATTAGTCGAGGGAAGAAATCAATAATATTGATTTCTTCCCATGAGATGAATTCTGGATATCATCATAATACAGTATTGCATTCAATTCATTTATTTGAAACAATGAGTCAGTATTTTCTGCTACGAAATTTTACTAGAAAAGTAACAAATAGAGCAATACAGATAAATATAATCAAAATCTACTTTATATTGTATTCCTGATTATTTAAGAGATATAGATAGCTAGATATAGATATACCTCAGGTTATAAATATTCACATTAAATATATTCACTTATTTAAGTTTACTTTTAATTGATAATCATTTTTGATCATATAGCTTACTTAGTAATTGATTACACTATCTTCTTCTCCACCTTCACCGCGAGTCCTCATCGTGGACTTTCCGCGAATTCCATAGTATCCACGAGCTTCTCCGTGATATAGAAGAGTCATCGACCGCGCTTCTCCATATAGACCGCTTCTGTAGCTGGAGCGTGAGCGTTCCGTATGGCGATCATATCTTTTGCTTTCTCCGAGTCTTTCCCATTCCCGGTATCATGCACTTCGAGCGCGATCGAGAAGTTTCCATCTAGACCCTTCCCTGCACGGATGATGCAACTATCGAGGTCATCTACAGCACTTCCATGCTCGATAGCATTATTCACGAGCTCATCGGTGATGAGGATGAATCTCCCCTTCCATGGTGCCGTGATACCGTGCGCATCGAATATCTTTCCGACGAAGTCACGGAGAATCTTCGACTGGCTATGATCGGTCCCGAACTCAATCTCGATGTCGACGTTCGAAAAATCTGGAGTCACTTCGTGTAGTCGGTGAGTCGCAGTATCGTAGTCCTGATGAGAAATGTCGAGGTGGTTCATCAATGGTAATATATTCAATTATGTCTATGATATCCTATTTAGAGAAAAAACACAAAAAAACACCCGAAAATCGGGTGTTTCGAAAGTGTTATTATCTAACAGCCTCCTTAAGAGTCTTACCAGCACGGAAGACAGGAGTCTTCATAGCGGGGATCTTGATCTTAGCACCTGTTTTAGGATTGACACCATTGCGAGCTGCACGGTGAGAAATCTTCCAAGCACCAAAACCTGTAACATTTACTTCCTCACCCTTCTTGAGTGACTTAGTGATAACTTCGATCATAGCACCGAGACCCTTAGCAACAGCATCCTGACTGAGACCTGCCTTAGCGGCTACTGACTTAATGAAGTCCTGCTTTTTCATAGTGGAAAAAGTTAAGAAATAAAGGACAAACGCATTATAGACGCTCTCTCACAGATTGCAAACATTTTTATAGCATTTGACCCCTATTCTAAAGGATAGTACATAGAATGTTACCAAAGTAAGACCATACAGAAGCCATTTTAGGAGAAACTGACTTTTTGTATTTACTTTTTATAAAAAAATGTTTATATACACTATATAAGCTGGCTTACCACCCCTCCGACCGCACAGAGTATGATACCGATGAGCCAAAATCGCATCACGATAGTTTCTTCTTTCCAGCCTATCGCTTCGAGATGGTGGTGAAATGGAGCAATACGAAATACCTTTTTTCCATTTCGAAACTTTTTCGACAGAAGCTGTATAATCACTGAGATGAGCTCGAGCCAGAATATCGCACTGGTGATAAGAAGAACGATCAGTGTATCTGTCATCATCGCTACGATCGCGAGTGTCGCTCCGAGCGAGAGCGAGCCGACATCTCACATGATGAATTTTGCTGGTTTGATATTGAACCAGAGAAATGCTATCAGTGCTCCAGCGATGATAAGACAGAGTGTCGCTAGGAGGATGAGCCCTTTATCGTAGCAGATAAATGCATAGACTCAAAAATTGAGAAGAAGAATTCCTCCTGCAAGTCCATCGAGTCCATCTGTGATATTGACACTGTTTGCCATCGTAGCGACGATGAGGACAAAAAGTGGAATATAGAGATATCCGAGCTCGAGTGCTCAGAAAAATGGAAGCTCTACTGATGTCCGTCCGAGCTTGAAATAAAACCATAATGCTCATACTGTAGCGAAAATAAAGAGAAGTACGAGCTTTACCCGTGCAGAGAGTCACTTGGTCCTTCAGATCTCTTTGATATTGAGATAGTCATCCACGAGTCCGATCCCTCATACAGTGAAAAGAGTAAAGAGGGCGAGATAGGTTTCTTTTTGATTGAAGAGGGAGTAGCGTATTTCGAGACCAAGTGCTGGAGAGAAATACTGTAAGATGACCGAAACTGATACGAGAAAAAAAACCACTCAGAGTATCACTCCTCATCACATCGTCGGAGTACCGATCTTACCAGCATGGAGTCGAGCAAACTCTGTCGCTCTCCCGATGAGTCATTCTTCTCGGATTTTTTTTCCGAGATTGTACTTATATAGAAGTGCTATATATGGGGGAATCACTATAAATGTCGCTATAGCACCAACGAGAAGGTAGAGAAGCAGGGATGATATCGTACTCATAAAAAAAGAAAATAGTATGACGAGTATAGCGTATTTTCCTATTTTGCAAGTGAGGACATCTATGTCGCTGGGAAGATATATGGTATGAGAAACTCTCTGATTTCTCTATCGAATTCATCATTTTCTTCTGGGACTTTTATGGTAAAGATGTAGACAAAATCATTGGCATTCGGGATTTCAGTGGTGATATCGACGTCGATAGGATCATACTCACTGATCTTTCCTTCTATGAGCATCAGGATATCGTGGACTTCTTTCGGTGATCCTATGGCCTTGCGAAATGGTACACGATAGACGTAGGTAAAAAATCGTCTTCGAGTGAGATTTTCGAGTTGCTCTGTCGTGAGAATACGATTAGGTATATAGACGACTTTTCCATCGATACCCATCATTTTTGTGTAGTTGAGATTGATCTCTTCGACGATTCATTCGACTCACTTTATCCGTATCGTTTCCCCGATTTCGAATGTCTTACTCATGATGATCGAGAGACTTCCAAGGAGATTCGCGAGGATATCCTTGCTTGCGAGGGCGAAGATCGCTCATCAGATACCGGCTCCTGTCAGAAGTCCAGTGGTACTGATATGGAGAGATTCGAGGATGAAAAATCCTCACCCGATCCATATAAGAAATAGTACAATAAATCGTATTGTCGGTAAGAGTTTTCTCACGAGGAGGTGCTCAGTAGCAAAACTATACTTTATCTCTCGGAATATAAGAGAGACGATGTTAGCGACTATCGCTATCACGATAAGTCAGCGAAGTGTGAGATAGATCGTATCTATGAGTCCGAGTGTCTCTGGAGAAAATCGGAAAAAAGCAGACTCGGTCATGCTATGATACACGATAATCGTGAACGATAAGAGTATCATCCAAAAAAACAAGTACCAAAGGTGCGTGATGCGAGACTGAGAAGAGGCTAACATGGGTATACTCTATCCTATTTTTCATTTTTATGCAAATATTGCCTCATATGCTTGCTTTTCCGCTGTTTTTCCATATTCTCATAGCGTTTTTGATGGCTTCGAGAAGAGCTCTATCTTCTCACTTTGCTTGATTATGAGTTTTCGTATTGCGAACATCCATGAGTACGACCAATTTATCGCTATAGATCTCGGATCGTATCGTGTCCGTGCGAGTCTCTATGGGATCGATGATGGGCATCTCATCCGTGAGGGGTCAGCGAGTGTGCGCCAAAATAGAAAAAACTTTCTCGATGGCTCTATCACCGATATGCAGGGAGTAGCGCTCACTATAGAGAAAGCTATCCATGAAGCCTGTAAAAACTCATGAGAAATCCCAGAAGACATTATCCTCGCTTTTTCTCCATCAGTCTGCATCCATGATACTGTGACGACTCAGTATATCAGGAAAAATGCAGATGAGACACTTTCGATGCAAGAGATCGATACGATGATCGAAAAGATCGAGCAGACATCACTTTCTCATGCGAAAGAAAAAGCCAAGATCCAATACGGACTCATCCATGATGATATCCGTCTCATATCGAGCACTCTCACAGAAATCTCTATAGACGGTAAACGCGTTACCAATCCTATCGGTTTTACTGGAACGCATGTACGTATTACTGTACTCAATGTTTTTTGTCTTTCGAGTGAATTTAACATCCTCAGGTCAATCGTCTCGAGTCTCAAAAAACGGACCATCTCTCTCGTACCGATGCCTCTGATTTTTCCGAAAATCACAGAAACAGGAGAGCATGTATACGAAAACACGATATACATAGATATCTGATACATGCATACGACTTTTGTATTCGAGAAGAAAAATGCGATCGAGTCTTTCGAAACTTTCCCTTTTGGCTCAGAAATGTTTGTCGATATGCTCTCTGGTGCTTTCCCGAAGCTTTCCTATATCGAGATCGAGAATATCCTCACACGTGTGAAGCCGAGTGTGACAGAGAAAGATATCAGAGAGTCTACAGCTCGAGAGTACCTCACGTATGTCATAGATATTCTTCTATCACTTCTAGAGAAAAATAAGAGCTCACCACAGCATAAAAATATTCTTGTTTCTGGTGGTATATTTTCTTCATCATGGATAGAAGATATGTTCTTCGAAATACTGACCTCTCACTCTCACTATGAAGGAAAGCATATCCATCTTGCTCATGCTCATGGCTCACCACTAGAATCTAAAGAGCATCTCGTCACTGAGTGACTCTCTCTCCTCGCACAGGAACTCCTCTTTCGGAAAAAAGATCCACTCATCCGTATACTTCGCTATGCACTCTACCACTATGAATAAACTTATCCTCCCCAAAGAACAGAGTCTCATCGCGAGCATGAGGATGATCGAAGAAGAAATACTTTCTTCGACGCCACCACTTACGATCGATATGAGTGAGTCAAGCTTTTCTCTCACGCGAGATGTATTTCTCGTGATGAAAAAACGATTTCGAGTCGACCAATTTAACCTCCTTCTCAAGCATGAGTATGAAGTAGATATGGCTCGATCAGTCGGTATCGGAGCAACTCTTGCCTGAGTACGTGCTGAGTTTGATCGTGAGTTTTCGAAGAAAAACATTCTCAAACATAACTTCACGATGTGGGAATATTTCATCTATGAAATACGTCGTGGATGGGAATATATATCATTTCTTTTCAAGAGAAAAAGAGCGGCGACACCACTGCACAAGATAAAAAAAGGATCTCCGAATATGTTTCTGATCGTGACAGGACTGATCATGTCGCTTTCACTCCTTTTATTTATTTTCTACTTCGCTGTTTCGAAGACCTACGTCTATGTCCTTCCCCAGACGACGGTACGTCCGATCAGCTCCAATATCATATTTTCTCAGTGAACAGGATCTATCTTATCTGCCAAAAATACAGTCCGACTCAAAAAAGTCACTATGCCACTCGAGCATAGTATGAAATTTACCCTCGATACGATCGATCCCAACTCTGCGACTAATGCTATAGGAAGAGTCATCCTCTACAATGAACTTCCCACAGAACAAGCACTCAAACCATTTACCCGATTTATCACAGAAGACGGTATCGTCTTCAAGACAGATGCCTGGACCAATGTCCCTGCATCGAAAAAAGTGAATGATATCACGGAAATATGATCGGTAGAAGTCCTCCTCAAGGCTGATCCCAATGACGAATCTGGCAAAATGATATGAGTACGTGGAAATATACCGACTGGTACATATCTCTCTATTCCTGGGCTCAAATTTAACCGAGATAAAGTCTATGCAAAAGCGAAAGAAAACTTTGTCTGATGAGAAAATGCACGTATCCATGTCGTAACAGAAGTGGAGGTAGAAAAATTTCGATGAATACTCAGGGAACAGCTCGGACGTATGGCACGTACGAGTCTCCAGTCCTGGCTCGATGAAGGGAATAAAAATGATGGTGAAAACTTCACGCTTCTTATGGGCGATGCAGTCACTCTCACTGGTGAGCTCATGGTGCTCTCTTCCGGACAAAAAATCGGAGACTTCGCTAATGAGATAGAACTCAAATGATCTCTCACGATATACGCGCTCGTCTATGATAAAAAGGCAGTAGTCGACTATCTCAAGCTTATCTTTCGAGAAAAACTCCTCCATGGTACTGATAAAGAGCTCTCTATCCATGAGGATACACTCAGGCTGACCAATATCATCTCTCGAGCTCCTGATGATAGCTCGATAAAGGCTACCATGGAAATGAACTCGACGATCACCTATGATCTCGAAAATGCGAGTAATGAGCTCACAAGGCGTATGAAGATCACGATAGCGGGACTCAGGAAAACTGAAGCTATCACTCGGCTCATAAATGAGTGACACGTGCGTGAAGTAGACATAAAATTTTCTCCATTTTGGCTTACTCGAGTATCATCAACGCTCGATAATATAGAATTTGTTATCAAAAAATAATCTATGACTCTCCGTGACGACATCGAATCTCGTGTGAATATCCTCGACGTCGTGTCGAGATATGTCGATGTGAAAAAAGCAGGCATCAACTATAAGGCACTCTGCCCTTTTCATAGTGAGAAATCCCCATCTTTTGTCATATCACCACAAAAAAATATTGCTCACTGTTTTTCCTGTGGAAAATGAGGCTGACCGATAAAATTTCTCATGGAGATCGAGAAGATCGAGTTTCGAGAGGCAGTCGGACTCCTCGCGAAAGAAGCTGGTATCGAGCTCAAGACAGATTTCTCGAAGACGCCGCAAGATAAATGAGGTGATATCTATGCGCTCTATCGTGAGACGGCAGCATGGTACCACCAAGCCCTCTTCGATACAGAAAACGAGAGATATCTCTCCTATCTGATAGACCGTGGGATCACCCGAGATATCATCGAGAAATTCCAGCTCGGATGCTCGACAGACTCGAGATCACTCTATTTTTTCCTAAAAGAAAAAGGATTTACTCAGAGTTTTCTTCTCGAATCAGGGATATTCCTCTCAGAAAATCGAGATAAATTTTTCTGACGTATCACTTTCCCTATAGCCAATACTATGGGTCATGTAGTCGCCTTCACGGGGCGAGTCCTCGATGAGGCACTTCCGAAGTATCTCAATTCTCCTGCATCAAATATCTTCGACAAAAGCTCTGTTCTCTATGGCTTCCACCTCGCGAAACAGATGATCTCGAAGACGGGGGAAGTCTATATCGTCGAGTGACAGATGGATACGATCGCTCTCCATCAGGCATGAGTGGATAACGCTGTCGGTATCAGTGGTACCGCGCTTACTCAGGATCATATTCATCTTTTGAAACGATTTACGAAGACGGTCTATCTCGCACTCGATGCCGATAATGCCGGAGTAAAGGCGACATTTGCCTCTATCGAAAATCTCGCGAACTCTGATCTCGAAGTCCGTGTCATCCGTATCCCAAATGGGAAGGATCCAGATGAATATATCAAGTCATGAGGAGTATTCGCAGAGCTCAAAAATACTGCCCTCTCCCCTATCGCCTTCTATCTCGCCGAGTGATGAAGAGAATACGATATCACGACTATTATCGGAAAGAAAAAGCTCATAGAAAAATGTCTCGAATTTCTCATCCCGCTACGTTCCCAGATCGAAATAGACATGTATATCCAGGAGATGTCAGCGAGTCTCGGTGTCGGGAAAGACGCGATATATGCCGAGTACAAAAAGACTCTCCAGTCAGGCAGAACTTCGAAATATAGTGAAAGAAATACGAGAGAGAAATGAGAAATAAGTGAGACATGAAATGTATCCTTTACTCCTGCGGAATTTCTCGCAGGCTACATCATAAAGTATGATTTTTTAGACTTGTTTTTTCAGGAATTTCGATATACTCAGGGAGACTTTCCTCAGGAAGGGAGTTTTTCGCTTCTTTTTTCTGTGATTTCTCGCCAAGTGAGAGACCCAGAAGACCAAGAGCGACTGAAAATACTTGCCCTCTCCCTCGAGAGTCAACATCCCGATGAAGACCAAAATCAGATACGGAAAGCCTTCTCTGATTATATAAAAAAACTTCATACCGAGCTTCTCATCCGTGAACGTGATCTCGCGCTCTCTCTCGCAGAACCAGGGACTCCGAGCTCTCTCGAAACACAGCAATCCTTTGTACAAAAAGCAATCTCTCTTGGACTTTCTCCAAGTATTTTGCGATAGTGATACTCTCTAAAAATTATTTTCATGGCTTCCAAAAAGAAAATCCCCCAAGATACTGCCGCAGAAGAGATAGATCTTCTCGCGATAGATATAGATTCGATCGATCTGACGCGTGTCGATATAGAGTCAGTAGCAAAAAAACCAGTTCCAAATCGCGAAACCAAAAAATCAGACTTTACCGACGACTCGAAAGAGAATACCGAAAGTGATGGTTTTTCTGAGTGAGAGAATCCAGTCTCTGACGATTTCGATGATGACTTCGAAGATCCTGACACAGACGATGATGATGAGAAGGAAGAGTGAGGAGATGGATATAGTGCGCCGAAAGATTTTTTCACTGACAAGCGCCGAAAGAAAAATCTCAAAAAATTTATCGATGTGACGGTCCCTCAGGAACTCCTCGATGGTATCCCTGAGTCAATGCAGATGCTCCTGAAAAAATGAAAGGCTGAGTGACGTCTCGTCTACGATGAAGTCATGACAGCACTTCCTCCTGGAGATGATATCGAGCTGATGGATGAGGTATTCGGTCGTCTCGCGAAACTCGGCGTCGAGCTCGTCGACTCTCTCGATCATGATGAGATGTTCCGTGACGCAGGAAAGAAGAAAGAAGAAGTCGATCTCTCTGAGATCTCTGATGACTCGATCAGGATGTACCTCAATGAGATCGGGCGATTCCCTCTCATCGATGCAGAAGAAGAAGTCAGGCTCGGTCACCTCATCCAGAAGTGAGATCAGGAAGCTCGTAAACGCCTCGCAGAAGCCAATCTCCGTCTCGTCGTCTCGATCGCGAAAAAATATATGGGTCGTGGACTCGGGCTACTCGACCTCGTCCAGGAGTGAAACGTCGGACTCTTTCGAGCAGTGGATAAATTTGACCCTGATCGAGGATTCAAATTCTCGACCTACGCGACATGGTGGATCAGACAATGAGTGACTCGTGCTATCGCTGATCAGGCTCGTACGATCCGTGTCCCTGTGCATATGGTCGAGACGATCAATAAATTTAACCACACCTATCGACGCCTGACTCAAGAACTCGCTCGTGAGCCTCTTATGGAAGAGCTCGCACTCGAGCTCGAGATGGACGTCCGCAAGGTCCGACAGATCATGCGAATATCTCAGGATATCCTATCGCTCGACTCACCTGTCGGTGGTGAAGAGGATACGACACTCGGTGACTTCGTCGAGGATGATAAGTATCTCACCCCTGAAAAAGCGACCAATCTCTCGATTCTCAAGGAAAACCTCTATGAAATGCTCGACTTTCTCACGCCTCGTGAAAAGAAGATCGTGGTGATGCGATTCGGTCTCGATGGAGGAGAGATGCACACACTCGAAGAGGTCGGAAAGGAGTTCGGTGTCACGCGTGAGCGTGTCCGCCAGATCGAAGCAAAGACCCTAGAGAAACTCCGTACGCATCCGAGTGCTGACCGTATCAGATTTTTCCATTAAAAAAACTCCCGAAAGGGAGTTTTTTATTTCGTCAGTATCTCGTATCATGTCTCTGTCACGAGGATCGTATGTTCCCACTGCGCTGAGAGTGATCCATCTTTTGTCCGCACGGTCCAGTTATCTTTATCGAGCTTGGTCGCGTATTTCCCGGCATTTATCATAGGCTCTATCGTGAAGACCATGCCTACTTGCATCCGAGGTCCGCTATTGCGATCTGCCTTGTGGTAGACATAGGGTTCTTCGTGGAACTGTACTCCGACACCGTGTCCTGTATATTCTCGTACGACTGAGCATCCCTCTCATTCCGCGTATTTCGCGATTTCGTATCCGATATTTCCGAAGAAATTATCGGGACGTACCTGTGCTATCCCGATCTCCCAAGCTTTTTTGGTAATCGCGATGAGCCGATGTGCCTTCTCACTCACCTTCCCTACCATGTACATGCGACTGGCGTCACCGAAGTAGCCATCGACTATTGTGGTCACGTCGATATTGATGATATCTCATTCTTTGAGTATCTCATCGGCTCTCGGGACACCGTGACAGATGACATCATTGACTGATATACAGGTACATTTTTTATATGCTTTTGATGATTTTCCCCACTTGTTCGATCACTCGTAGTCGAGACATGCTGATACTCCACCATTTTTCAGGATAAAGGCGTTCATGATATTATCCAGCTCGAGTGTCGAAATCCCTGGCTTCACATGCGCTCCTATCATATCGAGGGTGCGCGCAGTAAGATCGCCAGCCTTTCGGATTCACGCTATCTGTTCGGGAGTTTTGATGATGATTTTGGACATTTTTCCAGTATTTTTATAAAAACATTTGCAGTATAGGAAAATATGAATATATTGCAAATATTGACATATTATATTTATTTATGAATGATATACATCATATTTGTTGATTAGGCCTAAATCCTCCAAGTATTCTTAATCTAGCAAATCCCCAAGTCGAAAAAGCCCTTATACGTATGGCATGATCTAAGTCGTTGAAATGAGCCGATGTAGAGAGGCTATTGAGAAATTTGGGAACTAATACTGTCAGGCTGCTTGGTTTATTGAAGAACAATAGTCATCTTATCGAACCTGAAAGACTCCGTTCTCTTTGGATGATAGCAGCTCATATGGAAAGTATTGTATACCTTACTATTCCTCAGACTTTTCTTGCTGCTAAGGAGGAAAAACTACGTACTCAAGCTTATGCCTTCTGCATGGCTTATGCTCTTTCTAAAAATCTTGCTCAAGAATACTGAAATAAATGACAATTGGGATTGTTTTATAACGAACTTCCGAATGTACTCATAGCAGGAAAAGCTCTTCATAAACTCTGAATTCCTGCTCATGATGTTTTTGAGAGCTACCCTGCTGATTTTTCTTTCCTGCAAGAAGGACAAGAATGTGTATCTACACTGAAAAGCTGAGCTGAAAAAGGATGGATAGTGCTTACTCCTGAAATTAAAGAACTTTTTGAACCTTTTACTCTTAGGCTTATCGTATCTCGATAATGCCTACCCAATCACCTCCCTTGGCTTCGAGCCATCCGCAGGACCCACTATCCCCATAGATTCGAGCATATCGACGACACGAGCGGCACGTCCATATCAGAGCTTCAGATGACGCTGGAGCATCGAGGTCGAGCACTTTCCTGATGATCGTACGAGTTCTATAGCTTCTTCGATCACCTGAGGATCCTCATCTCCATATCCAGAGCTCGATGCTGATCCCTCATAGTTCCCACGGTCACCGTCTACTATAGAGCTATCATAGATGTCTGCGAGCATCGCAGGGTCTATAGTACGCTTTATATGATTGACCACGCGTTCGATCTCATCCGTTTCGACGAGGACTCATTGGATACGATTGGTCGACATTGCCCCTGTCGGAAAGTAGAGCATATCACCACGACCGAGGAGATCTTCTGCTCCTATCTGATCGAGGATTGTACGAGAGTCGACATTCGATGCTACGGTAAATGCTACTCTGGAAGGTACATTTGCCTTGATGAGTCCTGTGATCACATCGACTGATGGCCTCTGAGTAGCGAGGATCATATGGAGACCGACAGCTCGGGCTTTCTGAGCGATACGCGTGATCGCTGACTCTACCTCTTTCTTATTCCCACTCATCATGAGGTCAGCGAGCTCGTCGATGATGATGACTATCACAGGCATACGATCTTTATTGCTCACTTTCGCATTATACTCTTCGAGATTACGAGCACCGGCAGGCTTCAGTGTACTATAGCGACGTTCCATCTCGGCGACTCACCATTTGAGAGCATTGAGTGCTTTATCGGCACTATTGATCACTGGAGTGAGAAGATGAGGGATGCCGTCATAGACTCCGAGTTCGACTTGCTTCGGATCGACCATGATCATACGGAGTTCTGATGGAGTATTTTTATAGAGGAGTGATAGGATAAATCCATTCATCCCCACAGATTTTCCTGATCCAGTCTGCCCTGCGATGAGAAGATGTGGCATCTTCGCGAGATCTCCGACGATGAAGTCACCATTGATATCTTTTCCTACTGCGATCGCGAGTTTGGATTTATGATGAGTGAAGCTATCATCTTCGAGGACTTCACGTATTCATACGATATCGCGTTTCTCGTTTGGCACCTCGATACCCACGAGTCAGAGTCCTGGGATAGGCGCTTGTATACGGATAGATTTTGCTTTCAGCGTGAGAGTGAGATCCTTTTTTAGTGCTTCGATCTTCGAGAGTCGTACTCACTCACTGGGTCTCAGACGGTACTGGATGACGGTCGGACCGACACACTCCTCTTCCATCTCGACATCGATGCCGAACTGGAGAAATGTCTTTTGTATCATGAGAGACTTCTCTTCTATTTCTTCTGGTGAGACGAGATTTTTGTGGATTATTTCATTGAGTAGTTTCACACTCGGAAAGTCCCAGGTGCCGAAGTCGAGAGCTTGTTGCTTCACTCGAGACTCGATCACCTTCCCATCTGGAGTTTCGAGAGGGATTTTTTTGCTCACGAGAGCGCTCATCGCAGATCCGAGAAGACTTTTTCATTTTGGCCCTGTTTTCGCATCTCATCGCTTATTTTTCTGGAGGGTTTCGAGTTTTCGTTCGAGCTCCTCTGTCTTTTTCTTATAGACGGCATCGAGTTTTCATCGCTTTACTGGTACTTCTTCGTCATCTTCACTCGGGAGGACTGCCTCACGTACACTGGAAAATGATGGTACCGACTCACGGACTCTCGAGAGTATATTCCTATATGATATACGGAGTGTGAGGTAGATACTCGCGAAAAAGAGGACGATGAGTGAGAGGAAAGCGCTCGATGACCCGAGAAAACGCTCGAGAAGCGTATATATATCGAAATATCCTACCCCTACCTTCGTATACCAGCCGATAAGTGATGTCGTCGCTATATAGAAGAGGACGATCCCTATGAGTCTCCAGATCGACCAGCTTGCCTTCTTCACGATGATCATCGTCCCGAGTATGATGAGGATAGGCGATGCTATCCATCTATAATAGTCTCAGAAAAGTGCCTTTCCTCATCTCGTTAGATATTCCCCTACTATAGAGGACTCCTTAGTCGAGAGGAACATGAGTGCGCCGAGCGTCACGAGTATACCTCATGCGAGGAGATTTTGGAATTCGTAGGAAAAAAATGGGTTTCCTCTGTGAGATTTTTTGCGAGCCATGCTCGTATTATAGGGAAAGAGGGCTTGATTGCAAGACGAAACATACCCTTCAGAAAAGGGTCTTACGAGGAATTTTTCATATCTCAGGAGAGATATGATCTCATATTTTTCGTAAAGGAAAATAGAACTCTATTGTACGATAAAATGGCAGAAAGTATTGATAAATGATATCATATGTATATACTATTTTTTATGAAAATTAGTCCATGAGTTTTTCAGAACCTTAAATTATTTGATGAGCTTTCTCATAATCTCTGAGCTACTCGTAGCGGTGAAGTTATTTCGAAAGAAAGTTCTGATATACAGAAACCTGTTTCACTTTGAATGATAGCATGATCATGAGAAGCGAGAAAAAGAGTCGGGAGATATTGAGAACAGGTCGTCGCTGCTTTACTCGTATGATCCAAAAGACAAAGAAACGGATTCGATATTACTACTCCTTCATGAATAGATAAAAAACCTCTATGAGTGGAAGTGAAGACTTGTGAGAAGTGAAATGCTGGCGTCGTCCATCAAGCACAAATGGAAAGATATGTAGAGCATTTTGGCTCTCATGAAAGAGTATATCTTGTACAGATATTCTATTCCAGATCAAATAAATCTGAATTCATACCAGAACTGATATATGTTTTTCCTATGACACTAGTAATATATCTTATCAATTCGATAAATACCACAGGACATGATCCTAGAATGAAGTTTACTGCATTGAGAATGAAACAGGCAAGAGAGCTTGAAGAAGTTGCTAGAGCTCGGAATGAATATAGTATAGCAGAAATTTTTCACCATTGAGTTAAGAAAAATCCAAATGCAAGAGTTATAATTACTGATCATAGGAAAGCTCCACATCTTATCTCTAAGATTCTGCAAGGTTAATTTTTCTTGCTTTTTCCTCTCTTTTCGATACATTCTTCTCTATTCTGGAGAGGTCGCATAGTGGCCTAGTGCACACCCTTGGAAAGGGTGCGTATCGCAAGATACCGGGAGTTCGAATCTCCCTCTCTCCGCCATCTAGAAATCACAAAATTTTCCCTAATCACTTCTCTATATGATAAATATTCTCACGAAACTCGCACAAAAACCAAGCGATAAGTCTATACGCATCGTCCGTATCGTTTTCGCACTCCTCCTTCTTCTCGTCATATACTTCTGATGGAGTGTGACAGCGGTCAACTTCGGACTTCCGACAGAGCTGAAGCATGCTTTCTATATATTTCCTCTTGTCGGATTTATCCGTGGTATACTCGATCCAGGGATTTTCCGAAAAAAACTCTGGAAGTGGACGATCGTCTCACTCGGTGCTCTCATGCTCCTCACTTCCCTCTTTCTCATCGATGATGCCACACCCACTCCTATGAAGTCTGATACGCCTATGACTGTCTCGGGTGAAGGCATTAGTCTCGTCGGACTCGATAGAGAGCCTACGGTGAGTGCTCCATTTACCCTTTCGACGGATAACTGGTTCGGATTTTTCGCTCCATTTCTCATCCTCATGTGACTTCTCCTGAATGGGAAAAATATCACAACGAAAAATGTGCGGCATGCTGAGATCGTGAAAAAGATACGAGTATAGAAGATATTAGGAGTGAGTATCTAGAGCTTAGGTATTAGGTTTTTTGGACTCAGAACGCGGATGAAAATCAAGGACTAGAAACAAATCTCTTTAGTTATAAAGACAAATTTTCTAAGCCATAAGTTCTAAATATAAAATCTCCCTGATTTTTTTGACTTATTTCGAGAGAAGTGCTATTATTATTTTGTCTACTTCACGAGCATAGGTGACTTCATACACCGCCATTCGAGAATTCGGTCGATTATACCGATCTGAGATCTCGAGTATAAAACAAATACATATACAGGCGCCAACGCCAAGCTATACAAATCGTTCACACCATAAAGGTGGAACATCCAAATATAAGAGCTGGTTATACTCTCAAAAAAAACCTAAGTGCAGTAGACCAAAGATGACTTCAACATGAAGATAAGAAGTCATAAAAAATCCCCCTCTCGGCTTTCTAATTTATTATACAGCCAATATGAGAAGGGGATTTTATTATGCTATTGCATTTAATAAATTTTATTATATAATACAATTTATGAAATCAGTAAGTCAAGAGATTAAAGCTCGTACATGTCCATTTCGCTCTATGGAGTTACCTATTTCTCCATGAGTTGATATCATACATGATAAGACGAGTCGTTTCGCTATGGAAACTTTAGTCATCGAAGATTTTTTTAAGCGAAGAATGATTATCTATGAAGATAGTCTGAAGAGGCGTCTTGAAGAAAGAAGAGATTATTTTTCTACAGGAAAGCCTCGTTTCAAGTCACTTGAAAAAATGAAGGAATATATCCGTACTCAAGAGCTTACATTTGTGGGTTTTTGATGGGATGATTTTCTTGTTTGAATTATTCACTTTCGAGATCCTATGCTTGATGCCTCGAAGGAGTCACGAGAAATTATGGCTAATATCCAAGCTTGATTTCGTACCATGATAAAAGAAACTACTGATATTTTTATTGAAGCCATTGATTTCTATGCTTGACTCCCTGAAGATCGAACTCTCTTAAAAACTCATATGATTCAAGTTCTATGACGTTTAGCCTCTATGGAGCTCTCACAATTCGGACACGTCAAAAAACAATTGCAGTGAAGCTTTTTGACAACTCCAACTGAAATCATCACTCAGATATGAAATGAACATCTCCATACGGGAAACAAAGTCGGATGTCCTGCACTTTATACAGGTTTTTTCAAGAAAATAATATACACATATCTTGATGTATATCTTTTCCCGCTATTTGATCTATACAGAGAGAGGTTGTTACCCGCCAAACTTAAATAGCATCACGTCTCCATCAGCGACCACGTATTCCTTCCCTTCCATACGGACTTTGCCTTTTTCTCTCGCACCACTCCATCCTCCTCACTCGACGAGATCTTTCCAGTTCACGGTATCTGCCTTTATGAATTTTTTCTGAAAGTCAGTATGTATCACCCCTGCTGCTTCTGGAGCGGTCCATCATTTTCCTATCGTCCATGCTCGTACTTCTATCTCTCCTGCTGTGAAGTAGTACTGGAGTCAGAGAAGGTCGTAGCACTTTCGGATGATCGTATCCATCGGAGAGAAGTCGATCCCCATATCAGCAAGGAACATCTTCTTATCTTCATCGGAGAACTCGAGCATATCCATCTCGATCTTGGCACTGACAGGAAGGACAGGGATCTGGGGATCTATGATACCAGTGATATTTCTGAGTTCCGATTCGGGAGTATTGACTCTATCTTCTTCGACATTCACCGCATAGATAAATGGCTTATTCGTGAGAAGGTGAAGGTCAGCGATAGCAAGCTTTTCTTCTGGAGACATTTCGAGAGTCGATGCTATCTGACTATTTTCAAGGTGAGCCTTGAGTCTCGTATAGATATCTTCTCGAGCTTTAGCATCTTTTTCTCCTGCGCGGACTTTTTTCATATTTTCTCAGATCCGCTTATCGAGCGTCTCGAGGTCAGCGAATATGAGCTCGAGATTGATGATCTCGATATCGCGTTTTGGATCTACAGAGCCACTTACATGGTGGACATTGGAGTCGTCGAAGGCACGCACGACCTGGAGGACGGCATCGACATTTCGTATATGAGAGAGGAATTTATTTCATAGTCATTCTCCTTTACTGGCTCACTCTACGAGCCCTGCTATATCGACAAATTCGACACTTGCAGGGACTATCTTCGCACCATTCACCACAGCGCGGATTTGCTCGAGGCGATCGTCATTTACATTTACTATACCAGTATTTGGTTCTATGGTACAAAATGGGAAATTCGCCGCTTCTGCTGCGTAGGACTTTGTGAGAGCATTGAAGAGTGTGGATTTACCGACATTCGGGAGACCGACGATACCGACTTGCATAAGCGTATATTTTAAGTGTTTTGATTATAGGGGAATATTTTTTTTAGCAAGGAAATCAGGATATTCTTCTCACTTTTCTCGAGCAGGACTTCTGATGCCCTATATCCTGAGGAGATAAATTCCTTATACTTCGTGAACTCGTAGTAGTCGAGCGTGTCGAACTCTGGCCTGATGTAGATGATATCTTTTCTCGAACGTATTGATCGTGATTCATTTTGTGAGAGCATGATATCGATCGTCTTCTGGAGGAGGTGATAACTATTTCAGAAGATCGTTTTTTTGATATCTATACCGAGAAATTTCCTGGATTTTTCTATCTTTCTCGTGAGGTCTCTCATCGCAGATATCGCTATCACTCTTCCTGGAGGGAGGACTTCTATGGGGAGATTGTTGGTCAGTCCGCCATCGACGAGTTCGCGTTTGCCTATCTTTTTTGGTCGGAATACTCAGGGTATCGATATGGATGCTCGTACTGCTTCTGAGAGCTTCCCTCCTTGTATCACGACGCGCTCTCCTGTATCTATGTCAGTCGCTATCACTTGGAGTGGGATGAGAGTATCAGAAAAAGTCTTCCCCTCGAAGAGTATATCGAGAAATTTTTCTACCTTATCTCCTCAGAGCA
>JANMHM010000046.1:0-14758 GCA_031375155.1 Candidatus Altimarinota bacterium
TGAAACTCCAAAAATACCTCGCCCATGCCTGAATCTGCTCACGCCGAAAAGCAGAAGAATACATCGAAAAATGACTTGTAACGGTGAATGAGATCGTAGCCCATATAGGACAAGTGATCGACCCAGAAGTCGATGTCGTGAAAGTCGATGATCGTGTGATCGAAGACCAAGCGAATCTCGTCTACTACATCTTCAACAAGCCTCGCGACATCGTGACGACGTGTCTATCAGGTAAGGATGATGAGAAATGAATCCTCGATATCGTCTCGTTTCCTGAGCGAGTATTCCCGATCGGACGCCTCGATAAGGAAACTACGGGTCTCATCATCATGACCAATGACGGTCGTCTCTCGAACTATCTCATGCATCCACGCTATGAGCATGAGAAAGAGTATGTCGTAGAAGTGTATGGAAAGATCGAAGATGAGGCGCTCGAGAAGATGCGAAAATGAGTGAAAATAGAACTCAAAGATAATGGTAGTCGTACTCGTATCATCCGTCGCGTCGGAAACGAGGATACGGTGATCGTGAGAAAATATACCACGAAGCCATGCGATATATCCCGCTTATCTTCTTCGAAATTCTCTATCACCATCCGCGAAGGGAAAAACCGACAGATCCGTCGTATGATCGAAGCTGTCGGCTATGATGTGAAAAAACTCAAACGCATACGTATCGAGAGCGTGAAGCTCTGAGATCTCGCCGACGGAGACTATAGACGTATGACAGAAGGGGAGAAGAGGGAGATACTCAAAAGGATTAATGGAGAGGATTAGATCATAAAATCTTTCCCATACTATCTCGACATAGAGCGGGAGCTGGATGTTGTCATAGAAATATGAGTGACTTCTGATTTGCTAGGTAAGCAATCTCCATTTTTACAATATCCTCAGGATCTGGAGTAGTGAGGAGGGTTGATGGATTTTCATCATATGGATCACCCCCACTTAATGCTTCTTGGGTTTCGAAATACTTTTTCCATGTAGCTACCCTATTTATCAGGAAGGCATCACGTTCTTTTTTGCAAGCCCAGCACACTCACGTGCACATACGCTCAACACTTCTGCAACGTATTCTAGCAAAAGGGTTACCTTCATATCATAGGATATAACTACTAGAATGATTGTTTGAAGGTTTTAACTTACTATCGAGGTAACCCATAATGAGTAAAATTATGATTAGTATCATAATTTTATCAGTTTTTATAAAAATTCAAAATATTTTAAGTTTAATGTTTAGTTTTAGTCAACATATTTTTTCATGTTTCTAGACGAAAAATAGAGTGAGTTTTTGCAAATACTTCATTATTATGGTAGTATTTTGGATATTATAGCTCTTTTCTTTTTCGCTTATGTGACTTTTCGATAACTTATTTCTCGACCAAAATACTCCAGTCATGATCAATGATGGTGTCGATCACTCTAAAGATGTCGTCACAGAGATCGTACCTCCTGCTGGATGAGGTTCTAGTGGGAAGTGAGATGATTCCACTGGAGTAGCTAATCCTGTAAAACCAGATCCAAAGACAGAATCATTCGATACCCTTTTCGAATCTGGGAAGGCCGAACAAATAAATGATAAAAAAATCGATAAAGAAGCTCCTGTAATAGAATTCTCTAGCGCGATAGCACCTCCTGATGCTAGTATACCTGAAGCAGGAGTATCTTTTGATATCGGTGGGGATATGTCTTTCGATATCGGTGGGGATATGAGTGGGATTTCTACTGCAGGAGATGTCGCTACTGCCGCGTCTGTAGATGTCAGTAGTAGCCCAGTATCCTTTATCACAGATACTATATCCGTAGGCACTATAGATACTCCGAGTATAGAGAATATCACTCCGATGACCGATACAGCAGTCGTTCCAGATACCCCTCTCGATACTGCAGCTATATCATCAGTCTCAAGCATAGAGAGTATATCTACGATTCCATGAGTCACAGGTGAGGCTGACTCCGCACTCTTCTCTCTTCTCAATGACGATACTGCCGTCGCAGAAACTCCCGTATCTGATATCACTATAACATCAGAGGCAGTTACACCAGCATCTCCAGATAACTCTATCTTTGGCACTACTGACCTCGGACTTCCACAGATATCGCCTCTCGAAGTGGTAAGCTCTAGTCTCATATCTCCTGTTATCTCTGCCCTTGAGATCAGCACTGTAGGATCTCCATTCATAGCAGAAATATCAGAAAATATCAGTACTCCCGCTTCATCTAAGCTCAAAAGCAAACTCGAAGAATTTATCGATGAACTCAAAACTCTCGAACTCGAAGATCAGGAGGTAAAGGTAAAGAAACGTCAGCAATTCGATATGTTCCGAGTACGAGCCCAAGAAATCAAGGCAGAGTATGATATGCGCATCCATGCACTCGAGCTCGAAGAGAAGGCTCTCGAGACCCAGATAACAGCCATGGATACAGAAAAAACTCATATCAAAGATGTTATCAGTGCTTTCCAGAAGCAACTTGAGAATGCTTAGGGTTGATTTTCCCTTATTTACGACTACTATCTTTTCATGTTTATCCGATATTTACTTCTTGCGAGCCTTATTATAGGATTTTTCTTTAGTTTTTCCTCGTACTCTTTCGGCGCACTCGTCATACCTGGCTGAGAAACTATAATAAAACCGGAATCTATAGTGGTAACATCAGCAGTATGAGATCCGATAGACGTATCTCGAAATTTTTGACTTAGTGTGTTGAATGCTCTGAAAGTTATCGTCTCAGGATTCGCACTCATATACCTTGTACTTATAGGAGCGTATATGGTGATATTTTCTGAAAATGAAGAGAAGATCAAAACACAGAAACGTCAGATTATCTATGCACTTGTATGATTTCTCTTTCTCAATATTCCATGAGCTGTCTATGAGATCTTCTTTTTACCAGATGGCGCTCGAGCTAATATATGAGATAGTGCGACGAGCACGTCCAATATATTTATAAATGCTACTACATTTCCTGGAATATTCGGAGGGATCGTCAATTTTTTCGAAATATTTATATTTTGAGTAGCGATCGTCACTTTCACATGGTGACTCTTCCGTCTGATCTTGTCTGGGGGTGATGAGGAACGTCAAAAAGCTGCGAAGGATCGTATCATCTATGGTGTTCTCTGACTTATATTTCTCTGATTTGTGAAGGTGTGGTGAGGTGTGATCGAAAGATGAGACTTCACTGGTGAAGTAGCGACCCTCGGGAAAAAAATGCTCTGACTTGCTGTCTATTTTGCCTGACCTATCGCAATATTTTTTCTCGTGATCGGAGGATACTACTATATCACCTCTGGTGGTGACGAAGAACGCATGAAAAAAGGAAAAAATATCGTTATCAATACATTTATCGCTGCCCTTATCCTTATTGGTGCGTATAGTTTTGTTTCTGATTTGGTCAATTTCACGGTCTAAATCATTTTCTCATGGATATTGCTTCTTCTCTCCTTTTTCAAAACGAAAGAATCTCAAATATATACTCGATTTCTTTATATGGGGTATTTTTTGCTATCGCGGTTAGTCTGATTATTTTTATCAGCCTGAAAATACTTTCTCGTAGAGTCATACTTTCGAAGTGAGTCGCATGACGAGGTATTCCTATGCCAATAATTCCCCATATCTCTGATGAGAACTTCGAGACGAAGATAGCTGTATCTCTTCGATATGCTATCACTCATATAGTCCTACCACGTCATGCCTATGCTCACACAGCTCGAGAAGTCCGCAGCTATCTCTGAGATCATCCGATGGTGATAGCGCTCATGGAGACAGAAAATGCAGAATATAGTGGAGATCCTTTATCTCTCGAGAAGAGAAGAGAAATAGTTTCCGTTCTCGAGGAATATATCGCCAAAAAATAAAAAATCTCATCTGAAATGATGAGATTGAGAATTATCCATGGTGGACCGAGGCGGGCTCGAACCGCCGACCATCGCCTTAAGAGGGCGTTGCTCTACCAACTGAGCTATCGATCCATGCTTTTAAGCAACGAAAATATAGCGAACTTTCCTGAAAATGCAAATTCTTTTACGTCACTTTATATTTTTTACGTACGAGAAATCAGAGTCACTCATGGATAAGTGCTCAGATGATGATGATTATGAGGATTATTGGCGTGAGAGAAGTAGAGCGATTCCCTTTCTCTAAAGGCGATGCTGAAGATAAGAGAGAGTCAAGACTTATAAAAACATCTTCTAGGATATCTGTATCTGATGCATGGAAGTATCTTCCTTCAGTCTGTCTTGCGATTTCCTGCAATGTAGTCTCATCTATATCGGCCTTGAGACGATTTCAGAGTTCATCATAGAAATACTCTCGAGCGCCTGCACTATTTTTATAGGAGAGGAGTGATCCCGAAGATTCTCCTACCCCTATAGCATAGATGCGGATATTTTTTTCTTTACTTTCTTTCGCTGCTGTACGTGGGTCGATACCCAGATTTGCCCTGCCATCGGTGATAAGTACGATAGACTTCTCTCCACTTCATGATCTCGCGGAGAGGATACGACTGGCACTGAGGATAGCATCTCCGATATTTGTCCCAGAAGTATCTCGGAGCCCTTCCTGGATAGTCGATGCAAATGTACTCTCTACTATGCGAGAAAGTCCACTTATATCGTCTGTGAGAGGGGATAGGATAAATGGTTTTCCAGCAAAAACAACGTAACCGATACGTACAGATTTTCTTTTTTCGAGAAATTTTCCTATGAGTTCTTTTGCTTTTTCGAGCCGGTTTGGACTGATATCATCAGTGAGCATGGATCTGGAAATATCGAGCACTATGACGATATCTCAGGTATTTTTGCTTGGTAGAGTCACTTCTCTATTCGTATGTGGATCTATAAAAAGTGTCAGAAGGGATATGAGTAGCAATCCCCGTACTATCCATATACTAGAGAGAAGAAATGGAGTTTTCAAATACTTTTTCATGAGAATATTTGGAGCTGAGATTCCTATTTTTTCACGATAAAAAATCCACCAGACCATCATCAGTCCGGTGAAAATAATACCTATAATAAAAATGGATTTTTCCATTATGCGAGCTGGTAGTTCTCTTCGAGAGCCTTGATGCGGTTATCTAGAGATGGATGCGTAGAGAAAAATGAGTCAGGCTCGTTTATCATAAATGCTGTCATTGTTCCATCGGCAGGAGTTTTTGATATCTTGCTCATAGACTTGAGTTTTTGAAGCCCAGAGAGCATATTTTTTTTCGATGTATAGCGAGCTCATCAGAGATCGGCACGATATTCCCGAGTTCGAGAAAACCACATCACGACAAACATGGCGAGAAATCAAAATACTATCTGAAAGACTATATATATGAGGTTATACGTGAGAGTGCTGACCGTCTCACTATCTTTTGCGAGCATACCGGCGACGACGCGAGCGACGACATGAGAGAGGAGGATGACAAATGTATTCATCACTCACTGAATAAGCGTGAGGGTTACCATATCGCCATTGAGTACATGTGCCATCTCGTGACCTACGACACCTTCGACTTCAGATTTCTCCATAGTAGAGAGTAGTCCTGTAGATACAGCTACGAGAGAGTTGTTTTTACTCCTTCCTGTCGCAAAGGCGTTTGGTTCAGGAGACTCATAGTATCCGACTTCAGGCATATCGATATGCTCAGCTTGTGCTATGCGCTCTACAGTATTCCAGACGAGCTGAAGTTTTGGATCGTGAGAAGCAGATTCACTCGTCAAGAGTACTATCCCGTATGCCTTCTTCGCACTCCATCGAGATATCAAGAGAGATATAAATGATCCACCAAAACCGATAATCAGAGCATATATAAGGAGTTGTACTATGCCACCATTTGCTGAGAGGATGCCAGGGAAGAATATATTTACTATCATCATTACTCATGACAGAAGTACTAATACAGCCATATTAGTAAGGAGAAAGAAGAAAATTCTTTTAAATATTTGCATAGAAAGAAAGAGTTAAAGTAGATAGAGTATATATTTTGTAGAGAAAAAATCAAGCTTCTTTTCTGAGAAGATTCACTTGCAAAAAAATGATTATTCATATAATACATACTATTCTTACTTTTCTAACTTTATATACTTATGTTTTGATCTAAGAAAAAAGATCCTCCAGCAGTACAGCTCGGCGTCAAAATGCATGGATCTGTGACTGTGGGGACAAAATGACAGATTGTCATACCAAAAGATGTCCGTGATATGCTAGGAATATCAGAGTGAGATACTCTCATGACTATGACGAAGTATGGACGATTTGTATGATTTATAAAAGCTGAGGACATGGGAGACTTTATCGAACTTCTCAAATCTGAGTGTAACCTTTAAGATATCTTTAAATTTATATGTTCAAAATTATCACTATTTTTGTGTTTTTTTCCTTCCTTCTATCGAGCTGTGGAACTACTATAGAAGAGATAGTAACAACTCCAGAGAAGACACCATTTTTTATACAGACATATGCTATCGGCAAGAAAGTCGAATCCTATAGCGTAGAGAAATCTGCTCGTCTGACAGCATGATCATCTGTCACCCTCGCTGCCGAGTCTCTAGGAGAAGTGACATCTATATGAGTAAAAGAGGGGCAAAAAATCAGGAAATGATCCAAGCTCATCTCTCTCAAGGATACCATAAACTCATATGATATCAGGCTTGCTCAGGCAGAGAATGCTCTCACCATCCAGGACTCTAGTGTCGAGTCAAGTCGACTCTCTCTCGACCGTGCTATCACAGAGACGCAGATTGCCTATGAGCAGACAAAAAAATCTTATGATACACTTCTCGCGAAGAATGCGCTCATATATGATACTCTTGTCAACACTAATGCAAAAACTCTCGAAAGTTATAGTGAAAACTATAGGACATATATCAGTGGTCTTGATGCACTCATGACCAATTTTCTCTACGAATGAGATAGGATACTCGGAATAACTACGAATTTCGAATATGTCAATGATGCTTGGGAACCATATCTCGGTATCAGAATAGGAAATGCTTATGCTGACGCAAAAAATGAATGGAATAAAACCTACTCAAGTCGATGAGAAATCCGTGCAAAAAAAGAGAAAGGATGAAACCTCTCTATATCTACCATACAGTCTGATCTCGATATCATGACGAATGGGTACATACGACTCCAGATGTATGTCGATGCGACTATATTGATGATACAAAATAATGTCGTATGAGGTGGTCTTCCTCAGTCCATGCAAGATGGATGGGTGGTCTTATGGAATGGTATAAAAACCCAAATTCAATGATCTGAATCAGCATTTAATGTATGGAAATCTCAGACACTTACATTTTTCAATAACTATCAAAATATCGAAAGAGCTACGGGTCTAGCTATAGCGAGTCTCACTCGAGAGCTCAGTGTCGATGAGACATCTTTTCTCTCTGGATCTCAGGATGCTCGTCTCACCTATGAGAGCACTCGAGTCGACCTCAGGGATAAGATCAAAACTCTCGAACTCTCACTCAAGCAAGCACAAGCATCAAAAGATAATGCTATAAAAAATAAGGCTCTCACACTCAATCAGCTTGCTGCTAATCGAAATTCGAGTAGCTTGTCTCTCGATCAAGCAAAACGAGAATATGCGAAACTTGCTATTATTGCTCCATTTGATGGTACAGTTACCAAAGTCATCACTTCTGTCGGTCAGCGTACGAGTATATGAGCTCCACTGATCGAAGTAGCTACCAATATTCCGGAGATCGTTATCGATGTCGATAGTGATGTAGCGAAAAATGTTTCAAATGGGAATCTCGTAATAGTAAAAATGGACGAAAAAATATTCACTGGAACTATCACAGCACTCTCTCGGACTGCCTGAGCCAATCTTCTATATACTATGAGAATCAGTGTTCCTACAGCTCTTTGAAATATATGAAGTGCAGTAAATGTCATTTTTCCACTTCTGAAAGAAACTATTTCTCCTACTGCCTGAGAATGAGTAGTACTACCACTTAAATCGATCAAAATAATCAGTGAACAGGAGTGAGAAATTGCTATTTTTTCTCAGGGAAAGACCCTATGAAATAAATGAGAACGCCCTGTCATCATCGAAGATACTATATCATATAAGTCAGTAAAGCTTGGTAAAGTCGTCTGAGAAGGTATAGAAATCATAGATCGTCTCGATCCTGCCTCAGAGATAATTCTCACAGATATCTCGAACTACGATCCTCTCAAGTACATACTCATAAAAAAGAACTAGCCATTTTCTCTCGATATGCAATCTCCTATTTCTACACGCGCACAGGAACTTCGTGATAAATTCACTTCAGGATTTCTCGGATTTTGGGTGCGACAATATCGCATTTCCTATCTGATAGTCATTACGATCATCATCATGGGAGTCCTCGCAGCGGTCAATATCCGAAAAGAATCCAGTCCAGCAGTAAAGCTCGGTATCATTTCTGTAAGTACAGCATATCCTGGAACCAATCCTATAGATATCGATGCTCTCATCACAGATAAGATATATAAGGAGGTCAAAGATATAAAATGAATCGATAAAATATCATCGAGCTCTACTCTTGGATTTTCTAGCATTTCTCTCACACTGAAGACGGATGCCAATACAAAAGATGTGATTTCTGATGTACGAAGTGCCGTATGACGAGTATCTCTTCCCAATGATGCTAAAACACCCAATATCACAGAAATAGAAACAGATACGAATAGAGCATTTTCTATCTATCTCTATTCACGAAATCCTGATACTAGCAAAGCTCTCCTTTTCGATAGAGCTATCGATCTAAAAAAAGCTATGGAGAAAGTCCCAGGGATAAATACCATCAATCTCGCAGTATGATGAGATGGAGGCCCTGTAGGCTGAGGTGGAGGGAATGACGCGACATACGAGGTGCGTATTATCGTCCCTGAGGAAAAACTCTCGAATCTCTGACTGACCCTTTCGAACATCGCAACTCTAATACAAGGCTACAATAGAGATCAGCCAATAGGAAATTTTTCTCTCGGTGAAAAGAAATATGATTTTCGTATCGAAGGCAAAAACCGAGAGAGTTTCGAATTTCTGAAAATGCCCATTGCTCTTCCTGAATGATGAAGTATAACCCTCTGAGAAATAGCGACGATCGAGAGAAAATATAAAAATGATACAGTAAACCAGATCATTCTCGGAGCTGAGCCGATACGCGGATTTACTGGAAATCTGACCCAGAGTGGTCTCACAAAATCGGGACTTCCATATGTCTGACTCACTGTAAATAAGACAGATACTGCGAGTATATTTCGAGCAAGTGATGGTGCAAAAAAAGTAGCAGAAACACTATTTCAGAGAGATGAGTATAAGGAATTTTCCTACGTATACGGTATAGACCTCGCTGATACGATACGAGATGACTATAGAGAGCTCGCGAAAGAGGCAGTGACGACACTTTTGCTGGTATTTGCTGCTATGTATCTATTTGTATGATTTCGAGATTCACTTTTTGCCTCTGTTACACTTCCTCTGGCGTTCCTTTCGACATTTCTCCTACTGTACTATGGGGGGTATACTATGAATTTTCTGACGAATTTCTCTCTCATTTTGTCATTTGGTATAGCAGTCGATACTATCATCGTGATCGTACAGTGAGCAAGTGCTAAAATCAGAGTCTGATACAATCCACAATCCGCTATCATGCTCGCGCTTCGTGAATATGCAGTGCCGATTATCTCTGGAGTTATGACGACTATCGTCGTATTTATCCCTATGATGACACTTCCTGGAATTCTCGGGAAATTTCTCGCATATATACCGATCACGATATTTTGAGTACTTGCTACAGGACTTGTCCTGGCACTCACGGTAAATAGTGCACTCTATCTCCTCTTCGTGAGGAAGTGAAAGAGCTACGTCGATGATCCACATGCTATCGAATATGCAACCGATGAAGAGAAGGAGCTCCTCACTCTCGAACGCGCTGGAAAAACTCGCATCGGAGAAGGGCATATCCCTCTGAGGATACGCGTCATCCATGCATGTACAGAGTGGTATAAAAAGGTTTTGAGAAACTTTCTCGAACATACTCTCCTTCGAAGACTTTCTATATTTGTTCCTGTGGTGCTTCTTATTCTCAGCTTTAAGTTCCTTGCTCCTATAGTATGATTTGAGCTTTTTCCTGGTGATGATAATGCTTTTACGAGTTTCACAGTTACTGGTCCAGTAGGTCAAAAAACAGAAGTCACGACAAAAAATCTCAAAGGAATTAGTGAAGTATTTCTCTGATATCCAGAAATTCTCTACTCTACAGTATCTATAGGAGGGAATACTGCGAATATCAATGTCCAGCTCTCGAAAAGGCAAGAGCGAAAAAAACTCTGACAACGAGATATATATACTATAGAAAAAATACTTCTGGAAAAACTTCAGATATTCCAAAGTAAATGATACAGCGTAGTCAGTCAGGTACAAGAAAATGGTCCTCCATGATCCAAACCTATCTGACTCAAGCTCATCGTCGATGATCCACAAAAGCTCTCGACACTCATACAGGTATCGAAAGATTTCGAAACATATCTAAAATCTGTAAAAGGAACAAAAAATGTCGGACGATCATCAAATGACACGCCATGACAGTTTATCTTCAAACTCAAAAAAGATCTCATAGCAACCACTGGCATCACCCCTGCTATCATATATAGTCAGATTGCCCAGAGTATGAATGGTGTCACTCTCGGCTCTATCGAAGATGAGGGTGAGGATATGGATATTATACTGAAGTCGAGTCAGTTTAGCTCCGAAGTCAGCCTCGAAGACGTCCTTGCTATCCCTATATCGTCAGGACCAAATACCTATGTGATCGGTGATTTTGTGGACTCTCAGATTACCAATGCGACTGCCTCTATAACACGTCAGGATGGAGATATCCAGATTACGGTCGATGGAGATATGGAGCAAGGAATGGATAGCATCTCTACGCAGGCGACGTTTGTACAATTTGCAGAAAAATATGAATATCCACAAGGTATCACGTACGCAGTTGGATGAGAAAATGAGGAAAATAGTGAGCTTATCGTGGCTATATTATCAGCATTTTTTATAGCGCTTATTGTTATATTTGCTATATTGACACTTCAGTTCCATAGTTTTTCTCAGCCACTCGTGATCCTCTACTCAGTTATCATGTCACTTCCATTTGTCATGGTAGGATTGATCCTTACTGATAATCAATTTTCACTTCCATTTGGTATTGGATTTATAGCGTTTACTGGTATCGCGGTCAATCATGGTATTATCCTCATATCCGCGATCAATGAAAATCTCAAGAAATGAATCGAAGGTATCACAGCACTCGTCGAAGCTGGATCATCTCGTCTGGAGCCTATGCTTCTTACGACGATCACTACTGCACTTGGGATACTTCCTATCGCACTTCGAGATCGCTTTTGGTCAGGAATGGGATTTACGATCATTTTCTGAGTTATATTTGCCTCTGCTCTTACGCTTTTCGTCGTGAAGGGGATATACTATGAGCTTTATTTGAAGCCAAAAAAACCGAAAAAAATCCGAAATCCACTTCCTTTGACTACTAATGAAACTATTACTAGTCAAATAACGGAGAATGATCCTCAGTAGTCATAAATACAATACTTAATATTACTAAATGACTCCTAAATCCCAACTTCCCCTCATCCTTGCGACAGCATTTCTCGATATTCTCGGAATCGGTATACTCATACCTATACTTCCTGATATCATCCGTAACTTCTCTGTAGCAGAGCACTGGAATCCGTACTCTCAGGGTATCTACTCTATAGGGATGTTTCTCGGAGGTCTCGTATTCGGAAGACTCTCGGATCTCTACGGACGCAAACATCTTCTGATCGTAACTTCGTGACTCAATCTCCTTGGCTATATCGTACTCTACCTGAGTCTTTCCCAGGATATTCTTCCATTTGAAACAAGTATTTTATTTATTATTTTTATCGTAGCTCGATTTATCTCTGGGCTCGGTGGAGCAGGATTCTGAGTTGTTCAAGCATACATCTCTGATATCTCCAAACCAGCCGAGAAAACCAAAAATATGGGATTTATTGGGGCCGCATTTGGTCTTGCATTCCTCATCGGTCCTGCTATCGGTGGACTCCTTTCAAAGTGGGGCATCGAATACGTGATTATCGGATGTATTTTGGCTATAGCAGTCAATTTTCTCATGATTATCTTCCGACTCGGAGAGCCAGAGAAGCACATCGCAGAAATGCATACCGAACATGTTCCATTTCATTTTTCGAAAGAAGTGATCCTCCTTCTTATTCTCTCATTTGGAGGGACACTCGCATTTTCATCTATCCAGTCAGGATCTAGCCAGTACTATGCTGATGTATTCGCCTTCAATGCTGATAAAATAGGCTACACTCTTTCTCTTGTCGGACTTATAGCAATCATCTATCAAGGAGGGCTGGTAAAGTATGTAAGGAAATATTTTACTGAGAAACAGATGATCCGAGTAGCACTCTTTCTTATGGTAGTGAGCTTAACTTTATTTGCTATGAATCGAAGTGTCTTCTGGCTTTTCTGGATTATCCCACTCTTTCCTCTTGCTATGTGATCATTCCAGCCGTCTATCAGCTCACTCATAGCGAATAAAGCAGGGAAAGAAGTCGGAAAAGTGATGGGGTACAATACCTCTATAGTCAGTGTAGCAAGTATTATCGGACCATTCATGGTAGGGACGCTCTATAGTATGGGTCAGTCTTATCCATTCTATGCCTCTGCAGGTATAGCTTTTCTTCTCTTTCTTCTTGCGGTATTCGGACTGAGTAATTAATATTCCCTCTTTTATGTTTTCTGGAATCATAGAACATCAGGCAAAAATCCTTCAAAGAAGAGATGGAGTCTTTCGAGTAGAAAATACGTTCGGTGAAGTTCTCATCGAATGACAAAGTGTCGCTCATGATGGAGCATGCATGACGATCACCAAGTCGGAAAAGTCATACTATGAATTTTTCTCTATGCAGGAGAGTATTTCTGTGACAAATTTCTCTACTAAAAAAATCGGTGATACGTTCAATGTCGAACGATCTCTCAAGCTCTGAGACCGCATCGATGGACACTTCGTCAGTGGACATATCGATACAGTATGAAAAGTCATACTCCTAGAAAAACAAGAAGATGGATCACTTATTTTTGGAGTTTCCTATGATACTCACTATAATCCCCTCGTCATAAAAAAGTGAAGTATCAATATCAATGGTGTGAGTCTCACAGTGGTCGATGTCGAGTCTGGCGGGCTCACAGTATCTCTCATACCACTCACTCAGGACTGGACCAATCTCGGAAGAACAAAAATCGATGACTCGGTGAATCTCGAATTCGATATGCTCGGAAAATACGTACAAAAACTTACTCTCAATACATAACCATTTAACACTATGTCAGACTACAAAGCAGGACTGAGAAATATAGATGATCTCGACCCAGATCTTCATATCGGTTTCGTCGTTGCAGAATTCAATAAAGAGTACACGAGCGAAATCGAACGAGTAAATCGAGAATTCTTCGAAAATGAATGATTCGAAAATATCGATACTTTCTCTGTTCCGGGAGCATTCGAACTTCCAGGATTCGCGAAGCGTCTCATCGAAACAGAAGAATATGATCTCATCATCGCTATAGGTGTCGTGATACGTGGAGATACGCCACACTTCGACTATGTCTGTGGTGAATCTGCTCGTGGTATCATGGATCTCAATATCATGTATGATGTGCCGACTATATTCGCAGTCCTGACTTGCAACACTGAGGATCAAGTGAAACCTCGAATCGGTCCGAATTTCGCTATCGCTGGGCTCAATCTCCTTTCTGAAATAGTAAAATTAGATAACTAATATGGATACAATATCTGGTATCGTCATCCATGGGAAACATCTCGGTCGTACGATCGGATTCCCTACAGCAAATATCGCTCTTCCTGCGACTTCCTCGTCTCTTCATGCTGGGACATATGGCCTTTCTGCTATTGTACGAGGGAAGAAGCTCTATGGTATAGGGGTATATTTACTGGAAGCAGGACTTTTTGAGGCACACTTTTTCGATTTCGATAGTGATATTTATGGTGAGACGATTTCTGTCACGCCACTCTTTCTCATACGAGAAAATCAGAAATTCACAGGAATAGAGGACCTGAAGAGACAAATAGAGAATGATAAGAGAGTTATGCTCACTTGGCTTAGAGAGATCAAGATGGAAAATCCAATCAACTACATCGCCATCGCCGCTATGGCTCAGAATCGTGTTATCGGAAATGAGTGAAAAATCCCATGGCATATTCCAGAAGATTTTCGGCATTTTCGTGAGACGACGAAGGGGCATCCGATCATTATGGGTCGCAAGACCTTCGAGTCGATCGGACGTATCCTACCAGGACGAGAAAATATCGTACTCACGAGAGGAGAATTGAGTCACGAGTGACTCACAGTACTACACTCAGTAGAGGAACTAGATACATATCTCGTCGAGAAATATAATATTACGATAGAGAATGGATTCCTGTACCGCAAGGGTATCACTCCTTTCAGTCGAAGACCTATGCAGGAATGACAGATACAAGCTTATGTCTGCTGAGGCTCTCAGATATATGAAGAGTTTTTCCAAAATAGAAAAACTGACGAAGTGATCCTCTCGGTGGTCGATATGGAACCAGAATGAGATGCATATTTTCCTCATTTCGAAGACGACTTCATGAAAGTGAGTGAAGATATAAGAGAAGGATTCACGATCGAGCACTGGAAGAGAAAGTAGAGTATTGATTTTTATAGAAAAAG
>JANMHM010000047.1:0-12553 GCA_031375155.1 Candidatus Altimarinota bacterium
TTCAGGAGAAAAAAGATTTGCAAAAGTAAAGCATTTTGCTATACTTCGACCGAAATTTTCACTATGCAATACGTCCTCAGATACATCCTTATTACGATTTTATTTATCTCAGCATTTGGTTTCGTAGAGCAGTCTGCTATGGCTACTACAGTGACTCCTGAGAGTGCTGCTAATACAGTCGTCGATCAGGTGACTGTCGAAGCTATGGCTTCTTCTGATCACCTTGAGTCAGCTATCACTTCTGAAGCTACCACAGAGCATGGTGGCCCACATATTCCTACGCCCAAAGGAGAAATCATCGAAGGCTGGACTATTGGCGGACTTCAGATTACCAATACTATTTTTTCCACATGGATATTCATGAGTATTCTTTTCGTGGTTACCGCTTTTATGTATGCCGCCATAGTGACTCGGTCTCTCCCTCGTCTTCGTGCTTTTGGTCTCGATATCGTCGCTCGTATACTTGCCTATGCGACCTCACTTCTCGGTGATAGTGAAATAGCAAAAAAATATATGTGGCTCCTCGGAGGACTCATCGTCGTCATATTTGCTGGAAACCTTACGGGACTCATATTCGACTGGCTTGTACTGATTTCGAAGGATGAGTGGCTCGGACACTATCTCCGTCCTATATACTCCGATCTTTCTACGACACTCGTATTCTCACTCACTGTGATTCTCGTTGCTCAGCTTACAGCATTTTATCTGAAAGGTCCTCTGAATCATCTCGGTCACTATCTTTTTAATTATCATGGAGATACGACAGCAGAGAAGATCGTCGGAGTATTCGTCGGGTGGCTCCACTTTGCTGGAGAGTTTATCCGTATCGGATCACTCTCGATGCGACTATTCCTCAATATTTTTGTCTGAGCCATCCTGATCGGTGTCGTGGTCTATGTCGGAGAGCAGATCCCTGATTTTGGTACTGGATGATTTCGTATTCTCGCGCTTCCATTTTGGTTTTTCGAGCTTCTCGTAGCTTTCCTCCAGGCGTATATCTTCATGACACTCTCATCACTCTATATCAGAGAGTCACTTCCAGAAAAACACCACTAAAATTGTCCTTGTCATATC
Source organism: Candidatus Altimarinota bacterium (assembly GCA_031375155.1). Taxonomy (GTDB): domain Bacteria; phylum Patescibacteriota; class Gracilibacteria; order BD1-5; family UBA2023; genus JAGOMW01. The sequence continues at coordinate 1,075 of JANMHM010000047.1, forward strand.
GAGGAACGAGATATCCTGCTCCAGAGCAAGATTTCTCCTTCGTCGAAATGACGAAATAGTTTCTTAGAGATTCAATCGGACACTTCATCTCCGTAATAGTCCCAAGAATTCATTTATTTTTCACCTTTTTCTTTTATGTACACAGCTTTCGCACTTATCGGTGTTATCGGTTCTGGAGTCGGTATCGGACTTATCGGTATGGGTGCTATGCAGGCTATCGGACGGAATCCATCAGCCTCTGGTGATATCAATGCAAAAATGCTTACAGCTATCGCTCTCTGTGAAGTTCCAGGACTTCTCGCATTTGCTGCACTTTTTCTTATCAAGTAGTTTTTCCTCGAATTTCTAATATTTATTCTTTTTTATGGACGCGCTTTTCGACCTTTCTTCATTTATCATCCAAGCAATCAACTTTGCCATCGTTTTTCTCGTACTCAGGTCTTTCATCTTCAAGCCATATATGAAGTATCTCGAAGAAGAAACTGCGAAACGCGAAGAACTCGAGCAAAAACTTACCCACTCGGATACTCTTATCTCTTCTGCGAAAGAAGAAGCAGAGAATATCGTCGATAAGGCTCGAGTCGATGCTAAAATGATCGGAAGTGAGATCGTCGAAAATGCTCGAAAGGAAGGAGGTGAGATCGCTGAAAGAGCTCAGCTTGATGCTGATGCTCTGAGATCAAAATGATTTGCTGATGTCGCCCTCGAGCGTAAACTGATGGCTACTGAGCTCCAGAAAAAAGTCCTCGATGTCGCACTCAAGATGAATGCAAAACTTTTTTCTTCAAGTGAAGCTAATGCTGATTTTCTCAGAAAAAATGCTGATACTATCAAATTTTAATATTGCCATTCTTTCCCAAAAATGCCTACTCTCAATCTTACATCATATCCTCGCGAGACACTCGAGCATGTCCTCTCTATCGTCAAGAGCTACCGTATTTCTATGAAACAAATAGGGAAGCGTGCCATCCTTACGGATCCTCTCGATCCTCCACAAGATAGCGTCACTATCGAGTATGCTCCTCATATAGATGCATCACTGATCGAGAAATATTCAGAGGCATGTCTCGCTCTTTCCTTTCCTGAGTACAAATCTACACTTCCTCCGATAATCCGAAAAAATCCACTCTTGACTGGAGGGATTCGTCTCTTTGTCGGCGATGATATGGTGGATGTTTCTTTTGCACGATTCGAATCACTCGTAAAATAATAATTTAATTCTCTTTTCCTAATTTTTCCTCTATGTCTCAATCTGCTGTAGAACTCGCACAAGGTCTCATAAAAGAACTCGAACAACAGATCGACTCAGTCGATCTTTCTCCTGATCGTGTCAATGCTGGTACGGTCGTCTATCTCGGTGACGGTATCGCGAAAGTCGTATGACTACGAAATATTGCTTATAACGAAGTAGTAGAATTTGACTCGGGAGCTCGAGGTGTCGCGATGAATCTCGAAGAGCACTATGTCGGAGTGGTTATCCTATCAGGATTTTCTACGGTATGTGAGGGTATGATCGCGAAAGCGACAGGAAAAATCCTCGAAATCCCCGTCGGAGATGCACTTCTCGGACGCGTCGTCGATCCACTCGGGAATCCGATCGATGGTATGGGGGAGATCAAAAATGACGGATACCGTCCAGCAGAAAATGTCGCTACAGGAGTCATGAGTCGTAAGTCTGTCCATGAGCCACTTTCTACAGGTATCAAGGCTATCGATGCACTCGTACCGATCGGACGTGGACAGAGAGAGCTCATCATTTGAGATCGCCAGACAGGAAAGACTCAGATCGCGATCGACACTATCCTCAATCAGAAGGGAAATGGTGTGAAGTGTATCTATGTAGCTATCGGTCAAAAAGACTCAAAAGTCGTCGCTATCGCAGAAGAGCTCAAAAAAGCAGGAGCACTCGAATATACGATCATCGTCTCAGCAGGTGCATCCTCACCAGCTGCTATGCAGTGGCTCGCTCCCTATGCTGGTGCTGCTATGGGTGAGTATTTCATGTTCAAGTGAGAACATGCACTCATCATCTATGATGATCTCACGAAACATGCGAATGCTTATCGTGAAATGTCACTCCTTCTGCGTCGTCCACCAGGTCGTGAGGCATACCCTGGAGATGTATTTTACCTCCACTCTCGTCTTCTCGAACGAGCGGCGAAGCTCAATGATGAGCTCGGTGCTGGCTCTATGACAGCCCTTCCGATCATCGAAACTCAGGGTGGTGATGTATCTGCATATGTCCCGACTAATGTCATATCGATCACTGACGGTCAGATATTTCTCGAGTCATGACTCTTCAATGCATGAGTGAAACCAGCCATCAACGTCGGACTCTCTGTCTCTCGAGTCGGTGGATCTGCTCAGACAAAAGCCATGAAGAAAAATGCAGGAACCCTGAAACTCTCACTCGCTCAGTATCGAGAGCTCGAGGCATTTTCCCAATTTGCCTCTGATCTCGATCCAGATACCAAGAAACAACTCGAACGCGGAAAACGTATGGTCGAAATCCTCAAACAGGATATCTACTCCCCGATCCCATTCGAAGGTCAGGTCGCGATCATCTTCGCAGGCTCAGCATGATATCTCGATAAGATCGACGTGAAACATATCCGAAAATTCGAACATGATCTCCTCAGTGGACTCGGACGTGAAGAGAAAATCCTTACCGCCATACGAGAATCGAAAGATTTTTCTGATGAAACAAAAGCCTCACTTTCTGAGTTTCTCTCGAATTTCGTGAAACTTTTCGAAGAGAAGAAGAAATAATTGAGGATAGGGAGTTTAGTATTTAGGGTTTAGGTTTTAGAAAAATCCTAAACTCTAATATCTAAATCCTAAGTACTAAAACCTAAGATCTAAACGTATGCCTTCAGGTAAAGAAATAAAATCTCGAATCAAGTCGATAAAAAATACCAGCAAAATCACGAAAGCGATGGAGCTTATTTCGACTGTGAAGATGAAAAAGGCACAAGAAGCGGTGACAGGACTGCGTCCCTTTGCCCTTGCTACCCTATCGATCCTCGGAAAGGTCGCGAAAAGCGATGAAGTACTGGGAAAATTCTCACAGGCTCCATGCTCTCCTCGTGAGCTCATCATAGTCATCGCTTCTCAGAAGGGACTCTGTGGAGGATACAATACGAATGTCTTCAAAAAAACAACAGAATATATCCGTGATGATAGTGATACTCCATATACACGAGAATACGACTATATTACTATAGGCAAACGTGCACGAGACTTTATCCTCCGTACAGGACAAAATTTGGCTATAGATTTCTCTGATGAGATGAGAGATCCCCTCACTCCAGCTGAATCGCGCCGTATGGTACGGGCTATCATAGATCTCTGGAATTCTGACGCCTATGCGAAAGTATCCATCGTCTACAATCACTATGTATCAGCTATCACTCAACTTCCTACTATCAAAACACTCTTTCCTATAAAACGTGAAGATATATTCTCATTTCTCGAGAAAGTGGTCGGAAAATCCTATGAGGCTGAGTCCTACGATGGAAGCTATACGATAGAACCAGATGCTGAGACGATCGTGACGATGACTATCCCACTCATCCTCGATGGTATCGTCCATGAGACTCTTCTCGAGGCGAAAGCATCTGAGCATGCATCACGTATGGTAGCTATGAAAAATGCGAAAGATAGTGCCAATAAAAAAGCAAAAGGACTCACTCTCATCTATAATAAAACTCGACAAGCAGCGATCACGAAAGAAGTCTCAGAAATCGTGAGCGGAGTGGAGAGCATGAAGGATGTGTAGAAATGATAGATTATAAATGATAAATTATAAATGTAGGCAGAAAAAAATACTCCCACTTGTATGGGGGTATTTTTGTGTATAATACACGCATGTTCCATAATGCGAAGAAAAAACAAATCATCCTTGTCAGACATGCGAAGGCGCTGGAACTCTCAGAATTTGCTGGAATGGATTTTGATCGACCACTCTCAGAGCGCGGAGAGAACTCTCTCCGTATCATAGCACGATATCTGCGACTCATATGAGTCAAGCCAGACAGGATCGTGGCGAGTCCAGCGATACGGACTAAGCAGACTGCAGAGTGACTGCGAGAGCAATTTTCCCATCTGAAGATAGAGTATATGAATAATCTCTATAATGGCTGATCAGCAGGAAAAAGAGACTCAGATAAAATACACCTCAGTATCATAAATACTATAAAAAAAGATGTCACTATCTTCATGGTAGTCGGACATAATGATGATCTCACGAATTTCGCGAAGTATCTCTCTGGCGATGGAGTACCTTCTCTGAAAAAGTGATCCATAGCAGTCCTCTCTATACCAGACTCTCTCGACTGGAAAGATGTGAAAGAGTGATCAGCGTCACTCGTATACTATCTCACACCACAGTTTCTCAGACTCGAAGAACTTATATAAAAATGAAGCTTATAATATATACAGACTGAGGATCACGCGGAAATCCTGGACCTTCTGGGTGTGGTATTTTTACCTTGGATTATACAGGAAAAGCGCTCGAGAGACGACATAAGTATATCGGTCACGCGACCAATAATATCGCTGAGTATACTGCCGCACTCCTCGGTGTCACTCGTGCTATTGAGCTCGGAGCTACTGATATAGACCTCCGTGCTGACTCAAAGCTCGTGATCGAGCAACTCTCAGGAAGATATAAGATAAAAAATCTAGAACTCAAAAAACTCGCATGAGAAATCCGGGAAAGAGTCGGGGAGTGGTGAGGAAAAATCTCCTTCACCCATGTCTATCGAGAAGATAATACTGAGGCAGATCGACTCTCGAATGTGGCGATGGATGAAGGGATGAGGAGATAAAACTTAGAATAAAAATCAAAATATGCTCTCATAAGGAGTGTATTTTTTTATGTGAAAAATACTTTGATTTTTCTCTTCTTCTCTATATAATCCGCACGTTCTAATTTTTCCACTATGTCAAAAAATACAGGTATCATCACAAAAATCATCGGTGTCGTCATCGATGTCGAATTTAGAGACGGGTATATCCCCGGTATCTATGAGGCACTCGAAGTCGAGTGAGCTCCCAATAAACTCATACTCGAAGTCCAGCAGCAGCTCGGTGACGGTATCGTCCGTGCTATCGCTATGAATCCAGTGGATGGCGTGAAGCGTGGACTCTCTGTCGTAGCTACAGGTGCTCCTATATCTGTACCAGTAGGGGAGTGAGTACTTGGACGCATGTTTAACGTCCTCGGGGATCCGATAGATAATCTCGATGCTCCTACAGTTTCGAGAAGAGATCCAATCCATAGGAAATCTCCGAGCTTCGAAGAGCTCTCTACAAAAAGTGAGGTATATGAAACAGGGATAAAGGTAGTCGATCTCATCGCTCCGATGCTCAAGTGAGGGAAAGTAGGACTCTTCGGAGGTGCAGGAGTCGGGAAGACGGTGATCATGCAAGAGCTCATACACAATATCGCGAGCGAACATGGTGGATACTCTGTCGTTGCTGGAGTCGGTGAACGTACTCGTGAAGGAAATGATCTCTATCATGAGATGAAAGACTCGGGAGTGATCGACAAGACTGCAATGGTCTTCGGTCAGATGAACGAAGCCCCAGGTCCTCGTGCTCGTGTCGCACTTACAGGACTTACTATGGCTGAGTACTTTCGTGATGTCGAGAAGCGAGATGTCCTCCTTTTCGTGGACAATATTTTCCGATTTACACAGGCAGGTTCTGAGATATCAGCTCTTCTCGGACGTATCCCATCCGCTGTCGGATATCAGCCGACTCTGGCTACCGATATGGGTACTCTTCAGGAGCGTATAGCCTCCACGAAAAATGGATCTATCACTTCTGTGCAGGCAGTCTATGTCCCTGCAGATGACCTCACAGATCCCGCTCCAGCCAATGTATTTGCCCATCTCGACTCGACAGTGACACTCTCTCGTCAGATCGCTGAGCTTGGAATCTATCCTGCAGTAGATCCTCTCGACTCTACCTCGACTGTCCTCACGCCGAAGATCGTTGGTGAAGAGCACTATACAGTTGCTCGTGACTGTCAGAAGATACTCCAGAGATATAAGGAACTCCAGGATATTATAGCCATCCTCGGTATGGATGAGCTCTCAGAAGATGATAAACTCACGGTCTCTCGTGCTCGTAAGATTCAGAGATTTTTCTCTCAGCCATTCTTCGTGGCAGAGCAATTCACTGGTACTCCTGGAGTATATGCGAAACTCGATGATACCGTACGAGGATTTAAGTCCATCATCGACTGAGAAGTGGATCATATCGGAGAGAGGTTCTTTATGTATAAGGGGTCGATCGATGATGTGAAGACTGCATTTGACGCAGAAGCTACGAAATAATTTCTCCTGTTTTCACCTCTATTCTCATGAATATCCAAATCACCTCTGCATCCTGAAATATCCTTCTCCATGACTCTTTCGAGCGAGTGACTCTGATGACGGAGATGGGTGAGATCACTGTCCTTCCTGGACATGAGCCTATCCTTTCGGCGATCCGCCCTGGTATTATTACGGTTATATATACCGATGATGGAAAGGCTATAAGGGCTGATTACGTTAGTGGTGGAGGAGTACTCAATATCTCTCCAGAAAGTGTCACGATCGTAGCAGATGTGATAGAAAATGGAGATCACCTGACTGATCTCGAATATATCGAATCTCAGAAAAAAGAAGCAGAAGCTATGATGAGAAACTATCGTGAAGAAAATGGTGAAAAAATTGATCCAAAACGTCTGATCGAACTCGAATACGAACTCTTGAAATATACTGCCATGCATCGACTCGGAGAGAAATATCAGTATGAAAATACGACAGGCGGACGGAGATAGATATGAGAAAAATCCTGAGATATGTACTCAGGATTTTTTCTTGTTTTTTCACTTCAAATAGGTAAAATATCAGCATGATCTATATTTTCTGAGCAGCCTTCGATCCTCCCCATGTATGACATGTGGCGATCATCCGAGCACTTCTTCATTTTCGTGAACCGACTCAGATCATCCTCATGCCCTCATGAAGTCGTGATGATAAGTCCTACCATGTCAGTGATGATCATCGTATGAGGATGCTCGAGATTTTTGCTGATGAAATAAATAAAACAGAGAATGGATTCCTGCCTTCGCAGGAATGACGGGACAGGAAAGTGATTATCGATGACTATTTTGTGCGAGAGTGGAAAGGTGAGATGATGACGAAGGATGTCGATCTCTACGCCCGAGAAAAATATGGTGCAGAGAGTATCCATGTATTCGGTACTGATACGATAGAGAGTATGCCAAGCTGGGATAGCGAGTGATATGCGGCGAAGGTGGTGAAGAAACTCTTTGTGCCTCGTGGTTGTCATCGCGACGAAGGAAGCGATCCAGAAAAACAAAAAGAAATTCCTGATATTGACTGGATTGCTTCGTCCCTCGCAATGACAGAAGAGAAAGGGATAGAAAATTTCGAATTTTTTACTGACTCTCATATTCCTGATATTTCATCGACAGAGATTCGTCGTATCATCCCAGAGTACTCTACCATCCACGCGAGATTTGAGGAAAATCCGAAGTTTATCATCCCAGGACTTTCGAAGCGGATATCTCAGTATATATTACAAGAGAAACTTTATAGAAATTCTCCCCCTTCTAGGGGGAGCGAGAGGGGGTACCCCACCCAGCCTCCCCTACAAGGGGAGGAGTCCAAAAAACCAAAAATCCTCGTTCATGTCTGTTGCTGACCTGACGTCACTATGCCTATACTCGCGCTCCGAGAAGACTACGATGTCATATGCTTCTGGTACGATCCGAATATCCAGCCAAAATCTGAGTACGATAAGCGCTATGAAGCATTCGTGAAAGTCTGTGAGATAGAAAATATCCCCTATATCAAGTGAGCCTATGACGTGAAAAATTTCTTCACGCGTATCAAGTGAGTGGAATTCACCCCTGAGAGATGAGAGAAATGCACCTACTGCTACGATATGCGCATGATGGTCTCTGCAAAGCTTGCGAAGAGATTAAAAATCCCACTCTACACATCATCACTGAATACTTCTCCGAAAAAAGACCTCGAGAAACTCTTCAAGATGGGGCATAAATACGCAGAAAAATATGGAGTTGAATTCCTGGATATCCCATTTCGCAAAAAATGAGGATTCGAAAAATCGGTAGAGTACACGCGTGAACATGATATCTACCGCCAGAACTACTGTGGCTGTATCTACTCTATTCGTGAGGGAGGGGAGAGTGAGATGAAGGGGAGGATGGTGGGATAAATCTTACGATATTATCTTATTTTGACCCCCTACCAAATAACCAATCTTTTATTTTTCATCCGAAGAACCATCAGAGAGCTTTTCATAAAAAATATAGTAGAATAGTATTAGTTACTATTCAAAAAATTATAGTACTATTCACACCTTGATCTTTTATATGAAGATATTCAAGTGCAAAAATTTGCATATGAATGAGAGCAAATGATCAAAATAATTGATTACAAGGGTGTGGATTAAAGATTCAAGTCCATTGCTCTTCGATAGCTTCACATCAGTATCCTATTTTAAATAACACTACTCAGCAGATCATTATTAAAAGATAGATGATAACAAGTATACTTCAAGTTTTTGATCGTGGCATATTTATAATAAAGATGTTCCTAGTATATACGTAATTAGCCATATTTCAATATTTCTTAATGATACTCATTCATATTGCTTTTTACTTTTTCAATACGGAAGGAAAATATACCTGTCTTATATAATTTTCTCGTATATCTACAGGAACTTGATGCCAAGGAGTTTTTTGGAGTTCTGCTGTTCAGAGAAATCTAAATTCCGGCTTTCCATTTACCTTTAGGACTGCACATTCTGGGAGTTCTATATGAGTATTTTTTCGCGCTACCTCGATTTCTCATAGTGTGAGTCAGCTATTGTATCACTGGAGTACATCGATATCCCATTTCTTTGTATCAGGTCCAAGGATATTATAGCGAAATTTTCTCACTCAGTATTCTACAGGATTGCCATCGAATTCGAGTCGAGGTGCGATTTGCTCGATGAGACTCAGTGCGAGTATAGCATCTATGGCGATATTATGCTCATTATATACCTTAAATACTTCACTTTCGAGTTTTTCCTTGAGAGTGAATTCTGCCCGAAGACTGAATTCTCTTGGATCAAATATCCGACGTATTCGAAGTTTTATGCGCTGTGTAGGATCGATCTGACTAAATAATCATTCTATCTCATTTCTATAGCGTTGGTTTGCTCATAAGAGAAGTCCCTGAGTATTCCCTAGGAATTTTGCTATCACCTCAGATGCTTTCCCAGATCATATTTCTGCTTGGTGATACTCTTGGTAATTCCGCGGAAGATATAGTCGCCGCGAAGGATCGATGGCATAGCGTTGTTCAATCTCTTTTGTTCACTTCGGGCTATAGTGAATCATAGTGCACACTATAATTATTATTTATAATATACAAAACTTTATTTACCAATAGTAGTGAGATTCATTCTCATTTCTTTTTGCATTTTTCTTATTTCTGTCTAAAATCTAAAGTCTAATTTCTAAAGATTCTCCCATGTCTGACATATACCAAAAGTCCCTCGAAATGCATAAAAAACTCCATGGAAAACTCCGCATGGAAGCCATCGCTCATATCGATTCGCGAGATGACCTCTCGTGGGCATACTCTCCAGGGGTCGCAGAGCCATGCCGTGAAATCGCGAAGGATCCCTCGAAGATGTATGACTACACACTGAAGTCTCGTACGGTTGCAGTGATCTCAGATGGATCGGCGATCCTCGGACTCGGGAATCTCAGACACCGAGCGAGTATGCCTGTCATGGAAGGGAAGTGTGTACTCTTTAAGGAATTCGCTGGAGTCGATGCATTCCCCATCATCGTCGGTACGCAGGATGTCGAGGAGTTTATAAAAACCGTGAAAAATATCGCTGATGGATTCGGAGGGATCAATCTCGAAGATATATCAGCACCACGATGTTTCGAGATCGAAGAGCGACTCAAGGCTGAGCTCGATATCCCTGTCATGCATGACGATCAGCATGGGACAGCGATCGTGGTACTTGCAGGACTGATCAATGCTCTGAAAGTCACGGGAAAGAAAAAGGAGGATATAAAGGTCGTACTCAACTGAGCAGGAGCTGCAGGAGTCGCTATCTGTAAACTCCTCCATCTCTACTGAGTACAGCATTTTATCGCTTGTGATTCGAAGGGGATCATCTCACGAAATCGCGAATGACTCGATATTTCTAAGACGAAACTCCTCGAATTTACCAATGAGTCCAATATCGATGGTACTCTCGCTGATGCTATCATCGGAGCAGATGTATTTCTCGGAGTATCTGCTGCAGGTGCACTCACCGCGGACATGGCTCGTACTATGGCGAAGGATGCGATCGTATTCGCTATGGCGAATCCGACTCCCGAGATCATGCCAGAAGTCGCGAAAGAGGCAGGTGTACGTATCGTCGGTACAGGTCGATCTGACTATCCGAATCAGGTGAACAATGTTCTCGCATTTCCAGGGATTTTCGCATGAGTCCTCAAATATGGGAAAAAAGCGATCACCGATGAGATGAAGATCGCTGCAGCGGAGGCACTCGCAGGATATGTGAAAAATCCAACTGATGACAATATCCTCCCAGACGTGCTCGATAAGTGAGTCGCGAGTGTCGTGGCGGAGGCGATGAGATAATCTAAAAAATTTGCATAAATAACTATAATATATATAGTATATCTATGCAAAGTCCAGATTTTATATTAACAGAAAGAGTGCACAGAATATCGAAGATTCCTGAGATTATCAATGAATGAATAGTAATGTTCGGACTTTGAGCAAATAACTATGTTCGATCTTACATGTCTACTATGAATTCACTTGGTTCAGAGAGTGTATTTATGAGTATATCGGATGGTGATGTAATAGCACTTGAATCTATAAAGAAAGATTTTGCAGAGTTTCTGACTTTACATGCCGAAATCGAATTACTCCTTTCCGATTTGACTGAAAATATAGTTCCCTGAATATACGATGGTGATATCGGTTCTTTATCGGATGCTTCTCGGGAGGATGTAACCTCTATGTATACTACTCTGAATTATCTTCTCGTAGCTATTGTCGCTATTCAGGATAGATATGAGAAATTTTGAGTTATACCAGCATTTATCCAATTTTGAATAAATGTGCAGGCACTTCTTATGGAGACGCTATACCAAAAATGGTATGATGGTAATAAAAAAGGCTGCAAAACATGTTTCTCTCAAGAAGAAATGAGTGAGTTAGAAGATATCATACTACAAATACAAAACCAAGCTATAGACCTTTGGAACTTTATGCAATCATGACCCTATCGAAGAATTGCTAGGCAATGTCTATATATTGCCATGAAAAAAGTGCAAGATGTAGCCCTATGAATAATCGCTCGATAAGTGAGTAGCGAGTGTGGTGGCTGAGGCGATGAGATAATTAATTTG
>JANMHM010000032.1:0-20320 GCA_031375155.1 Candidatus Altimarinota bacterium
CTCGTCATTATTATGTATTTACTCTAAGGTATTAAATTAAAAATGGCTGCTTCTGAAAATTATCCTATTTTTTTATGGTGGACAATCTCGTACAAGCATATAAAGACAGGAATCTATCATCACTCAATCTTCATGCTAAAAAAATCACTATCAGGAAACTTCACGATAAGTCATGAGAGCTTATAGATACTATTAACAAGCGATTTCATGCAATAATTAGAAAAGTAGAGGAATGAAGAATGGTATATGTAGAGATAGATAAATTGAAGGAGGTAGTCGAGTTATTTAAAAGCAAGAATTTTAGAAATAGAAGGAAACGTATAATGCCTGAACCAGCGTTCCCTGATATGTATGATTCTTCATTATCTCAAGATACTGTTAGAGATATAAGCTGAAGTAGAGAATGAGTTCTTCTACGAAAGCATTTTTATGATGAATCTATCCCGCCCAAATCTTTTCATGGATATGCATTCTACTCTGATAGGAAAGTTAAAAAAAGAATAAAAAAAGAAGTTGTAGCATGTGTGTATGAGTTATTAGGAAAAGAATATATACTTATAGATAAAGCTATTGCAAGGCATCCAGAATCTGCTGAGGAATTTATTAAAATTCTCAAAGAGAAATATCAAAAAGTGCATGATAAATTTACTGTTACTGATAGTGACTTTCTAGAATAGTTTATAGAGTTGTTCATGAAAATATTCAGTCATTTTGATTGCTTTTTATCGAGCTCTCACTAGAATCAAGCAAATCAACCATAAAAATGCTCTCAATAGTTTCTACACCAATAGGCAATCTCGAAGATATCACACTTCGAGCAATGCGAATTCTCAAGGAAGCAGACTATATCGCCTGCGAAGATACTCGCATGACAGGGCAACTGCTCGGCTACTACGATATCCCAAATGATGGTAGACTTCTCTCGTTTCACTCGCACTCAGGGTTCTCGAAGATGGAGAAGATTATTGAGTTACTAAAGGAGTGAAAACATATTGCACTTGTCTCAGATGCTTGAACTCCAGGGATTTCTGATCCAGGATTTGTCCTCATACGTCGAGCGGTCGAAGAGGGGATTACGGTGACTCCTATTCCATGAGCTTCTGCTGTCCTCTCAGCGCTTGTCGCGAGCGGGATCGACTGTCATCAGTATCTCTATCTCGGATTCCTCCCGGTGAAGAAGTGACGCCAGACGATGCTCAAAAGCCTCGTAAACAAGGAATATACCGTCGTCGTCTATGAGTCAGTCCACCGTATCGAACGGACACTCGAGGAACTGGAAACGTATCTCGGATGAGATCATCATATCGTGGTCGGACGTGAGATCACGAAGAAATTCGAAGAATTCCGCCGTGGAACCATCGCCGAAGTGAGAGAGTACTATAAGTGAGAAGGAAAGGTGAAAGGGGAGTTTGTGTTGGTATTCTAGTGAGATTTTGACAAAAGTAAATATTAGTTGATTTTTTAGTAAATTAATATATTATTCCTGCACTATAGTATTTTAATTATGACTAATTTAATGAACAATAATGCATTTCTTGGACAAGAGCCAGTTATAGAAGCTTTAGTATTCACGGATAACGGAAAGAAGGATCATCTAGAAACTACATATGAGGAATTTATAAGTTTAGCAAATAAACTTCAGCTGAGCGATTCAAGAAAACAAGCCCTAATTAATCACAGAGGACAATATTATCAAGTAAGTCAGGTATTAGGCACACTTCCGCCAGATGTTAGGACATACTTTAATGATTTTGTTAAATATATGCAAAATCAAGGGGAAAAACCTGCCTTAATAGACAATGTAAAAAAGGCTTTATCTACTCTTTTCAAATCATTAGTATCGAAACTAGCAAGTAACCCATTCGTTTTTGCAGAATCTTTAGCTCAATGCACTAAAGAAGATTTTTCAAAAAGTATTCTTCCTCTTCTTTTATTTCACTATTGGATGACATACCCGGAGAATATAGGTTCTTTACCAGCAAAAGAAGGTTTTGATTTAGATAATTGCATAAGTATATTTCGATTATATCATATACTATTTGTTGGTGATACAAAAGTGAATATAGTTTCTTATACTGAAGATGCTCATTGAACTGCCTGTGCAGCTAGGACTCCTATACGCTATAGTAGCGGGGAAAAACAAAGTAATTCATTTACTGATTTTCGTTACTCATACTTCATATCAGACGATGCCTTAGTGGAATCTGTGAGACGGTTAGAAGATTATATTCTTATTTGAGGATATGGACTCAAGGGTTTTGGAGATATCCCTAGTCCTATTTTGCGGGCATTTATCAGAAAAAATATCAGTTGTATCGATGATATTATTACTTATCTTGATTTGAAGTGAATAAATTTTTATGATTTCCATCCGAATACTAAAAGACTTGTCGAAAATCAAAAAGCAGCAATTGTACAGCAAATATGAATACCTAAACAACCAAAAAAACCAACAAAGCCCATAAATAAGGAAAAGCCTGCCTACACTCGAGCTCCAATAATTCCTGCTTCACGAGAACCAATAGTGGTAGCTACACCAGTCATCCCAAATAATCTAGAACCACAAAAATTATCCTATCCCACTCCACAACTAATAACTTACTTCGAGTCACAACTTCAAAAATGAAAGTGAATCCAGAATAGAACAATCTTCCAAGGTATCCCGACATGATATACTCTCTGGTATCAGTGACCCAATGATCCCACATGGAAACAGGTAGATGGAGGTCTAAATATCCCTGAAGGCAAATCATGAGATATCCACCAGTTAACCTATATCACAAAGTGAGGTGAAGATCCGAATAGGATGTCTCCAGAATGAGAAAAAGTGAGGCAAATCGTCGTGCAGGTGAAAGTGGTAAAAACTGATGCATCAGATGTATGAACGGGCGTGCGAGATCGTGTAAATAGTGTTGCATGACAAGTACAACAGGAGCCAAAACCAGTATTAGTAGAAACAAGTGATACTAGTATTGACATAGCGACATCACTCGAGGAAGCTATAAAAAAACCAGAAGCTCAATTCATTTCTTATAATGAAGGGGTAGTAATTGTTGTATTCACAATCGAAGAGAAAACCTATGGATTCAGATATGATCCGACCACCCTCTCGCTCACTCTGGAATGTGATGATCATAGAGAAGAAATACTAGCTCTTTGCGAAATTGAGATAAAGAAATATCTCATAATCCTGCATGAAAAACACAATACAAAACTCTTAGAAGAAAAAATTAAAAATCTTCGTGAAATCAGACGTGTACTACGATGAAACCGTCGAGCGCTTCTCGATCCATGACATACTCATACTGCTGATCCAAGTGAGATTATAGGATCCTATCGTCAGATGGATACACGACAAGATAAGGGTTATAAAGGAGTGGGAATACTGCAGCCAATTAATAAAAACTATCTCGATATACTGACGACAAGACGTAAGGAGTACAGTATTTCCTGTATTCGTGTCTCAGGAGAGTCGGAAGATCCGAAAGGTACAGAGCTCCGCATATCCCTATCACATGGGAACATGATTGTTTCATCTATAGTATCATCTGAACATCCTCCATATTATCAGATTTCTGTTCCAGAAAATCTTGACCCTAAAATACTAGGAATCTACCGCGATATACTTATCACATCACTTATGCTCTGTGGAGGTCTCGCATCATGAATGATAGCAGCGAAGCCAATCCAAACTATAAAAAAATGAGACAGAGTACAGTACCTTTCTAAAGAACAAATAGATAAAATACTAGCGGAGGAAAGCATTCCTCTCGAGCAGAAATATGCATCATTCCTCGTAAAGAGAGATAAGGAAGATGCGCGCACTCCACTCGAACATGCAATATATAGATTTCGGCAAAGTACAGGGAAAATAATGCTCGAAGATGGCTATAAAGGTAACAAGTGACTATACCGGGCTGAAATACATAGCAGACAATGAGAAGATATCCTAGCAAGAGATGAGGATGGTGAATATCTTGACTATAGTGTAGTGATGATAGATGAGAAGCTCTCTGCTGTACCCGAAGGACAAAAGGCGACTAAAAATTTATATGCTTTCATTCAGGACAATACGCGTCTTCAGAAATACCTTATCCTCCGTGCAGTTGCCACTATTAAGTGAGTACATGATAAAACTCTTCGTTTTCGTGGAAAAAGCCAATTCAAAAATGGCATGAAAGATCATTTTCTCGAACTTTGGAATCCACTTAGTAAAGATCAAAAAGCGGAATTTTTGTGATGTTTCGGAGAGGGGCAATGAGGCACAGAGAAAGCTATGAATTACATGGTTTGAGGTATTACTTTCATCGATGCGATGCTTACCAAATGGGAAACATCCGAGATTAAGATACGATATTCACGTCCTATAACGATACCTATAGATGATTTCATGGCACTTATAGAGATAGAGAAAAATAAATGAAATATGTTAACAATATAAGTATGCATAATTCTCCAGCTATATCTGCCATATCTTGAAAAAGTCCACTTGCAACCATCGATGTAGCCTTATTTTATAGTTGAGAACTCTATAAGCTTGCAAAGGAACAAGGATATAGCGAAAAACTCATACAGAAATACCTATCATGGCATACTCCAAATGAACTCATAGAAAAAATGCTTGATCCCACACGATTTTTCAGAATTATTCGAGATACTGATGGACGAATTATTGCCTACTTTGAATCCAAAGAGCATAGTATGTACAAAGATACTCAAGTCATGCAGTGGATGCTGATCGATGAGAAATATAGAAAAAATGGACAAGCAACAAGAGTTTATGAGGAGTTCAAGAAATGGTGTCTAGAAAATAATTATACGTCTGTTTGGAGTTATGCAGATATTGGAAATCATGCTTCGAGAAAGTGGCACATGAAAATACTACCAGAATCTTATACTACAAGAGGCGAAAGTGATAACCTTCTTTTTGTATCTCACTTGCAATAATTCACTTTTCTATATAATCCTCCTTACCCGAGCTACAACTCGCGTATTTTTATCTATTAGCCGCAACTAATATATGGTCTCCCAACTCAATGCTCGGCATAAGCCGAAATTTTCTCTGCTCACGTTTTATAAATTCGTCGATATCCCCGAATCCGAGCTCGACGTACTCGCACAGGAGCATCTCGATTTCTGTCGCGACATCGGACTCAAAGGTCGCGTCTATCTCGGTACTGAAGGGATCAGCTCGACTGTCACTGGAAATCAGGGACAATGCTGGTCGTATCGCGAATATTTGCAGAAGTCAAAATACTTCCAAGATGTCCCCGATATCGACTCGAAATCTACTCCCGTAGAAGACCACCAGTTCCCTCGAATGAGTGTGAAGATCCGTGAAGAGATAGTGACACTTGGCGAGAAAGTGACGAGAGAAGAAGTAGAGAAATATCATAAAGAAATCAAAATAGAAGACTTCAAAAAAGTCCTCGAACAAAACCCCGACGACTACGCGATCCTCGATATGAGAAATGACTATGAATATCGACTCGGTCACTTCAAGGGTGCTATCCCCGCAGGAACAGATAACTTCAGAGAAGTACCGAAACTTCTCGAGAAATATAAGAGTGAATTTGCCTGAAAAAAAGTCGTATTCTACTGTACATGAGGGATCCGTTGTGAGAAGGCATCAGTCATCATGAACAAGGCAGGGATGCAGGAACTCTACTCGCTCGAAGGATGAGTAGTGAAATATGTAAATGAGTACAATGACGGAAACTGGCTCGGGAATCTCTATACCTTCGATGGACGCGTCTCGACGACTGTCGGAGATGAGCACACGCATACAACGATAGGTCAGTGCCTCTATACAGGAGAAAAAACAGATAATTGCGAAAATTGTCGCTATGCCCCCTGCAATGCTCGTCTCATCGCGACGGAGAAATCCTTTCGCAAACATATGGGATTTTGCTCTCGGGAATGCTATGAGTGAGCAAGAAATGATGGACTCATCAAGGATGTGGAGTGGGACAAGCTCGACTACAAAAATGTCCGAAAAGAAACTAACGGACTCGGGAAAATCACTGCGCACCTCGATCGCAAGCTCGCGAATCTTGAGTGGAGTCACGCGACTTCACAGAAAGAAGGGGAAGTGGTGGAGTGTTAACTAACTACCTCCCCACCCGCACCATAACCCTCACCCCCCTTGGGGTGTTTTTTTCGAGCGTGAGAGATCCTCTATGCAGACGCGCGATACGATCCACGATAGAGAGTCCGATACCCATACTTTTATCCGTACCAGTACGAGCCTTATCGACTCGGTAAAACTTCTCCTTTACGAACATGAGCTCGTCCTCGGGGATCCCAGTGCCATCATCGGAAAAGGTGATGATGTATTCTTTCTCGGATTTCTCATAGGAGAATGTAAGAGTCGTATCAGACCCTGCATACTTGATGAAGTTCGAGATGATATTGTGGAGGATCTGTATATACATACTTCTATCCATCGAAGTCATCGTATCAGAAGGGAAGTTGATTTTGGTTGTTTGATCATTTTTCTGAAGCTGTGGAGCGTACTCAGAGATGATATCTTCAGTAATACGGCGGAGGGAAAATCTTTCTACTTTCACTTGCTCGAATATATCATGTGTGAGAGACTCATAGTCCATGATACGACCAGTAATATGTGTGAGACGCTCGAGCTCGGACTGGAGGAGATCGACTGTTCCTGTATCGAGCTTCATGACGCCGTCTTGTATCCCTTCGAGATAGCACTTCACAGCGGTGATCGGTGTACGGATCTCATGAGACAGGTCAGAGAGGAAGTCAGATCGGATTTTTTCCTGGATCGAGAGGGATTTATGGAGATTATTGATGGTAGAAATAAGTGGGGCAAATTCATTATTTCCACTATAGCGGATACTCGCATAGCGCTTGCGGTCGATGATATTTCTGATATTCTCTGTCACGATACCGATAGGACGAAATATAGAACGTATCCAGAGAAGGTAGAGGAGGAGGACGAGAAGTATCCAGAGAGCATTACTAAAAAGGATTCCAGAAAGAATATTAGTAACAAATCTTCCCTCTGGAGTATCTTCACCGAGGGCAGAGAAGTCGAGTCAGGGAAAGTTATTTTTCGTCGTATCAAATAAAGGTATACTTATCATCGAATCTCCTGATGCGCTACGATTCGACATATAAAGTTCAGGATTTTTCGAGATATTCGCGATCGAGTCAGAGAGATTTGCGAGCTCAGAGAAAATAGCGAGGTATTCTTTTTGATCTTTTTGATTGAGTTTTCCGATCTGCAGAAGTGCCTGTATACGAGCTGGATCGGGAGAAGTCTCTCATGAGAGTGAGAGCTCATCGATATAGGATGAGAAATAGCGCTCAGAAAAATACTGGAAAGCCATGACATTGACGACAGCAGTAAGTATGAGGATGATCCCTGTGATGAGTGGGATACGATAGACGAGCTTCATGGGGGTATTATAGTGAGAAGGACGAAAAAGACAAAACAGTTTCCTTCATTCCTGCGGAGGCAGGAATCTCGCTTTTATAGAGGCTTTTTCTTTGCTTTTTCCTCATTTTTCCATATCCTAAGCTCTAAATCCTAAGTCCTAAAACCCCATACCTTATGGTCCGTACTCGTCTCGCCCCATCCCCGACAGGCTATCTCCATATAGGATCGCTCAGGACTGCTCTGTACTGCTATCTCTGGGCACATCATAACTGATGACAATATATTATCCGCATCGAAGATACGGATCGAGCTCGTCTCGTCGAGTGAGCGGTGGATGCTATACTCAATACACACGATATACTCGGACTCACACCCGATGAGAGCGTACGACATGGCGGTCCCTACGGTCCTTATATCCAGAGTGAGCGTCTCGATACCTATGCGCCACGACTTCACCAGATGTGTGAGGACGGAACTGGATACTACTGTTTCTGTACTTCCGAGAGGCTCTGATCGCTGAAAGAGGAACAAGAACTCCTGAAGCTCCCTCCTCGCTATGATGGACTCTGTCGAGATATCCCACTTGAGGAAGCTCGCGAACGTATAGTAAATGGCGAGAAATATGTCATCCGCCTGAAAGTCCCGAAAGCAGAAAAAATCATATTCAACGATCTCATCCGTGGTCGTATCGAGTTCAATAGCTCTGAAGTAGAAGACCAAGTACTCCTAAAATCAGAAGGGAATTTCCCAACTTACCATGGTGCCATCGTGATCGATGATGAAGCGATGAAGATCACGCATGTCATGCGAGGCGAAGAGTGGATCAGCTCGATCCCGAAGCAAGTCCTCGTCGCCCGAGCACTTGATATCACTCTCCCAGAGTACGCTCATCTCCCGAATGTCCTCGGTGCCGATGGAAAGAAACTCTCGAAACGTACAGGAGATGTAGCTGTGAGTGAATATCTGAAAAAAGGATATATGAGCGAAGCGCTACTGAATTTCCTCTCACTTCTCGGATGGCATCCGAAGACCGACCAGGAGATCATGACGATGGATGAGATGATCGAGAAATTCGAAATCCGAGATATCCATAAGTCATGAGCCGTCCTCGATCCTGTGAAGCTCGACTGGATGAATGGTGAGTACATAAAACGTATGGAAATCGGAGAACTCCACACTCGTCTCGCGAAGTATCTGGAAGAGTATGAAGAGGATTTCTATAGAAATACTTTCAGCCAGAGAGACTACGAATACAATACCCGTATCATCCGCGAACTCCAGACTCGTATGAAAAAATTCGACGAGTACATAGAACTCACAGTATCACTCTATGGTGAAGCAAAGGTGCGAAAAGACCTCCTCGTGAATGCAAAGATGAAGATCGAGTCCGAGGCAGAAGCATTCGAGTCACTCGCCTTCGCACTCCCACTTCTCGAATCTGCCGACTACTCGTCACTCGATACTCTCAAGACTCCTATCCTCGAAGCCATAGCAAATGTAGGAAAGAAAAATGGACAAATCCTCTGGCCACTACGTATTGCTCTCTCAGGAGAGGAGTTCTCCCCATGAGCATTCGAACTCGCGTATATCCTCGGCAAGGAAGAAAGCATAAAACGTATAAAGAAAGTCCTCGAATAATACGAACACTAAATTTCTATTTTGTCATGCCGTAGGCATCCCTTTCAAAATCACGTCTGAGAAAAAGACAGATAAAATCTCTTAAGCAAATGAAAAAGCGATCCTACCTTCCGAAGTCTCGTACGGAGGACAGGTTTCTCCGCTACGCTACGAAATGACAAAACCAAAATCTCTGCACTCAAGTCTAATTTCTAAATCCTAACACCTAAAAAATGCTCTACGTCGTCCTCAAAACCATCATCGAAACTAGTATCGCCCAATACACTTGCCAAAGCTGTAAGGGAAAAGTAAATGAATCATCTATAAATGTCGTCCATTCGAGCGAAAATGCTATAGATCTGACTATCACTTGCCCCCACTGTGCTTCTCGAGCAGAGATACATGCAGAAATCGCGAATATGAATCATGAGTTTATCCAATCAGAGGAATGACAGCAGGTCATACATCAAGCGGTCAGAAAAAGTGAAAATGCTATCAAAGATATCGATATACAAAATTTCGAAAAAAGTCTATGAAAAATACAGTCTGTAGAGGATCTTTTGGGATAAAAATTCTTTATCTATTACTTATTTTTTTATGTTTATCAAACTTTTTGCATTTCTCATACTTACAGGAACAGCATATATTCTCGGTGTATTTTTTTTTCCCGAGAGCACAGATACCTATGGAAATAAAGAATGGAATATGAAAATCCGAGAATATAAAAAATCACTCGAGAATTTCTCATCATGAAGTCTCGAAGCAAAGTCTCTTATACAAAACGTACAGGATATCGCAAAACCATATATCGATGAGTCACAAAAAACTATACAAGAAGTCCAAATTACTGCCAAAGAAATAAAAACTACCATCGA
The DNA here is from genome assembly GCA_031375155.1 of Candidatus Altimarinota bacterium. GTDB lineage: Bacteria > Patescibacteriota > Gracilibacteria > BD1-5 > UBA2023 > JAGOMW01. The sequence goes on from JANMHM010000032.1 coordinate 9,898, forward strand.
TACCAAAACACAAGAAGTAAAACAAGCAGCTGACTCAGTCGAAAAAGCCTATAAAGCAGTCGAATGAGCAAAAAATGATATACAAAAACTGTCTCCATTTGGCACAGGATCACGTTAATTTTTCACTATGACATTCCACCAGAGACGCATCAGATGAGAACAGGGACAAAAGAAAACCTCATACCTACCACTTTTTATTTTTATCATACTAGGAAGTATAATGGTATGATATTTTTCTATAAAAAATGTAGGAGAAATACCGGTAAAATCAGGAAAATATACGATCAGTAAGTGAGTGACTCTCACGGAGCTTCCTACTATTCTCTCTGTAGAGACGTTGAGTTGGCGATATAAGCTCTGGCTTCGGTACTTCGCTACTACGACGCCAAAGCTCCAAGCAGGAACGTATAATGTCGAAAAAACGACAACACTTTCTGAAGTATTCTCGAATATCCTCACGAAACCAGTAGTGACAGATCTCACGATCACAGTACTCCCAGGATGGAACATATATGACATCGACGATGCTCTCGCGAACAAGAAGATTATCGAACCAGGTGCACTCCTCCTCGCGGCACGAGATCATTTCTCGACATTTCAGTCGAAGTATGCATTTCTCAGAGGAAGGCTCTCACTCGAGTGATTTCTCTATCCTGATACCTATCGTATACTTCCGACAGCAGATGCTTATATGATACTCGATCGCCTCCTAGGAGAGTTCGATAAAAAAATCGGAGAAAGCTATAAAAATCTCAATGATACAGCATACCAAGAACTCATTCTCGCATCTATAGTCGAGCGAGAAGAGCGTATATCGAGTGAGAAACCTATCGTCGCAGATATCCTCGCGAAACGTGTAAAAGAGTGAATAACGATGGGAGCGGATGCGACGGTATGCTATGGCTATGGGAAGACACAGAAACAGTGTACACCAGCATTTATCGCGGAAGTAATATACAAAAAAGATCCCTACAATACTCGTAACAAACAAGGATATCCTCCTACACCGATTTCGAGCATATCTCTCGATACGTGGAATGCCGTGATGAATAAGAAACCTTCTCCCTACTACTACTATCTCCATGGCAGTGATGGCGTCATCCACTATGGTCGGACACTAGCCGAGCATAATACCAATAAAAACCAGTATCTCAAGTAAGAACTCATATCTTCCTCTTACGAAAGCCTGATATACTCGAATGAATATTCTATAAGCCCATCACATGATAGAACATGTAAATACCATCCTCCTTCCTCTCGAAAACCTGATAAAAAAACAGAGAAAATACATTGGTTATGCTATTGTTCTACTTGCCCTTCTTTCATTTACTTTGCTTCTGATGCAAAATAGTGTGAAAGAGAGCGGAGAAAAAGCGATTCTCATACTCTGGATACTCCTCTGGATTCCGATTTTTGCTCGAATACTCGATCTGGGTATTGCCAAAGCTTTGCTACCGTTACGCAAAGAGCTTGGAATCCTTATGGGAACTCTGGCAGTAGTACACGCTACTAGCTTTATATCACCAGATCCGGGTTATATTTTCACATCGAATTTTTGGATTTCTGGATGATATCCTTCGGCATATGCATTTGGATTTTGTGCTTACATTTTGACACTTCCACTTCTCTTCACTTCGAGTACATGGGCGATGCAAAAAATGGGAAAATACTGGAAACTCCTTCATCGTTTTGTCTATATCATAGCTATTCTCGTGGTTATCCATGTGGTTTTGATAAAGGCATATAGTGGATTCGAATACTGACCCGTAATCATTCTCATACTCTACTTCATAGGAAAAATCCTCGAATGGAGGGGTTTCACGCTGAGAAAAAAATGAGAAAAAAATTACCAAAAATGACAAAAATGGATCTGTCTTCCCTGTGGTATGATCTATGATCCAACTCTCGGAGATAGTGATGGCGGGATCAAACCTGGTACAGAATTCTCGGATATCCCCGACTCATGGCGATGCCCAGAATGTGGTGTCACGAAGGCAGACTTCGTCCCCTATGAAGCAGGGAAAAAAGAAAAAAGAGAACCAATAAAAGTCATAGGAAAGACTCTCCTCAATACGACTACTATAGAACTCATACTCGAAACTGAGGATGAAGAAAAGGTGAAACCCTGACAATTCATGAGTCTCATCTGGCATGATGAAGATGGAGAATTTCAGAGATCATATTCGACCGCACGGCAACAAAAAAATCAGTACACATTTCTCATTAAACTTACAGAAAACGGTCGAGGCTCACGAGTACTTCGTGATATCTGAGTCTGAGATGCACTCATGACACGGGGAGTATTCGGACATTTTGTCCTTCAGGAGACTACCAATACCAAAATATTTATCGCGACAGGAACAGGGCTCGCTCTGATATATAACATGATCACGAGTTTAACGAATGATTTCGACATTCCTGTCATTCCTGCAAAGGCAGGAATCCAGGAAATAGATTCCGTAACAAGTACGGAATGAAGGAAACATCAGAAATGACAGCAAATACAACTTTCTCTGTATTTCAGCGTTTCGACAGAATCTGAACTATTCTATGTTGATAGGCTTCGCGCAATCCCAACTCTTGATCTTCATATCCATAACACTCGTCAGAAAGTGGAGTGATATAAGGAAGGAAGGATAGATATAGACTCTATCGAAACAAGCCCCGATACTGAGTGGTATCTCTGCGGAAATCCTCGCATGGTAAGCGAAGCAAGAGAAAAACTCACGAAGAGAGGATTCACGAAAGTCTATAGTGAGGAGTTTAACTAGATATACTGAAACTGATAAATATTCATCCCTCGAGATTTCCTATCTTAGCTCCCAAACTCTTGATTATAAAACTAAAATAAGAGAGAAAAATATAATCTTCCCCCAGTATTTGACATGAGAGGGCACTTATGATACTATCATTACAATACATCATATTCTGTAACCACCAATATATGAAAACCTCTCTCTCTTCCCGTGAGAAACTCTTTCTTTCCCTGCTCTGTGTTTCTCTTATCTTCTCTTCCTTCTCTTTCTCCTATGCTGTAGTCTCGCAGTCTAAGGTAGACTCTATCATGAAGATCATCACTGATGGATGAGCAAAGTTCTCAGATACTCCAGTATCATGACAGACAAAATCAGAAAGAACACAGTACTATGAGAAAGTAGATACAGGACTCTGAGATGCTGTAGAGATGCTTGCTGTGGTAAGAAATAATATCAGATCTCTCCTCGGACTCTCTCCAGCATATACAGCGGATGATATCGTAGGAGGTATCATCGGTGGAGTGGTAGGAGGGGTGGGAGGAGGAAGCGGAAGCGGAAGTGGCAGTGGAAGTGGCAGTGGAAGCAGTAACAATACTACAGGAAACAGTTGTACAAATGGGGGTATAGTCGAACTCCCTCAGAGTATGCCCCACGGTCTTGACATGGGAGTCATACGAATAGCACTGGATAATACATGTCGGACTCAAGTATTCCGATGTAATAACGGTACAATAGAAAAAATAGGAGTCGAGGGAAGATCATGCCCGACCAATCCTCGAATCCCTTTCCCAGGATATACTCCACCAGCTGCACAGAGCTGCAAAACCAATACAAAACTCACAGTGAAAACCGCATACAGTGATAGTTTTGCGTGATTCACTTATGCGGGTGGGATATATGAGGACAATGGATTTAATAACTACCCCCTTCATGGTACACCCGATGGGATGAATCCAGATGACTTCTGAAAATATCAGGTCTCTAAAGCTAAACTCCCTAATGGGACAATCATAGATAGTCCTATAACTTTTCGTACGGTAGCGATCTCTCGAGTACCAGATAAGTACACCCGCATCGCCCTCGGCGTCGACCCAAAGATCAATAAATGAGGACTTTTTCCTGAAGTGAAGTGGACCCAAGAAGAAAGAAAGTGGTATATAGATGATGGTATTTTCTCAGAGTATCTTGCTAGTTGAGGTACCCCTTGGAATCTTAGTGGCTTTAGTTCTGGAGGGACTATGGCACTATCCCGATGTCCTGGTGATATCGGAGATCTCGGAAATAGGGATACGATGATATATTCATCATCAAATGTCGGCGGGTTTGGCAATCCGAACACAGCAAGCATAGAGAATACTCAGCCCATCACCAAGCTGACAAGAACAGTCAAATCTACTTATAAAAACAGCGAATCGACAGTATGGACTACCTATGATGCGAGCGCTCCCTGATGAAATGCTCAGTTCTATGCTCTTCCATGACTCTATACAGATACGATATGGTATAGGAACTATGGTGGACACGGAGACTGTATGTATACGGATCCAAAATATACAGACCCTAAGTCTCCACTCTATATAGGCGCTACTAGCAATACCTGGTGATGTTTCTTTAAAAGAGAGGGTGGAGCCGCTGGATCACGATATCGTCCCATGGGTCCACTCTAGAAAAATCATAGAAAATTTTTTAGTACGAGTATTAGTCCCAACGACCAATTTAGCATCACCTCAAGCATAAGGAAAGATTGACGAAAGTATATAGTGAAGAGTTAAACTAGATAAACTTGACGGGGGGGGGGTATACGAGTATATTTATAGAAACTTCCTCTAAAAAATCCTATGTATACTCTTTCTCAGATGTCCAAAAAAGGATTTACTCTCATGGAACTCATGATCGTAATGTCGATCATAGGGATACTCGCAAGTGCTCTTTATCCAAGTTTCAAATGATACTTATTTCGGACACATAGTGTAGAGAACTTTGTAACACAGAAAGATTGGACAGCTCTTATGACTCAGTATATAGCAGATAATGATGGGCTAATACCGAGTTCTACTGCACAGACATCGAGCTCACCCGAGCTATACTACATTTCTAGTGGTGCTACATCAGGCTGGATATCATGAATAGAGATTCATACCTGACTTTCCACATACTTTCAAGCTCGCGCTGAATGAAAAAAGTTATTTAAGAATCAGGAAAAATTTTTAGGAATGAGGGATTGGTGATATTTTAGCACCTTTCTCATACATAAAGCATCTCCTTTATATTGGAATAGTGTGGGTACTATTTTTCCAGGGATTAGTCCACTATCTACTACAAAAATAACCTCAGTATCATGGATAATAGAAGCTTCCGACCTATCGATACCTCTAGGTGATACAAATATACAATGATCAAGTCTCGGAAAAGAATACGATAAAAGATGTTCACCTTGAATAGCAGCAAATATTTATGGTGATCCTTCGCCGGTATACAATACTATATCATGCAGTTATATTTTTTAATAAGAAAAGGGGAAGCGAATCTTTACTACACTTGAAAATATGAAAATTTCGAGTGTTTTTTTTATTCTGCTTTGGTGAAAGCAGAGAACAGAGATACACTAGGGAGCATACTACTAATTCACACCCATGACTTCCAATCTCCTTGCCGATATTTTCAATAATCTTCTCACCCTCAGTGACAAGACGCTCGATGCATTTTTCGACCAGGCTCGCGATGCCTACAAAAAACTCAAAAAAGATGGTGATATAGATAACTTGAAAGTCCTCCGCAATCAGCTCCAGACCATCCGTGAGACTCAGGGTGATGCGGTACGAAAAAAAGATAAACAGCAGTATCGCAGACTCGTCGATATCATCGACGACATCGATGAGCTCCTCGCCGCTTTCGATAAAGAAACCGCGAAAAACCTCATCCTCGTCGATGTCGTGAAGAAATTCCGAAAGAAAAATGCTTCTCTGAAAGAACTCCCAGAAGATAAGAAAAAAACTCATCAGCTCGTCGCAGTACGCAAATCCGAGATCGACTATGATGCAGAGATGCTCTCGCTCCAGCTCGAGCTCGTGAAGCTCCAGAAGTATATCATAGAAAGTGGAGAGAAGCTTCTCATCATCTTCGAAGGTCGAGATGCAGCAGGGAAGTGAGGAAATATAAAGAGATTCATGGAGTCACTCAACCCTCGGTCAGCGAAGGTCGTAGCGCTCATGAAGCCGACAGATATCGAGAAAGGGCAGTGGTACTTCGAGCGATATATCGCTCACTTACCAAACGCAGGTGAGATGGTGTTTTTCGATCGATCATGGTACAATCGTGCATGAGTCGAGCCTGTCATGGGTTTCGTAGGAAAGACGGACTATGAGAAATTTATGAAAGATGTGCCTGAACTCGAGAAGATGCTCGTGAAATCTGCAGGAATACGGATCGTGAAGTTCTACTTCTCTGTATCGAAATCTGAACAAGCCGCTCGCTTCGAAGAGAGACGGACGAATCCTCTCAAACAATTCAAACTCTCACCCATCGACCAATTCTCCCAAAAACTCTGGGATCGCTATACCATAGCCGAGTATGAGAACTTCACTCATACCCATACTGACTATGCTCCCTGGACGATCGTGAATAGCGATGATAAGGAAGCCTCTCGCATAAATGCGATCAAGTATCTCCTCTCACTTTTCGAATATCCTGACAAGATCAGTGCAAAAAAACTCGAAATAGACCCAGATATCATCCACACAGGAAAGGAAAAAGCGAGAATACTCAACGAAGAAATAGCAGGGAAGAAGGGATTATTCGAATAACAAAAATCCTCCAGATTATATTGGAGGATTTTATTTTCTGAGAATCTGTACATCCATAATGAGACGGATCTGCTCTTCGGGATATTCTCAATATTCTATAAAGAGACGACGAGTTCCGAGAGGGATAGTGATAGTATAGATTTTTCATTCAGGATTATAGGAGTATCCAAGAATTATATCTCTTTCGAGAAATTTCTCGATAGTTCGATGAATGGTTACATTGAGGAGATTCGCTGCATCGATATATTGCTTACGGATGACTTCCTCCGCATCACCAAGTCACGTATCGCTATAAAGTCGCTCATAGTATTCCATGATACTATCTGTATATTCATTGATTCTATCGGATGTTCGAGCAGAAAAATTGACTCAATACATACCCTATCTTTTCAGAGAAGTAAACATCTTACGAGCATTTTCCTCGATATGCTTACTGGTAAGTTCCATGGACTCTTCCATACTATAACATGTGATTCCATCTATTATTTTGGGCATAAATATAAATTAATATATTTTCATTATATACTTTTTTCTTCTTCTGCAAGTTTTCCCGCGATCTCTTTCCCAGAACTATAACCGCTCGCCCAGCATATCTGAAGTGAGAATCCTCCCGTATACCCATCGACATTGAGCACCTCTCCAGCGAAGTAGAGATTTTTGTGGATTTTTGACTCCATCGTCTCAGGGTCGAGTTCATCGGTCGAAACCCCTCATGCCGTCACGAACTCATCTCCTGGTCGACGTTCGAGAAGGGTGAGTGGTATACCAGATCCGAGAAGTTCCGCGATTTTTTCTCTATCTTTTTTCGATATCGAGCTCGCGAACGTCTCTCGAATATGAGAGAAATACTCCTGAACGAAAGCTTCTGCGAACCTTCGTGGGAGTTTTTCTCCGAGGATACTCGTGATGAGTTTCTTCGGATGAAGTACGAATTGTTCTTTCAGGAAGGCTTCCCATTTCAGAGTATCTATATCCGATAGGGGAGAAAGGTGTATGATCTTCGGATGTGCTGGAGTGATATCATCCCATGCGAGTGCCGATGAAGTCATGAAGGCAAGTGGTCAGGATATCCCGAAGTGAGTGAGTAGAAGCGGTCAGGTAAGGTTTCATATTCTTCCTTTTTCGAACGCGAGTCATGAGAGAGTATGGAGCCAGTTTTCTCTCGTGAGAAATGAAGAAAGCGAAGGACCAAGCTGAGTCACACTATGCCCAAGTGCGCGAGCAAATGCATAGCCATCTCCAGTCGATCCCGTATGACTATAGGCATTTCATCCTGTCGTGATGACGAGGATATCCGCTTCATAGGATCACTTGGGGGTAGCGATATGGTATTTTTCCTGTTGGTTCTGTCATTTCGAGTGAAACGCTAGCGGAATCGAGAAATCTTGCTCGTTTTGAGCAGAATCTCTCGTCGTTACCACAGAAACAGGTAACTCTGTCGAGATGACAGAAACCCCTTCTCCATAGTGAATGCTGATTCTATCACGATATTTCGCAAATATCTTTTCGAAAGCACCGACGACATCGTGTCCATCGTCAGAAATAGGGAATACTCGGTTATCTTCTTCACACTTCAGTGGTACTCCATGAGCCTCGAACCATTCTCGACATTTTTTGGGAGAAAACTTTCCCATTGCTCGCTCTATGAATTCCCATCCACGAGTATACTTCGTGGCGAAGATTTTCTTATCAGTGATTCCTGTGGTCACGTTGCACCTACCTCATCCTGAGATGATGACTTTTTTTCCGGGTGTTGTATTTTTCTCGAAGAGGTGGATGTGGAAGTCTCTACTTTCCACATTCTCCAGTATCGTCACAGCACTCATGAGTCCTGCAGCTCCCGCTCAGATGATCGCTATCCTTTTCATAATGAGAGTATAGGGAAAACTCGAGAAAAAGAAAGAGTTGACAGTAAGTTTATATATCATATATTCATATTATGAATAATGAGGCTTCCTACATGATGAAGATTTCTGGAATGCCCGAACGAGAATACCATGAAGCCAAAAAATGAATTACGTATCCATGAGTATTTGCTCTCAATTCAGGGGAAACTGCACGAAAAACAAGAGAGTCTGTCATCCAAAGGCTTTCTTCATATCAAGATTCTCGATGATTGATGACTTTTTTCATGTCTCCTACATTGCATGATAGATACCCCAGAGACCTCGAGTCAACAGCACTTCTTGCGGCTGGCAGATATACCCATGACTGATTTTCTGGGTTAGATCATGATTTTATCAGAGATTCCATATGACCAAACGGAATACTAAAAACATGGGTAGGAAAAGATGACCAGCCTCTCGACTACACTTCACAGATGATTATGTATCTCTGTTATAGTCACTGTGGGATAGATATGGAAAGTGTAAGGGATTTTATACTAAGAAACAAGTTTTCTGATGAAGATATATTTTTCTCAAGGGATACTTTTTACGGATGACCTCTTTTGCTTCTCTATTTTACCATTTATATGGATAGAAGAGATGAGCTCCCAAAGACTTTTTACATATTCGCTCAGAGATTTATAGAAAGTTATATACCGAGAAACCAAATCGAGAAGAATATGATAGCGAAAATATGTAGAGAGTTTCATCTCATAGATCCTCAAACTATAGCAGAATGAAGGGAAGATAGTACACTTTTTACAAATGGTAGTCGCCCTATATCGTATACAAGTCATCTCGTTTGGAATTTACTCAATACAAGTGCTTTAGGCAATAGAAGAGAGCTCATAAAACCAAATTTTCTCTAGTATTTCCTCTTTTTTTGTCACCATTTTTCCATATACTCGTCTCTAGGTTTGTAGTACTTACGAAAAACAGATAAAAATGCTCGTGGAAGCGATCGCGAAAGCGAAATCCTGAGATAGAGATGCTCTCGGCACTCTCTATGATGCCTCATATGATCGAGTCTATCGTATGCTTTTTCACCGTACACTCGATGTCGCCTTCACAGAGGATATCATCTCGGATGTGTACATGAAGGTAGTGAAAGGTATAGAGAAATTCGCAGGATCGACAGAAGGGGAGTATTTCTCCTGGATCCTGCGTATCGCCTATACGACACTGATCGACTCTCTCCGTCATGAGCGACCGATCGACTCACTCGATGACATCGAGTGGGAACCGAGTGAATCTGTGGATTTCGCAGAAATAGTCGATCATAAAGAGAAGCTCACTGAAGTCCTCTCCTACATGGATACTCTTCCAGAAAGAGAGCGCATTATCCTCACGCTCCGTATCTGGGATGACCTCTCCTACGACGAGATAGCAGAGATCACTGGGGAGTCCGTCTCGAATAGTAAAAAAATCGTCTCTCGATCTCTCGAGAAAATCGCTGCCAATGTCTCACCTCTCGCGCTCATAGCATTCATCACCACTCATGTCTTCATACGCTAACGACATCCTTGAAGAGCTCACACCGCTTCTCACGAAGAAGGTGGAGCATGAGAAACTCGAGAAAGTCGTCTCACTCTTTTCGAACTATAAACCAAAAATCGATATAGATGCGAACTTTCGTGATAGACTCAAACAGGATATTCTCATGAGCAAAAAACAGGAGACTAAAAAAAGATATGCCTTCTCTTGGTATACATTTTTCCCTGTTTTTGGTACTGCATTTGCGTGTATGCTTTTTGGAGTAAGCTTTTGGAAGATATTTTTCCATACTGGAGAAGTCCCAGTAGAGTCATCTCACGAATCCATCAGTATGAACTCGAGCGAAACTCCTCTCTCTTCTCAAGAAGTCGATATCACAAAAACAAATACTCTCGCCACAGCAAAAATCCAGGAATTCCGAAAAGAGAAAGCCAGTATCGATACGGAAATACAGGGGATAGTCGATGATATGAATGCTCTCGAT
>JANMHM010000006.1:0-22001 GCA_031375155.1 Candidatus Altimarinota bacterium
GGAATCAAGAAAGCCTACTTTTATTATTATTTGAAAGAATCTGAATTTAGATATAATTGTCGTATAACTTGAAAAGATATCTACAAAGAAATCTTAAAATTACTTCGAAAAACTAACCGATAACTGGGGAAGACCCTAATATTTTATAGTTCTACCTCTGTCGACAGATTCTCGCACCCACTCTCGGTAATCAATATATCATCTTCGAGTCGTATCCCGATATTCTCTTCGGGGATATAAATGCCTGGCTCACACGTGATCACCATACCAGTTTCGAGGACCTCATCTCGTTCTCATGTATCATGGACATCGAGTCCGAGGAAGTGCGAAGTCGAGTGGGGATAGTACTTTCTCGAAAGCACTTCGAGTTCTTTTCATGAAGTATGTTTTGGAATCAATCAGAGTTTCTCGAGCTCGAGATTCATACGCTCTCTCACCATTTTTTCATATTCTATTTTCTTCACTCATGGCTGTATGAGGGATTCTGCATATTCCTTTACGATAACTACTGAATCACAGACTTCTTTTTGTCGTAAGGACATTTCTCAGACAGGAGATACCCGTGTGATATCGGCAGCATATCACTCATACTCGGCGCCCGCATCGACGAGGATGAGGTCTCATGCTTCGATCCTTCGATCGTGTCGAGTGTAGTGGAGCGTGCAGGCATTGGCACCACTTGCGACGATCGATGGATACGCTTCTGTCATATGGTGCGCTCGAAATATCCGAGCTATCTCCGCTTCGATCTCATATTCGTACATTCATGGTTTCATAATTGTCTGAATATAGTCATGAGCCATCTTCGTCACTCGGATCGCCTCACGGATTTTCTCGATCTCTTCTGGAAGTTTGATCATACGAAGAGTCTTGAGAAGCATTTCTGGAGAGAGGATCTTTTCCTTAGGAAATCCACGCAGTAATTCGTCACTCACTCTCACTCTTTGACCACTGAAGTGAATCTTCAAAGTACTCCCTGGACGGAAACGAGGATCTCGAGTCATGTATACTCGATCAAGTGATGAAACAAGTCAGACCAAGTCAGGATTCAGTGATTCGAGAGGACGGACATCATCCACTCACGATATCTTAGCGATCTCATCATGGTCTACTCTGCTTGTGCCCCAGATTTTCTCATGATCAGAGATGGGGTCTGAGTATATGATCCATATTGTCTTACCCCTCTTCTTCACCCCGACGAGTACGATATCCTGAGAGTTGACTCCTGTGAGAAGAAGGATATCTGAGTGCTGACGAAATAGATAATGCACATCTCCATTTCGGAGAATCTCACCATTTCCACGCAGAAAGAAAAGAGAATTCTCTTCCATATTCATTTCGAGTATTTTTCGTTTTTTTTCTGCTATCATGCTCTTGATATTATAGGAAAATCAGTAAAATGGAAGGGTAATTTTATGTTATGTCTGCATTAAGTTTTGTTCTTTACTTTGCTTCCAAATCTTCTTCGGAAAGTAAGACTGTGAGCTGAATCATTCAAGATGATGTCCGAGAAAAAGTATACAAAGCAATACTCATAGGAGTTTTGCTTCAGTGAGATGCTCTTGGAAGAAAACTTACCGAAGAAGATGTTAAAGCACGAATTAATGCACACCTAGATGCATCCATGGAAACATTTCCTATCCACTCAAAGGAGAAAAAGAAATTTTTGAGTGAAGTCCACATAACTTCTCCCCACTTGCGCGAATGGATTATAAAAAGAATACAAGAGATCAATGGAGTACCACTGAAAAGAAAAGCTTTGAGCTAGATTAATAAACTTCTCTTAACCTATAAGATAAATATATCAGAAGATCAAGGATGCTATCAGAAGGCACAAGATATATAAATCTAGGATTGATTATATAGTGGAAGTCACCATATTGTTTCATATTTCATAAATCTCTCTTACTGCCCACTTACCCGAGGGTGCTATACTATCCTGGTAACCTCGAAGCAACCGAGACGCTCACTGACGGAAGGAACAAAAAATAATTCTGTTCATATACTTCCCGAGAGCACTCTCTCTCGAAATTCTTCGATTACATTGATTTTTACCCTTAACCCCTTTTACACTATATGAAAAAATCAATACTTATCACCTCAGCCGTCGCGGGAACCATCGGTCTCCTTGCTGCCGTCAGCACCTTCGCCGCTACAGGCACTACTCCTACTACGAGCACGAGTAATGTCGTGAACAAAGTAGCACGAGCATGGGGTGGAGAACATGGAATGCGCGGTGGTATGGGCCCTATGAGTCAGATGACAGATGCGGAGAAAACTGCTTTCGAAGCGATGTCCGATGCTGATAAAAAAACCTATATGGAGAAGAAGCATACAGAGATGGAAACCAAACGTGACGCCCGAGAAGCCGTCATAGATAAGCTCCTTGCTGGTACAGCACTCACATCAGATGAAGAGGCACTTCGTCAGACGATCATCACTGAGCGTGCTACACACAAAGTAGAAAAGGCTCAGATGAAGGCAAAAATGGAGCAGATGAAAGTGATCTTCGATAAAAAGAAAGCTGGAACCGCTCTGACAGCCGATGAGCAAGCACTCCTCGATAGTATACCACAGAAAGGAGGCCGTGAAGGAAAGAGTGGACATATGAAGGGTGGAAATCGCTAGTCAAGTGAAGCCTCTACTTCGACTACTCCACAGTAGTCACGAGAGGGCATCATAAGAGAAAAGAAAAGATATAGAAAATCCCCATTCGAGAAGGTGGGGATTTTCTAAAATATAAAGAATTTTTTCATTATTTCCGATATTTCTCTATAATGCCCCGTGAATTCTCTCTTCAGAAAACTTACCATATACTTCTCCCATGCACCGTCCTACCAATATACTTTCTATGAGTCTTTTTGTCTCATTTCTCCTTATTGTACTTGGATTTATACACTACTTTGTCTACTTTTCTTTGACTCGATTTCTCGATGTCAGTGAGCATGAGAATATTTATCTTGCTGTCGGGCTCTGACTCCTTTCTCTAAGTTTTGTGATCTCGAGTGTCTGTGCGAGTCAGTGGGACAATAGAAAAACTCGATATGCCTACTATCTCTCAGCAATATGGCTCGGTATACTCCAGTATCTCTTTCTCTCATTTATTTTTATCTGGGGACTCGCATTTCTCACTGAAGGGACAGCACTCCAAGCTCCACTCTCTCTCCTCGGGCTTATCGGACTCTGTATCAGTGGAACGGTAGTGGTATATGGGATATATAACGCTCGCATCATCTATACGACACGAGTCGATGTGGAGATACGAGATCTCCCTCCATCATGGGAAGGGAAAAAAATCGCTCATATATCAGATGTCCATGTCGGACATATCCTGCGTTCTCGATTTGTCCGGCGAGTCGTGAAAAAGATCAATAGTGAAAATCCAGAAATGGTCGCTATCACCGGGGATCTCTTCGATGGTATGGACGGTCGTCTCGAACATCTCGTAGACCCTCTCAGTGACATCACTGCTCCTCATGGAGTCTACTATGTCGATGGGAATCATGAGACCTACCTCGGGGTAGAGCGTGCCTTCACTTCCCTCGGCCACACGAAGACCAGGATCCTCCGAGATGAGATCGTGACCTTAGACGGACTCGATATCATCGGGGTAGACTATCCAGAGCCATGAGTGAGGAAAAATATCGCCGAAACCATAAAAAATCTCCCAAACTTCAAAAAAGAAAATCCATCCATACTTCTCTATCATACTCCGTTCCAGATAGATGCGATAGCGAAGACTGGAGTCGATCTGGAGCTCTGCGGACATACGCATAAGGGGCAGATGTGGCCATTTGGTATCATCACATATTTCCTCTTTCGAGGACGAGACTATGGTCTGACTCGTATAGGTGACTTCTCTCTCTATACATCGAGTGGAGTCGGGACATGGTGACCGCCGATGCGAGTAGGATCCAAGAGTGAGATCGTCATCATCACACTACATCGTAAGGGATAAGTCATGACACACAAAAAGAAACTCCTCATCTTCACCGATACCTACGAACACCAAGTAAATGGTGCCAAAGTGACGCTCGAAGAGCTCGCTCGGAATATGGGAAAAAGGAATGAGATCGTCATTGTCTCAGGAGATGATTTTCAGAGTGTACCATTCCCGACGTATGCAGAAGTCCGATTTGCTATCGTGACCGCGAAAAAAATATCCTCGATAATACAGGAAGAGAAGCCAGATATGATCCATATTGTCACCGAAGGGACTATCGGATTCGCTGCTGCACGAGCATGTCAGAAACTCTCTATCCCCTATACTTCAGCATTTCATACCAAATTTCCTGAGTATATAGCTATCAGATTTCCATTTATCGAAGAAAAGCTCGTCCATTGAGTCCTCCGCTATATCCATAACTCTGCGACGCATATCATCGTATCGAGTGAGTCTATGAGAGAATATCTCGAGTGAAATAAATACGAGAGCTCGAAGATAGAAGTCATTCCATTTTGAGTCGATCACTCGATCTTTTTTCCTGGAAAGAAAACTCTTTTTCAGGATCTTCCGAAACCGATACTTCTCTTCGTCGGACGAGTCGCGGTAGAGAAAAATATCTGAGACTTTCTCGCTATAGAGACCTGAGGGACAAAAATCGTCGTCGGAGATGGACCACTACGTGAGTCACTCGAGAAAAATTTCGAAGATATCCACTTTCTCGGATATAAAACCAAAAACGAACTCTGAGATATATATAGGAGCTCCGATGTATTTGTATTCCCATCACTTACTGATACGCTCGGTCTCGTCAATATCGAAGCCCTTGCCTGTGGCATACCTGTACTCGCCTACGATGTGGAGTGACCACGATCTATCATCACAGATGGGAAAGACGGCATCCTCGTACCCTATGGGAAACCTCTCGGATCATGACTCACTCGGATAGAGAAAATAGAGAAAAAATATTGCAGAAAAAAAGCAGATAGATATAACTGGGAAGACTACAGTAAGAGATTCCTCTCTGTACAATCCCTCATCCCGAAAGACACATGGATCTAAGTCACTACCTCAATCCTGAGACTATAGCTACACTCCAGACAGGAGGGTATATTATTATGTTTCTCCTTATGGTAGTCGAGTGACCCCTCGTGACATTCGCTGGAGCATTTCTCGCTTCACTCTGAGTGTTCGATATCTATATTGTTTTTATGCTCGGGTGGATAGGCGATATCCTCGGAGATCTCCTCTTCTACAGTATCGGACGATATGGACTCAACTTATTCAAGGTCACAACTACCATAGATACTGAGCAAGAATTTTCTTTTACCAAAAAGCTAGATTGACTCATACAAACAAATCTACTATATGCAATCATTTTATCTAAAGTGACACCCTACATGGCGCCAATTGGACTTATGTTAATAGGGAAATCTAGTGTCTCAATTAGAAAGTTTTTGATATATGCACTTTTTCTATGTATCCCAACTCCACTATTATTCTGACTTGCATGATACTATCTAGCAGAATTACGTATACTGTTCTCTCCTCTATAGACTATATGGACCTACAGTTTTTTTGTCAGTAAAAAAATTGACATTGTTTTATTATTTTTGATAATGGTAGACTCCTAATCACTTGATGTGTCATATCTATTCACTCTATAAATCCTTGCCATTTTCCTACTTTCATCGTCTTCCAGGGTGTAATGACTCCATCTAACTTTACACTGAGTACCATAGCGTTACTTTCCATAAGTTTATCATTGATTTTTACCTCTAATCAATATCCTGGTCAATTCAGGAAATACGCTGTATCAGAGAAGATCGATCTATGCATTACTCGTTCTCAGGTAATAAAATCATAACCCAGAACGCTGTATATTCCAAGGCTATTTTCCCTCATGGAAAGAGTTGCATCTACCTTTTTCTGTATAATTGGATCAACTAAGGATTTTATATGCTCTGGCTTGAGATATAAAAGATCTGAATCAATGAGGACAATGTAGTCTCACGTGGATATCACTATGCCAGCAAAAACAGCTTTTGTCTTCCCTGCATTTTCTTGAGAGATCTTCTGGAGCTTAGGATGAGAGAAAGTATCGATCACTGATTGTGTATCATCTGTCGACCCATCATTCACGACGATCACCTCATCGATCTCATCACATGAGAGTACCGTTGTGAGGACTGACGCGATACGTGGTCACTCGTTATAGGCAGGCACAATACAAGAAAATCGCATAAAAGAAGATTATTTATGCGATTGTATTGAGGGTTACACCAAAGTAAAATTATTCCTGTCATTCCTTCTCGGAGGCAGTCCATATTTTATCAAGCTCAGCCCTCATTGGTTCAAGATACTTCTCAGACTGGAATACGACATCTACATGTCATCATTTATACATTTGGACTATATTTGCCCGGTTATAGAAAGAAGCGCCTACTCTGGCATTTTTCTGAGGATCAGCATATGTTCATTTGGTTCATCGATCATTAGAGCTATAGAGAATGGTTGCTGGAGGTGTATTCTGTGGTCTTTGAGCGATGTACTTTTGATCTGTAATAGTACGGAATATATCACGATGTGCTTCAGTAAGACTTATAGCTCAACGCTCCCTATGTGCCTTATTCAACCTTTCACCTTGCTGAGGAAATTGTGTACTATGATGTCTCTTTCCCCATATTCATTGCAATATTTCAGAATTTTTATGGTTTACAGGAGCAAGAAACACATCTCAGGCTATTTTTGTTAATCAGCCATCAAGAGTAGTATTAATGCGCTGGGCAAGGTGTTTTGCAAGTTTTTTCCCAAATGAAGGACCCATAGGTGAATTTGCGATACTTAGAACTATTTTCTGTGGGCCAGACAACTCTTCATATGTAGATATTCAACACACAGAGAAATGGTGTTTTATGTGTGGTAGTATATGCTTATGTTTCTCCGTATTGAGTTTCTCATAGACTCTTCGTGAGAGCATCTCTCCAGCACTTGCACCACAGATGACAAATTCCTTTGCAGAATCACGTTCTACAAGTTGGCCAAGATAGTCAATGACTTGATCAGCTATACGATCAAGATTATATGTTGCCTTAGGGTTATCGAAAAATGTAAATGTTGCTCAATACTTACTATTGAATGTATTAAAAAAATCAATCATTCAAAATGGATTACGATGCACGATTCCAGTAAGCCAAATAACTTCTCTCTGAGGTTCTTCTCTCTTCTCGACGGATCCTTCTGTTGCACGAGGAAATAGTCGAGTAATCCGGTCAAGATGATTATTCGTTCTCCCATATGTTCATGCCTCTTCAGGATTATCTACTGGCGAAATAATCTGGGTATTATTGATCCCATCCCACTGAGGAACCTTAGGAAATACATATTTCTTGGGTAAAGTAGGCCTATCCATTCATCACACGTTTGTGATTGCTTCTGGCATAAGAATTGTTTTTATTGCTATAATAATAGCACACTTCTCGCTAAAATACAACTCGCTCAGTAAACATCATAAAAACTCTTACCTTCCTCTTACACTTCTCCTATATCATGAGAGGATGAAAAAGATTTTTCTTACTATTCTTGTTTCATGTATCGGATTTCTCACCCAAGATGTATCTCTGGATATGGACTCTACGAGTGGCCCAGACTCGAGTATCGTCGCGTCATATGATTTCGAAGACTTGGAAATAAGAGAAACATCTCTATAATATCTTACCTTACACTCTATGAATACCCTTCTCATCGAAGATAACATCGCACTCGCCCAGACCGTCACTCGCTACCTCGCGAATGAGGATATCAGCTGTACGCTCAGAACTGACGGAAAGGATGGATATATGGAAGCTGTGAATAATAACTACGACGTCATCATCCTCGATATCGAGCTTCCTGGTATGGACGGTATCGAGATCTGTCGAAGACTCAGAAGTGAGGGAAAGTCTACCCCCATCATCATGCTTACTTCTCGTGGAACACGAGATGATATAGTTACTGGACTCGACTATGGAGCTGACGACTACCTATCGAAGCCCTGTGACTACCGAGAACTCGTAGCGCGCATCCGAGCACTCGGAAGGCGTGGCGCAGATCAAAAGTCAACTGAGATCATAGACCTCGGCAAGCTCGAGATAGACGTATCGAGTCATAGAGTAAGGTATCAAGGGAAGACTATAGAATTCTCGAAGCGAGAATATGAACTCCTTCTCTATTTCGCGAGAAATCACGAAAAAACTATCCCGAAATCCGAACTCGCAGAAAAAATATGGGGGGTCTACGACGCATGGGCAGAACAGAAAGTCGTCGAAGTCTATATCGGATACCTCAGGAAGAAAATCCCTGGAATCATAGAAACCCATAAATGATATGGCTACTCTCTCTCGAAAAATCTCTAATACCCATGTCATCACCGCACTCTCTCATCTCCACAGAACAGCGACTCATCAGACTCTTTGTCGGATGAGCGTTTCTCTTTCTCCTCGTATTCGAAGGACTCTTCATCACTGGAAGGCTCTATACAGAAGGGGAATTCCAGAGAGCCGACTTCGATAGTCAGATCGTCTCGATCATGAGTCGAGCATGAGGATGAGAACGGACTTCGCGAAAACCCATTATCGGTATGAACGCCCTCATCATCGATAAAAGTGGGAATGTCCTCGATGTACGTGGACCTATAGAACGAGAGGATGCAAATGAGATCATAGGAGGAGGAAAACTCGTAGATATGCCTGTAGGTACGACGATAGAGATGGGGGGAGTCATCATGAGAAAGATGGAAAATGTCGGAGGAGAAACCTTTACCATATTTTTCCGCAAATGAGGGTATCCCATCGATGATATACTTCGGGATATACTCCGTTTTCTCGCGCTCGACCTAATCATTCTCATACCGTTTTACTTCATGGGAAGGTATTTCGTCCGTGAGACTCTCGAGCCGGTAGAGGACAACCTCGACTCTATGCATCACTTCATCAACGATGCAGGGCACGAACTCAAGACGCCTCTCGCCATCATCTCTGGAAATCTCCAGATTCTCCGTGATTCGAAAAAAGAGGATAAGTCACTCGTAACGGAAAGTATATCGACGATACACTCTATGACAGGATCACTCGATGGACTCCTCGAACTGGTGAACCTGAAGGAAAAAAAGAAAGTCGTACTGAGGCTCAAGGAGAGCGTAGAAGACGAAGTACGAAAGTATAAGAACATCATTGAGGAAAAGCGCCTCACTGTCACAACTGATATAGATACTGGGCTTCAGGGGATGATCGATCCAAAACATTTCTCTCTCCTCTTCGGAAATATACTGAAAAATGCAATCACCTATAACAAAGAATGAGGTGATATAGAGATCATCGGAAAAAAGGGTACACTTTCCATACGTGATACAGGTATAGGGATGGAAGAGGAATCGCTCTCAAAAATATGGAAGAGATTTTATCGGGCAGAGCGAAGTGGGAAACATGCAGGAACAGGGATATGACTCTCTATAGTCGATCGTATCGTGAAGCTCTATAAGTGGAAAATACGGGTAGAAAGTGAGATTTGAAAGGGGACGGTATTCACCATTGAGATAAAATAATTTGATTTCAGTCAAAAAAGTATACTATGGGAATGTATTCTTTACCCCCATTTTTTATGAAAAACATCATTCTCGTTTCTACGCTTGTCCTTCTCCTCTCAGCATGTACGTGGTGAGGCACTACGAAAACAGAAACTCCAGTCAATCCCTATCCTTCTATACCACTATCTGGTGGAGCAGACGTAAAAAGTGATGATACGGTGGCTGTAGGGGCAAATTTCTCTGCAAAAGGAACAGAGCCATTTTGGTCAGTCGAAATCACTGCGAATGAAACGACTCTCTCTCGACCAGGTGAGAAAGATGTAGTAGTAAAAAAATATGACACTCGTCAGACAGACAAATGAGCTATTATCAGCATTAAAGATATGAAGTGAGAGTTCTTCGTCACCCTGACAAAAGGAAGTTGTAGTGATGGTATGAGTGATATCAAGTACGCATACAATGCTACAGTTCTCGTCGGCGCAGAGACACTCACAGGGTGTGCGATAAAAAAGTAGTGCAAATTTGCATTCTAAGAAAGAAAATGATACTCTTACAGGGTATCATTTTTATTATCTATATATTTCCCATGAAACTCTCTCTCACAAAAAGACGAATGTGGATCCGATATGGGATCATCAGTCTATTCTCAGCAGTAGTCGGATGCGGCATCTCATATATATTCGCGACTGTATCATCATCAGAAACAATCACTGCTATCAATAGAATCATCACTGATAATGCTCCAACCACCGAGCCTGATAGAGCAAACTACTTTCGAGAAGTCGCTGATGGACTCGATCAAGCTGCAGCAACTCTCACAACTGCAGCAGTAGAAACACGGAAGTCTGCTGGAGGAGACGTATGAGCGAGCGCTCCACTCTATGGAGCTTTTACGGGTAAACTCTATAACTCAAACGACTTCAGTCCTCGTCCAGGTAATTGTGCAAGTCCCCTACCAATTATCGGGAATCCCTGTGATCATAATAGTACTCCTGCTTGTCTGAGTGGTACTCAGGTGATCGAGTGTAAAGATACTCGAAATCCAGCATCTCTCGTAGATCCAACTTGTCCTGCATTCGATAAGGTACGGGGTGTTTCTAGTATACCGACAGAGTGCAATACAAAACCCGATACGCGCGCGAAAACACTCACGTCTGGAAGATGTCCAAGCGGAAGACAATATCTCGATGGTCCTTGTAGACCTTGTATCGCAGCTACGAGTGAGGAGTATGTCGATAAAGTCACAGATGCTGGTGGAACGTACTATACGTGTAAACCAAGACCCCCTGCTTGCCCAGCAGGATCGCATATGGAACTTCTGAACTGTGTCGCCAATGATACTCGTGCCTATAATACAAACACCACTTGTACTATAGGAACAAATGGAAGACTTATCCCTCAAAATTACCATTATCACTTCTATAATGTACTCAGCTGGACTATTATCAATGCTGGTGGATACTATGGGGGTGCAGGTGGAACTGCTCTCGGATGAGAACTCGTCGGGGTAGATAAGGACTCTCTGAATGATGTGCCCCTCTACTGTCCTGCTGGGGTGACCAACGGGGCTGTCGCACCATCACGAACGAGCGGATGCAGACTTCCTCCGAGAGAACCGGAGACTGGTATCAGACCTCAGCCAAATGATGTCACTTCTTGGTATATCTACCTTTCGGACTTACCAAATAGTTGTGCCGATATCTGTAGAGCTGCAGGAAGTGGATTCAAAATATATCCACCTGGGCTAGATGGAAATTTCTTCTGTGCAAAACAGGTGGGTGGTGGAACGATGACCTATGCACCACCTTCTACTACAAGCACTTCTGTTTCAACTCTCCAAACGATAGCAAACGATACAAAGTGTATACAATTTGGAACGGGATCATCCACAAAATATGCTATCAAGTATAGTCTCTATAATAATCCTCGATCTGGTCTTCGGCTCGATAACAGGAGTGGAGGATACTATAGTGAGTGATCATTCCAGGGATATGTTTCCAGTCTCACTACTTGGTTCGATGAAATCAAAGTACCAACAAACAGGAGTGAAACACCGAAAGCGTATGCTGTATTCGCAAACGCAGGAATAATCAATGGAAGTGGTACATGTCCAAATGAGCCAGCAGCAAACCAATAATAGATATCTCTATAAAAATCCCCTGAATTTCAGGGGATTTTTATCAGTAACCCAGGATTCCTCAAAAACGAGAAATCCTTATATGAGCTCGAGTCGGACGATCGTCTCAATATGGTGGGTATGAGGGAACATATCGACTGGAGCAACATCGGTGATACGATATCTCGGAAGTTTCTCTGTCTTCTCATCTCGCGTCTTTCCGACGAGGACTTCGAGATCACGAGCAAGTGTCGCAGGGTTACATGATACATAGATGATCTCACGAGCTGAGAATGAGAGGATACTCGGGAGGGTATCGGGGTGCATCCCATCTCGAGGAGGATCGATGACGATCGTATCTGCTTTTTTGTCTCACTCTTTCCACTCTTTAGCGAATACTTCTGCTTTTTTACAGATGAATTGTACATTTGTGATACCATTCCTGATTGCATTTTTCTCACCATCCGCACTCGCACTTTCGATGAGCTCGACGGAGTAGACAGTGTCAAAATACTTCGAGAGGAGGATACCGATCGTCCCTGTACCAGCATAGAGATCGAGGAGTATTTTGCCCCCTTGAGAAAGGGGGATGTCGCTTTGCGACAGGGGGATTGGGGTTTCTGTATTTCACAGCGCCAATCCTCCGTCTTTCGTTTCACTCAAGCCACCTCCTTTCTCAAGGAGGTGAAAAACCTCTGTATAGAGCTTCTCCGCACCGAGGGTATTCACCTGGAAAAATGACTTTGGCTGAATCTCGAAGGTGAGTCAGAGAAGCTTCTCCGTGATAGCAGACTTCCCAAAGAGAAGGATAGGATTCCCCGTGACGATATCGGCTCGTCCAGTATTCTCGAGAAAGTATATAGAAGCAATGTGAGGGAATTTTTCGGTCAATTGTGGAACCATTTTTGTGAAAAAATCTCGTACCTGTAGCTCCTGTCATTTCGAGTCTTGCGAGAAATCTTGCTCTGTCTTTCAGGGCAGGATGTCTCCTCTCGTCGATATGACGGTACCGTCGAGAAGTCCATTCACTGAAAAGATGAGCATGATCTCTCCCATCTTATGCGCCTTGCGTATGACCAGATGTCGCCAGAATCCTACCTGTGTCTTCGGGTCGTATGTATGAAATCCTGAAGTACGAGAAAGCGTATCGACTTCTCGGAATATCGAGTTGATCTCTTCGTCTGCGAGAGCACAATACGAGCAGTCGATGACACGATCGAACTGCCCTTGAGCATGAAAACCAAATCGGAAATCATCATGGACACTTTCACGCTCACTGATATATTTCCCCCAAGAGAACTCGACTTTATTGCGGTAACCATACACTTCTGGTGAAGCTATGATCCGATGCCAGATGGTATCAGAGGTGAATTCACCGAGATGATGAAATGCCTCTTTTACCTGTCATTCCTTGATTCGAAGTTGATACTCATAGCCGATCGTCAGCCACTTCGCACCACCATAGAGCTGGTGTCATGGCAGGAGTGGGACTTCGAGAGGAGACTTCTTCACTATATCGAGTTCTTGTCCTTCGTAGTGAGATTTTCGCTCTTTCAGTACACGGACATTCACGATACTTCCAGGGATACACCCTCCCGTGATGATGACCTTGCGACCATCAGGCGCGACACCGAGTCACTTTCATCCGAAGATGAGCTTATCGATAGTGATATGTTCAAGTATTTGGTTTTTGGGCATAAAAATAATCCGCTTAAGATGCGCGGATTATAGAGATTTTCCTTAAAATTGCTAATGAAGATTCATTATTCATGAATAATCCATTACATGAGTCTCAGGAGGGATTTTAAATCACCATTTTCTTACCGGATTTACATCATACGTAAGGGTCATTCTTAATGCATGTTTCTTAAGCCAAGAATTATAATCTTCTTCATTTTGTATATGACTTGGTAAATGAGTCGGAACTCTTTTTAGATAAAGTTTTTCTGATCTCACTATGAAGATTTTTTTAAATCAGAGTTTCTCTAAGAATTCTCTTGATTCATCTATAAGTAATTTGAATTCACGCTCTCAAATTCCATATTTTCTTTTTCATTGGAGTTGGAAAATTTCTATAGATTTATCTGGAAGTATAAAGAATCAAAGTATAGCCGCTTCTATTCACGTTTCAGGATGAACTAAAGAAATTGATAGATTTGTATCCCTATAAAAATCGTATGCGTTATAATTCAAGTAAACATCGAACTTTCCTCTTCTTACCAAGAGTCTTCTATCAAATAAGGTCTCTCAGACGTTATAACTCTCTTCATCAAAGGCATTCCAAATATGCTTTGCATCATCAATATAATTAGCGAACAACTGTTGTGATGCCTTCTCTAGTCAGTTTGCCTTTCGTGTATAATTTGGTAAAGTTTGAAGATGTTCTAAATAGTCTGAAAATCCTATAATACTATGAACGTTATCCGCATTATTTACTATTGTCTTTTTAAGAGCTGCGGAAAGTTTTCTTGGGTAATCATTGCTTAAGTTTTCATTTTCCATAGTACTATTATATCATAATTTACTCTATTTCTCCAAATTTATTTCCCATTCAATTTCTCTGTCTCCCCGAGCACGACAGGATCAGTCCCGAAGACGGCATCATAGAGGGCGATCCAGCGAGCTCCGATCTCACGGATATACGTACGGAGTCCGAGTTCTATGCTGATGTTCGCCGATCCATAGCCGATAGCATCGATATGATTGGCTCGGGCGAGAAAGAGTGCTCGCTCGACATGGAACGGCTGAGAGATGATGGTAAATCCTCCCGTGAGAGAGAATACTTCTCCCGCTCGTACGACTGAGTCGAGCGTACGAAATCCTGCATAGTCGAGGGTGATATCTGACTCCTGTACTCAGGCTTTTACGAGAGATTTTCG
This sequence comes from Candidatus Altimarinota bacterium, assembly GCA_031375155.1. Classification (GTDB taxonomy): domain Bacteria; phylum Patescibacteriota; class Gracilibacteria; order BD1-5; family UBA2023; genus JAGOMW01. The sequence goes on from JANMHM010000006.1 coordinate 14,502, forward strand.
CATGGCCTCAGGCTCATTGTAGGAGGCAGTAGCGTTGTCCCCTGAGACGAGTATATGGTGTATCTTTCCTCGCTCGTAGAGCATTTTCGCAGCCTCGATACGAGTCGTATAGAAAAGGTTATTCATCCCGTCAACGGATGGTGTCGTACCAAGTAGAAGTCCGACACTCCGCTCTGGAACAGTATCAACATCACGATAGAGGCTCCCTGATGCCATCCATGAGATGAGAAACCAGGGAGAGATAGCAAGGATCGAGAGGAGGATGAGAGAGAGGAGAAGTTTTTTCACGGAAAGTCTAAAGTGAATAGTTAATTATTTTTGCTTCTACCTCTTTTCGACCCTTCACCTCATACCCTCACTTCTCGATCGTCTTATCTGAGAGGATGATACGAGTGGGTATACCATAGAGATCGGCATCACCTGCTTTTTGTCCAAATCCAGTATCTCGATCGTCGATGAGGACTTCGGCACCGCTCTTCTCGAGTTCTTTCGCGAGTGTTTCTGCTTCTCCCAGATGATCTCCGATCACGATGATCACATGAGAATATGGTGCGACAGAGTCTGGCCAGATAAGTCACTTCTCGTCGGCGAATTTCTCTGCGATGACTCCCATGAGACGAGAGATACCGATACCATAACAGCCCATCACCATATTTTTCGCGACTCCATCTCGATCCTGATATTTTAGCCCAAATGCATCAGAAAAACGCGATCCGAGCTTGAAGATATTTCCAACTTCTGAGACGATTTTTTTCTGGTATGTCGTATGATCACACTCTGCACAGACAAATGCTTCTGGATGAATAATCTCGAGGTTATGTGCTTGCCCGCATTTCTCACAGATATAGATCTCATCTTCACCGATACCGAGCTCCGTCTGGAACTCGTAGGAATACTTCGAGAAGTCTCCACCCGAAGCGAAAGTATAGTGCGTCGAGTCCGCGAGCCCCAGACGAGCAAATACTCGGTCATACGCGCTATGCATCACCTCGAAATACGTATCGAGATCTTCCTGTGTACGATGAAATGAGTAGGCATCTTTCATGAGAAATTCTCGACCGCGAAGGAGTCCTGACTTGGCACGTTTCTCGTTACGGAATTTCCACTGGATCTGGAAGACCGAGCAGGCATCGAGGTCTTTATACGACTGGATGAATTCTCCGACAAGTGGCGTGACCACTTCCTCATGAGTAGGATTGAGCGCATACTCTTTCCCTTCCGCTCAAGGAAGTTTGAAGAGGACATCCACTGAGTTCCAGCGATCTGTTTTTTCCCATGATTCTTTGGCTCCGAGAGCGGTCATGAGGACTTCCGCAGATCCTATAGCACACATCTCTTCACGGACGATGTTTTCAATCTTGCGAAGTATGCGCAACCCGAGCGTCGTGAATGAGTAGGCTCATGCGAGAGTCATACGGATCATTCCCGCCTGGAGGAGGAGTCCTGTTCCACGATTATCCGAACCAGATGGGATTGATTTCTGTGTTTTGAAAGGAAGGCGAGAAAGGTATTGCATAAGGAAAATGGTTAACGTGAAGTATTATAGAGAAAAGATTATTTTTCGGAAGGGAAAAAACGTTTTCTTAATTTTCAGAGAAGGAGTTTGGATGATGTTTCTTTAGATCCACCACCAAATTTACGATTTGGTATTTGTTTGATATACCAACTATCTCATATATTTGAGATGACATCCTGTAATGAAAGGGCAATATCTACCTGTCTTTTTGTCATACTGGAAAGATTGTGAATTCAGAGCGCTTGGGTAAGTTCTTTACCGATCTTATTGATTCGATCAACTCAATCTATAGTTTGGGTCCCATATATTTGAAAGGTTTGAAAATAAAATCCCCCTCTTTGTATGACTTTCGAGGGGGATTTTTAGTATTTTGCACAAAAACTACCTTTCGAAAGTCGAAAGGGGAACGGGGACAAGCTATGCGAAGCGAACTTGGTGAGTCATGAGATGATGATACAGAAATATGGAAATCTGTCAAAAATTATTTCTTCTGACTTTTCTCAAGAGTTCTTTGGTACTCTATGAGAAGTTTCGTAAGGTGATCTGTATCTGGTGTTTTTTTGAAGTCACAGAGTGCCATATTACCAACACTGGGATTATCTGGAATCTCTCATTTGAGGAGAAGAGCTCTATCTCTCGGCATCATCACTATAGTGATCCACTCCTCGAGAGGAAGCCAGGCATTATCCTGCGTGGAGCGCTCGCTCTTCCAGTGTCAGATTTTTTTCATCTCTTGTTCGATAGTAACAAGCTCTGTAAGAAGAGCGTGGATGATAGGATTTTGCAGAGGAAGTTTCATAAGAAGTATATTACTTTTTCTTTTTCAATTCTTCGTACCACTCTTTTTCTTCAGTCGACCAGTGAGAAAAAGGATGTAGGGAAAAAGAGTTATTGGTGATTTTTTTGAGTTTGGTCGTCTCTTGTCCGATCCAAGAAGGGATTTCGAACTTTTCGTCGATATCCTTGAGCTCGATATCCGCGAGGACGATACCCTCATTGGCTCACTGATACTCATCGAATTCCCAAGTTTTCCCATCGGTATGTCGATACGAGTAGCGGATCTTGATAACCTCCGTATGTCCGATCATGATATAGAGTGCCACACGGTAGGGCACTTCCCATTCATACTCATCACGGATATTGGGACCATCTTTTCCACTTTTTTTCTCTACTTTGAATGTGAATGCTGCAGTTTTTTCATCTGTCTTCATGTCTTCGATGAGTCTCACACGGAGTTTGTTTCCATCACCTTGGTGGATAGTAGATTGGACATATTTCTTCGCGGGAAGTCCTGCTTTCAGGGTTTCCCAGTCAGGATGTGATGTGTCTACGACGTATTGTCGTTCTATTTCTGTAGCCATATGCTAATTGTAGCACATATTTCGAGAAAATACAATAAAATCTCACCCTATAAAAAGATGAGATTTGATTTTGACTGGTGCTCGAGATGGGACTTGAACCCACACACCCGAAGGGCATACGCATCTGAAACGTACGTGTCTACCATTCCACCACCCGAGCGAGTCAAACAAACACAGACACAAACAGAAAACACAAAAGATTTTTTATCTTTTACGGAAACATTCCACTGTGTTTGTGTGACTGTGTGTGTTCCTTGTACGGGTGAAGTATAGAAAAATCTCCTCGAATTGCAAGTTTCTATCCTACCATCGCTTTCACGAATCCCATAAAGAGTGGGTGTGGGTGGAACGGTCGAGAGATAAGCTCAGGATGAGCCTGTGTCGCGATCATATAGGGATGATCTCTGATCTCGACGACTTCTGCGAGACTCCCATCGGGTGATGTCGCGGATACGATGAATCCCTTCTCCTCCATACGGGCACGATACGCAGGGTCGAATTCGAAGCGGTGGCGGTGTCGCTCTGTGACTTCGAGGGATCCATAGACCCTCTCTGCGAGACTTCCAGGACGGATGATACACGGGTACGATCCGAGTCGCATATTCCCTCACTTTGTCGTCAGATCTTTCTGATCGTGCATGATATGGATGATGTTGTGTGGGCCTTCTGGTGTGAACTCTGCACTCGATGCATCGACGATACCGAGAACATTTCGAGCAAACTCGATCGCCATGATCTGAGAACCAAGACATATTCCGAGATACGGTATATTTTTCTCACGAGCATATCGGGCTGCCATGATCATACCCTCGATACCACGATTTCAAAATCCTCCTGGTACACAGATACCGTCGAGTCCTTCGAGGAGTTTTTCTCCTTCTTTTTCGATATTTTCCGCTTCGATAAATCTGATTTTCACCCGTTTTTTATGAGCGAACCCTGCACACTTCAGTCACTCATTGAGCGAGTAATAGGCATCTTCGAGTTCGATATATTTCCCTACCATTCCGATGCGAAGGACCTCTGTAGAGGCATCCACATTCGCAAGAAATCCTTCCCATGCGCTCATATCAGGCTTCACGATGGGGAGTGAGAGATTCTCTGCGATCTTCTGTCCGAAATCTTCTCGGTCAAATGCCAGAGGCACACGGTAGATAGAGTCAAGTGTCGGCGCTGATATGACCGCTCGACGAGAGAGTCCGCACCCGAGAGAGATTTTTTCCATCATATCCTCTGGGATATCGGTATCCGCTCGGACGATGAGAAAATCAGGGCTGATACCATAGCTCATGAGGGTACGCACTGAGTGCTGGATAGGTTTTGATTTGAGTTCTTTCGAAGCGAGGAGATAGGGCAGAAGGGCTACATGGACAAATATCACATTGTCATGCCCGAGCTCATGCTGGAGCTGACGTGCAGATTCGAGGAGGTATTCATTTTCCATATCGCCTACCGTCCCACCAATCTCGATGATGGAGATATCGGCTCCTGCTGACTCATATCCTTTTCGGATTTTCTCCTTCACGAGGTCTGTGAGATGTGGGACGATCTGGACAGTACCACCGAGATAGTCTCCTCGGCGCTCCTTTGTGATGATCTCTTCATAGAGCTTTCCTGAGGTGAAGGAAGAAAACTTATTCATATCTGTATCGAGAAACCGCTCATAGTGACCGATGTCGAGATCTGTCTCAGCTCCATCCTCTGTAACGAATACTTCTCCGTGCTGGAATGGGCTCATTGTGCCTGGATCGACATTGAGATATCCATCGAATTTCTGACAATAGACTCGCTTCCCCATACCCTTGAGTATCGCTCAGATGGATGCTGCAGAGATCCCCTTCCCTATACCAGAGAGGACACCTCATGTGACGAAGATAAGTTTCATAGAACGTCTAAGACTAAAAGATAAGGTTTTTGTATTGTATTTTGGATTTGTGTTTCTGTAAATTTTGCTTCTTCATTTGGCGAATTTTCAGATTTTCTGTTTTGTCATTCCGAGCGAAGCGGAGGAATCGCTTTCTCCTATTCTTATGAGAAATAAGTATGTAAATCACTTAAGATGATTTTAAAAGGGATCCCTACGGGATGACAAAATCCAAAAAAGAAAAAAGAGGTCAAGAAAGACCTCTTTTTATCGTATGACGACTAATGTGTTTGGCACCGTTATCATGGGATGATTATAGTGAAAAAATGAGAAAAGCAAGTTTATTTGGGACACTCTATTCGTGTACTCATTTCTCCTATCCTATGTGTGTCGATTTCAATACATCCGTTTGGTAAGATACATCTTGTCTCCATAAAACCAGGCTGCATTATCTCAGAGCAGGTTTTCTTTGTATCATTATTAGGTCTGGATGGATAAAGGATTTTTGATGAAATAAAGCTTCCACTACGAGAATACTCTACGCCATCAACTATAATTTTTTGTCAGTCAGCAATAGAAGTTTTACTCTTTCAAACTGTACAACTTGAACTAGTACTAGATTCTACTACCTTACCATTTACGGTTGTTGAGCTGCTGTTCCTTTCACAAGCATGAACTACTTGCTGAGCAAAGGCATTTTGTGCAAGAAATGCCATAGCAATAGTAGCAAGTCATTTTTTTGTACTAAGAAGATATAACATTAACCATATTAGTATTTTAAAAAAAATAAATTACAGAGTCAATATACACACTATTTTCTATTTTTCAAGTGTTTTTTACATTTCTATGAAAAATCCTATAATCCCTCCATGCAATCTCTCTTCGAAAAAGACATCACCCCTCTCGCTTCACTTCTCAGGCCTGAGTCACTCGACGATCTCGTCGGGCAGTCACATCTCGTCGGCGAAGGGAAACCGATACGCAAGTTCATAGAAGCAGGTCGACTTCCCTCGATCCTTCTCTGGTGACCTCCAGGATCAGGAAAGACATCGCTTGCACGTGTCATCGCGAACTCTCTGGATGCTGAGTTTTACCATCTCTCGGCAGTTCTCGCGAAGAAGGAGGATGTCGTGAAAGTGATAGCGAAAGCACAGGCGAACTTCAAGTCGGGTCGACAGACGATCCTCTTCCTCGATGAGATACACCGCTGGTCGAAATCTCAGCAAGATGTCCTCTTGCCCTGGGTCGAGAAAGGGATCATCACCCTTATCGGTGCGACGACGGAGAATCCGAGCTTCACCGTGATCAACGCGCTCCTGTCGCGCTGTCGGACCTATATCCTCGAACCGATAACTGAAGAAGAAATCATAAAGTTTCTCGAAAAAAATATCGCCAAAATAGGAGAAAGGTACTCGAAGATAGTATGGGGGCTCGGGGGTGGCAATGATGTGAAAATCAAGGATCGAGAATGAGAAAGTGAAAACTCCGTTGCCACCCCCGAAGGTTTTGGTACTTTTCCCTCGAAAAGTACGGAGAAAAAGACTGGATTCCTGCCTACGCAGGAATGACGGACACAAGAAAACCCACTCAAGCTCATTGCCAATCTCGGAAACGGCGACCTCAGAAATACCATGAATCTCCTCGAAACAGCTTGTATCCTACAGGGTGAATGAATCCTCACAAGAGAAAATATCCTCGCGGCGGGAAGTAAATCCCTCATGTACGATCAAGATGGGGAAGAGCACTACAATCTCATCTCTGCGATGCATAAATCTCTGCGTGACTCTGATGGAGATGCAGCCATTTATTGGATAGGTCGTATGCTCGCAGGAGGTGAAGATCCTCGCTATATCACAAGACGCATGATCAACTTCGCTTCAGAAGACGTCTACGACGCCCAGGCGATGATCCTCGCGAATGCGACCTACGAAATATGTGAGAAGATGGGGATGCCCGAATGTGAACTCCCAATGCTCAATACTGCCTATTATCTCGCTGGTCTCCCGAAAGATAATCGTGTCTATATGGCGATGCAGGCCATGCATGACGATATAAAAAATTTCTGAAATCTCAACGTCCCCATCCACCTCAGAAATGCTCCGACGGCTCTCATGAAAGAGGCAGGATATGGCAAGTGATATGAATACGCTCATAATCTTAAAGAGAGAAAAAGCTCCCAGGAACATTTTCCTGAAGAGCTAAGGAGGAGGAAATATAGGAAATAGTTAGTGCTCCAATATTTGTTTACACAAGTCAGTAATTTCTGTGGCATCCTTAAGTAAGGATTCTATACTGGTACTAATATAGTCTTTATTATTAGAGATTTTACTATGTATATGAATACCATTTCTAAGTATCTTCATTCGTGTAAGCTTATCGTGAATAATAGAGCTAAATTCTGTACTGAATTTATCACACAAGATAGTAATCAAGTCTGCAAATTTTGTATCAGCCCTAACTCAACTTCTGTTTCTTTATAAAGAACAAGTTTTTCTCAAGTTTCAAGAACTCATAAGGGCTTTCAGTGTGGAACCTTGTTTACTCCAAAGCATTTTTTATGTTTTACTTCAAGTACTTTAATAGTATGCAATAATAAAGCTTCTATAATTGAGGCAACCAAAATAAGTATCGTTTTCTTATATCCGAACTCTATCGCTTCATCTATTTCTTGATCAGATCCAGGAAGAAGTCCATCGTATGTTTTCTTTATAAAAGCAATAAAGAGATAGTTCATATCTATCTCTTTTCTTAATTTCTCT